>JADHSW010000015.1 GCA_016776705.1 Rhodospirillales bacterium
ACTGGTTACCGGCATTGATTTACCCGATTTAAGCCTGAAGCTCCTGCGTGAGAAAACCAGGAAAGCTGTTGAAAAAATTGGCCCGAGTGCGCAAGGCCGTCCCGGTGTCATGGTCTTTGGTTGTGATTATGCGGCTGATACCAAAAGCATAACTAAAGATGGCGTCGCTGCGTTAAGCATGCCCTGCATCGGGATGCTGCCGCCTTCCTTTATGGATTATACCCTGTCCCAGGACGGTGTTGACGGTGTCTTGATCACCGGCTGTCAGTCCTGTGACTGTTTCAGCCGCCTTGGCAACCGCTGGACGGAAGAACGCATCGCCGGAGTTCGTGATCCCTATCTGCGCAAGCGGGTGTCGCGTGATCGGCTGAAAGTATTCTGGGCATCGCGTATTCAAGGTGAGAACCTTTCGTCGAAAATTGACTCCTTCCGGGATTCACTTGCAGCCCTTGAATCCAAAGAAAAAAAGGGAGATGCAGCATGAATTTAAAAGGACTAATCCTCGCGGCGAACGAGTTTCTGGGCGTTAGCCCGGATTTCCCGATTTTTTCCTTTGTTCCGCTTGTTGTCTTCGGCCCGGTTTTCGTTCTGGTTCTTTATAACCTGGGATTGAAGCACATCATCAATCCATCGGCGGAAGTCAAGGAACAGAATCGTCTGCGCAAGGCCGATGAGGCCCGTGAAACTGCCGAACGCAAGCAGAAGATGGACGACGCCGGAATGAAAATGAAGGCGACAAAGAAAACACCCCTGCAATTATTGGGGCAGGGTGCGACCTTTGCTGTGTTTGCTTTGGTCATTTCCTATTTTTCCACTTCTCCGGCCTATGTTGCCCATCCGCCGGAAAAGGCGCTGTTGAAGTTGAGCATGACCCATGCCGGCAAGCATGTGCAGGAGTGCAAGAAGCGCAGCCGCGAGGAATTGGCGAAACTAGCAGCCAATATGCGCGCGCCCATGGATTGTTCGCGTGAACGCTGGCCTGTGATCGTCGATCTGGCCCTGGATGGCGAAAGAATCTTTACGGGCAGTGCTACGCCGACCGGTTTGTCGAAAGACGGGCATTCCAGTTTTTATGAGGGTTTTCCAGTTGTCACGGGAGTTCACACCATTTCGGTTGGCGTCTGGGATTCAAAAGCCAAGGCGGATAGTGACGATTTTGACTATGTCCTGAAACAGGAAGTCAATTTGAAACCTCAGGAAATTCTCGTTATTAGCTTCGATAACGCAGCTGGACGCATCACCCTGGAATAATAGCCCTTATTCACCCATCATAGTGTGAAGGTCCTTGTCAAAGGACGCGAAATGAATGCCAAACCACGCGCTCAAGCGTTCGCTCAGGGCCGAGGCGGTGTCTAGTTCGCCTTTCTTTTCAACCGTATCCATGATGTCTAGGATTTCATCAAGAAGGCGTTCATGATCCTGTTTATGGGGAATGTAGGCGGGATAATGCTGGTCGCGCATGATTTTTTCTTCAAGGGCGAAGTGAGCTTCAATCAAGGCATGGATTTCGCCCAACGCCGCTAAAAGCGTTTCCTTCTCGCCGGTGCCATCCTCAAACACCTGATTGATGCTGGATATCATTGTTTGATGTTCAAAGTCGATCGAGCGAAAACCGGTACGGTAGTCGTCTTTCCATTCCAATAACGCCATGTCTTTTTTTCCAGATTCTTTGTTGTTGTATAATGGATGAATGGGCAGCACGCCCGGTTCTACTCGGTTACCGTCACGGAGCCAAGCATGCCTTCGTTTTCCCAGTGCGGGCCGCACAGGTATGGATAATTTCCCGAAGCCTGGAAAGAAAACTCCCATTGTTCTTCAGGAAAGAACCTTTCGGATTCATTGATTTTGGATTCTTTTAGCCAAACGCTGTGACTGGTTCTTTTATCAACGTTGACCCAGCGCACGGTGGTGCCCGTCTTGACCGTAAGGTCGCCCGGGCAAAAATGATATTTGTACAGCTTGACGATGACGGTACCGTCATCCTTGGTCCCGGGAAACAGCTCTGCGTAACGTTCGTCAGCCTGGGCGCAGACCTTGGCCCTTTTGGCGGCCTTTTCGTCATCGGTAATGTCCGCAAAGGCTGGAGCCGCCGCCAGGGCGGCGGCTCCAATTATAAGGAATGCTGCTGTCTGGCTACTTCTTGATTGCATTGATCTCCGCTTCCGGATTGTCGAGCCCGATCTTGTATTCCAAAGACACATGATGGAAACGGGCTGAGGTATAGTCATCATGAATGGCAAATCCCATGGTGTAGATGTTTCCTGGCTCGAAACTGACCCCACCGGCCTTGTCGGACTTCAACGGGCGGGTGATTGTGACCGTCCATTTGCCGTCCGTCAGGGTGCCTGTGGATGTAACCTTGTCCGAAGGCCCAAGAACCCGCTGGGCCATGATACGACCGTCCTCTGCCTTGTCAGAGCCACTGACATAGCGCGTCAGGTCCATATAAACGCCCTCTGCCAACTTGGTGTCCAATTCGCCCTTTTCAAGGAGTTTGTCCCAACCACCTCGCGGTTTGTCGTTCTTTCCCTTGTATTCAAGTTCGCTACGGCTATCGGGGATGTACTTGGTGATGCCGTCATTGGTGTCAATGATTGCCGACACTGCGCCAGCGCCGGATAAGGCGTCCGCTTTCGGTGCATCAGGCATATAACGGGAATCATGGTGGCAGGTGGACCAGCAACCGGTATAACCGGCGACTTCGACCTTGCCGTCATCAAACATGACAGCCAGTTTGATCTGATTTTTCGGATCCATTTTGCCGCCATCGGCGAAAGGAACCGGAGTATGTCCCGCATCCGGCCATTCAAAGCGCAGGGACAGGTTTTCACCGTCATGCATGGCTTTGACGTTTACCGGAATGGAGCCGCGTTTTCCGGGAATTGGCGTCGATTCGGCTTTTTCGCCAGTGACGATTTTTGCGCCCATGGCCGCGGTTTCAGTTTTATGGCATTCGCTGCAACGGTCATTTGCCTTGCGCACTGCGCGCCCGCCACCGTGGTCCTTGCCGTTCAAAATCCATTCATAGGAAGCCTGTCCGGGATAGAACAGGACGATTTCCTGGGCTGGAACATCATCCCAATTGGCATTGTCAACGGGAACAGCAGATGCGCCGGAGGGCGCTTTGACGGCGTCTTCAGCGGCCTTCTTGGCTGCTTCTTCCGCAGCTTTGGCAGCAGCCTCGGCGGCGGCGGCTTCGGCGGCCAATCTAGCTTCTTCGGCGGCAGCCTTCTGGGCCGCTTCTTCGGCTTTCGAAATCAGGCGTCTGCTGTCGGGTTTTCCGTCGTAGGGATTGTCATCTTCATCAAGCAGTTTGTGAACGGGCCTGTGGGCGATCCCTTTGTGGCAGTCGATGCAGGTCTCGTTGTTCTCACGCGCCGTGCTGTGGCGCTTCCAGGCCCGCTGCTGTTGTTTCGTGTCGGTCATGGCGTCCCAGGAATGGCAGTTGCGGCATTCGCGGGAGTCTGTTTCCTTCATCGCCTTCCAGACATTCTTGGCCAGGGTCAGGCGGTTGTCCTCGAACTTTTCGGGGGTGTCAATGGTGCCAAGGGCTTTATGAAGAAGCTCATTGGACGCCTGAATTTTACGAACCATTTTATGCACCCAAGGGTCGGGAACATGACAATCCGAACAGGTGGCGCGCACACCGGTCCGGTTCTTGTAATGGATGGTTTCCTTATATTCCTCGTAGACGTTTTCTTCCATCTCGTGGCAGGAAACACAAAATTGCAGGGTATTGGTTTCTTCCATGACGGTATTGAAACCGCCCCAAAAGACGATACCGGCAATGCCGCCGATAAGGAAAATACTGCCCCAGGAGTATTTGGCTGATGGTGAGAAAAACCACTGACGGAATAATTTGAACATCTTCTACCCTTACTGCTACTGCCTCGCTCGCAGGTTGAACGCCACGGCCTAAATAGCCGAACAAATGAAAAAATAAAAATAGAAAAAAATATAATAATCAGATTAAAGGAGGCGGGAATGATTAAATTCCCGCCTCCTCAATCTGTCGTCATAGAACCTTAAATATTAGGTCCTGTGATGAACGCGGTTGGAAACGTTGAACTTACCTGTCGGTGTTTCCAGACCCTTGATCCTGGTGATTTCTTCCAGTGTTTTCGTATCGTACACAACGATTTCACCCTTCAACCAGTTTTTCTTGCCGCCACGAACCCAGACAGAGACCCAGAATTCGGATCCACTTGCATTGAATTCAGTATGCACGGCGAGGGCCGTTTCCATTTCCGTGACCCGAATGGTCTTGACGATTTTGCCAGTCTTCTTGTCCAGGACTTTAATAGCCTGCTGGACTTCGGGATCAGGATGCTTTGTTTGATCGGCAATCACGTAGTCAGAATTCGGGTGTGTTCTGATGAACAGGCCCGGTCCGTCTGTTTCAACCGAATAGCACTTCTTCCATGCCTGGTCGGCGTGACCTTTGGGATCGTTACCCCAAACCGTGATTTTGCCTTCGCCCAGGTGGACGGTAGCGCCAACAGGACCACATTTCGGGTCAACCCAGTTGGCGCCCGGTCCCGGGTGAGGCTTTTTGCCGGTTTCAAGCGAACCAACAGCCTTACGGGTTTCGGTGTCAACAAATTCCATGCGGTCGGAAGCGTTTGCCGCAATCTGGAAGTAACGCTGGGTCGGATCGAAGAAGCCGTCATGCAGGAACTTGTGGGTGTTGATCTGCTCAATGCGCAGATTGTCCAGATCGGAATAGTCGACCTGCCACATTTGTCCCAATTCCTTGACGGCAACCATCCAGGTCGGGGCGTTCGGTGTGTTGTAAATAGCTGCAACACGGGCTTCGTTGACATATTCGCCATCGATGTTGACACCACGTGTGGAGACCACTTTCAGCGGTTCCATGGTTTCAGCATCCAGGATAACGAAGTGCGGCGGCCAGTAACCACCACCAATGACGTATTTGTCTTTCCATTCTCCGTAATGGGAAACGGCGACGTCACGGGCGTCGGATGCCACCTGCGCGGTTGCTACAACCATCGGCGGGTCCATCCACAGATCGATTTTGGACATAAGGCCATCACGACCTTGGGTGAACCAGAAGCGGCCATCGGATGATTCTTTCATCACGTGAATGGCGTAGCCGGTGCCGAGCTTGGTGACGATTTCCTTGGTGTCGCCGTCGATAATGCCGATTTTGCCGGCGTCACGAAGGATGACCATGAAGAAGTTTTCCCAATTGCGGGAATGCATGGGCTTCTTCGGATAATCGGCTGGCTTTATGTAGGTTTTCCAGCGCTTTTTCATTTCAGCCAGGCCAAGTTCGGCTGGCGGAGGGACATCCATCTGAATGTAGGTGGCGACTTTGGAGATCTCTTCCTTGGAGAACAGGTCATCAAAGTTGTTCATGCCGCCTTCGGTGCCCAACGCGATGATTTTTTCAAGACGCGCCTGCCCCAGTTTCATGGTGTCCTTCGGAAGAAGGCTCTTACCAGTAGCGCCTTTACGGAGCACACCATGACAACCAGCACAACGCTGGAAGTAAAGAGTTTTTGCTTCTTCAAAATCGGCCTCGGATAGTGTCGGTTCAGCCGCGAGTGCTGAGCCCGGTAAGCCGATATAGGCAAATCCGGCCAAAGCAAGTGCGGATGCCATTAACGGTAGTTTCCTCATTGTATAGTGCCTCCATGAGCAAGTAATACATTCTAGATACCCCGATCAAATATCACCATGTACTATTTAGGGCTTTGACTGTCGTCAATTCTCAAAACTCAAGTGCATGTTACCGATATGACTCAAATTTGGCGTCTTGGTCGCCCTGGCGGGCAAGATGCGGCTGAAAACTTTTGTCGGAGGGACGACGACGTGAGGGAAAAGGCGACTGTATATCTTGTGGGGGCAGGGCCGGGAGATCCTGATTTATTGACGATCAAGGCCTTGAAAGCCCTGAAAGAGGCAGATGTGGTTGTCTACGATCGTCTGGTTTCATCAGAAATTCTTGACCTTGTCGGACCCGGCGTCACGCGCATCTTTGTCGGCAAGGCGGCAAACAATCACCACCTTCCCCAGGAAGAAATCAATGAATTGCTGGTCAAACTGGCTCAGAGCAACCACACGGTGGTCAGGCTCAAGGGCGGCGACCCCTTTATTTTTGGGCGGGGCAGCGAAGAAGCCGAGGAACTGGCCCGCCACGGCGTTCCTTTTGAAGTTGTGCCTGGCGTAACGGCGGCTTCCGGCATCAGCGCGGCTTTGGGCGTTCCGTTGACCCATCGCGGCCTTTCAACGGGTGTGCGATTTGTAACCGGCCACGCCCGTGCCGGTGAGGAACTGGAACTTAACTGGAAAAGCCTGGCCGACGAGCAGACGACTCTTGTCTTCTATATGGGACTTTCCAGCCTTCCCGATATTTCCAAAAACCTGATCGAACAGGGTATGTCACCGGAAACCCCGGCGGCGGCGATTTCCAAAGGCACCACCGAAGGGCAGCGCCAGTGTGTCAGTACCCTTGCTGAACTGCCGTTGATGGTCAAGGATCTTGATCTGCCATCGCCCGTACTTTTGGTCGTGGGCAAGGTACTTGGTCTGGCTCATATGCTGAATTGGCAAGATGTGATTTACGAAGATGCCTTCAGTGAGCTAGAACTTCCCGAAGCGACGGCTTCAAGCGCACAGTAATTGCGTTTTCTGCGGCCCGAAGCTCCAAATTTTAGACTCTGGAAAGTATGAGCCGACGAATGCGGTTATTTTTTGCGATTTTCATTGCCTGCATGTTGTTCCTGAAGGGCGCATCAGCAGAAACCCTGGGCGTCGAGGCGACGTTTAAAGAGCATTGTTCCGAATGCCACGGCGTTGACCGTCTGGGCGCTATCGGCCCTGCCCTGCTTCCCGGCAACCTGAAAAGGCTGCGCAAGAAAAATGCCATCGCCACCATTGCCAAGGGACGCATCGCAACCCAAATGCCTGCCTTTGACGAGGTGTTGTCCGGCGATCAAATTACGGCACTGGTTGATTATATCTACACGCCCCTGGACAGCATTCCGAAATGGGACATGGGCGACATGAAGTTAAGTCATGTCATCCATACTGATCCCGCCAGTTTACCCGATAAACCGGCTCACACAGCCGATCCCCTGAACCTGTTTACGGTTGTCGAAACCGGTGATCATCATGTGACGATTCTGGACGGTGATAAGTTCGAGCCCCTGTGGCGCTTTAAATCGCGTTTCGCCCTGCACGGAGGCGCCAAGTATTCCCCGGATGGCCGCTTCGTCTATCTGGCGTCCCGCGACGGCTGGGTCAGCAAATACGATCTGTTCAGCTTTCAGGTCATCGCCGAAATCCGTGTCGGTATCAATACCCGAAATATTGCGATTTCGTCCGACGGTAAATGGGTGATGGCGGGAAATTTCCTGCCCCACAATCTGGTCGTTTTGAACGCCCATGACCTGTCGCCCTTCAAGTACATCGACACCACGGATAAAAAGGGAAATTCTTCCCGGGTCAGCGCCGTCTATAACGCCCCGCCCAGAAACAGCTTCATCGCCGCCCTGAAGGATTTCAAGGAAGTATGGGAAATGTCCTATGATCCTGACGCAGAACCGGTATATGGAAATTTTGTCCATAGCTACCGTGCCGGTCAGATAGAGGCGGTTATCGTGGAACCGCAACCGTTCGCCCGCAGGCGCATACAAACCGAAGACTATCTGGACGATTTTTTCTTCGATACCGCCTATTCCGAAGTCATTGGCGCATCGCGCGATGGCAAGGGCGGAGCCGTGTACAATTTGGACGTCAGGCGCAAGATTGCCGATCTGGAACTTGAAGGCATGCCGCATCTCGGCTCAGGCATTACCTGGGAATACGAGGGGCGTACTGTCATGGCGACGCCCTATATCAAGGAAGCGGCGATCAGCATCATTGATATGGAAACCTGGAAGACGATCAAACGCATAGAAACCCTGGGTTCGGGCTTCTTTATGCGCAGCCACGAAAACACTCCCTACGCCTGGACGGACGTCTTCTTTGGCCCCCATAAGGATGTCCTGCACATTATCGACAAGCGGACCCTTGAAATCGTCAAGACGATCCGCCCCGAACCGGGCAAGACCGCCGCCCATGTGGAATTCACCCGTGACGGAAAATATGCCCTGGTCAGTATCTGGGAAATGGATGGCGCGCTGGTGATCTATGACGCAGCAACCTTTGAGGAGGTCAAACGCCTCAAGATGGTGAAACCGTCGGGAAAATATAACGTCTACAACAAGATTACGTATTCCAGGGGCACCAGTCACTAAAGTCCGGGTCGGGGTCTGCCTGATCGCCGCATGGGCATTATTAGTGGCACTCCCATAGCAAACACTATTTCCTGTATAGGGACCGGCATCTTTGCAAAAATCGAGCAGGAGTATTTTGCATGTTGAAACCGCCTGACCTTGAGTATGTGTGCACTCTGACTGTGCAATTGGGTCCCCCACGCGAAATGGGAATTGGGCGTTCGGGTTCGCGACGAATTATCCCCATCATTGGTGGCACAGTTCAGGGAGATGCGTTATCCGGCACAATCCTGAATCTCGGGGCTGACTGGCAAACAGTGTTTCACAATGATTGTGCGCAACTTGATACCAGGTATGCTTTTGAGACAACCGATGGCGCTTTGATAGAGGTTATAAATTCTGGTTTTCGCCATGGACCCCCAGACGTGATGGCGAGACTTTCAAAGGGGGAAGATGTTGATCCAGCAGAATATTACATGCGTACCCATGCCAGATTGGAAACCGGTGACCAGCGATACAATTGGGTAAACAAAACTCTGTTCGCTGGAACCGGCGAAAGAAGAAAAGCGTCAGTGGTTATCGCGTTGTATGCAATAAAATAAGCCGGTTTCCCACAGGAACAGCCAGCCACTTACAAGTATATTTTTGGCTGAAAACCCTAATCCTGACGACCCGAAACGACTTAGAGAAAGTCCTCGATGCGTTTGGCCATTTCCTTTGGATTGACGCCGTAGACGAATTTGACCAGGAACTTTCCGTCCGTGCCCATCAGGTACATGCCGGCGGCGTGATCGACCACGTACTGGTCTGCATCCGCGCCTTCTGGTTGGTGAATTTTATAGGCAACCTTGTAGGAGGCGGTCAGGCGCTTGAGCATGGATTCGGACCCGGTAAGGCCGATGAAACGCTCGTGGAAATGGGAGAGGTATTCTTTCATTCTGTCTGCGGTGTCGCGGGCCGGATCGACGGTAATGAAAATGGGCAGGATGTTGTTTCCCCTGGGACCAAGAAGATCAAGTACGTCGCTCATTTCAGCCAGATTGGTCGGGCAGATGTCCGGGCAATAGGTATAGCCGAAGGTGATCAGCATATAACTCCCTTCAAAATCGCTGTCGGTAATGATCTGTCCGGTATGGTCCTGCATGATAAAGCGCCCGCCAACACCCGAGGTTTCGGCCAAACTCGGAAAAGCCGTACATATCATGGCAGTCAGACCGATGAGGGTGCGCAGCAGCACTTTTTTCATGCTGTCCATTACCTTGCAAAAAAGAGGACGAAAATTGCCGAAAAACTATGTGAAATAAGTATGAAGCTCTTTGACCTGTGTCAATGAGGAAAGGCTAATGTTGAGGCACATTGCGCCGGTAGATTGAGGTCGTTGCGTTCATGCCATTGCAACGGCGAGGCATATTAAGTCCCTATAGGAGGCATTTTAATAATGAAATCCCTAAGTAAGTGGTCAATGCTTGCGCTCGGTGCGCTGAGTATTGGTTTAGCCACTACATCAACAGCCATGTCGGCCAATAGCCTTGAAGACGTGATGAAGGCTCGCGGTTTGACCCAGAAGGACGTCCTGGCGGCCGCCAAGACATACGTCCCGACCGGCGGACGCGACGAATTCATTACTTTTTCTTCGGGTGGCCAAAGTGGGCAAGTGATTGTCTACGGTGTCCCGTCCATGCGTATCCTGAAATATATTGCGGTGTTCACAGCTGAACCCTGGCAGGGTTATGGCTTCGATGATGAATCGAAAGCCGTGATGGCCCAGGGCAATGTCAATGGAAAGGAAATCACGTTTGGTGATACTCACCATCCCGCACTTTCCGAAACCAACGGCGTCTACGATGGTCAGTATCTTTTCATCAATGACAAGAACAACCCGCGTCTCGCGGTTATCGATCTGTCTGATTTCGAAACCAAGCAGATCGTTGTTAACCCAGTCTTGAAATCGGAACACGGTGGACCATTCGTTACCCCCAACACCGATTACGTTCTTCAGGCCGCCCAATACGCGGCTCCGCTGGAAAATGGCTTCGTACCCCTTGACCAGTTCAATGAAAAGTATCGCGGCGCCATCACCTACTGGAAGTTCGACCGCAAGGAAGGCCGCATCGTTCCGGCAGAATCTTTCTCCGTCGAAGTGCCGCCCTACAGCCAGGATCTTTCCGATTTTGGTAAAGGCCCTTCTGACGGCTGGTCGTTCACCAACTCGTTCTGTTCTGAACGTTATGTCGGTGGCATCGAAAGTGGCCGTCCTCCGTTCGAAGCCGGTTGTTCCCAGAAGGACACCGATTTCTTCCATATGATCAACTGGAAGAAAGCTGTTGAACTGTTCCACGCAGGCAAAGCCAAGAAGATCAATGGCCATGCAGTTATTTCCATGGATACAGCCGTCAAAGAGGGCATCCTGTTCCTGGTTCCGGAACCGAAAAGCCCGCACGGCATGGATGTCAGCCCCGATGGCAAATTCATGATCGTCGCCGGTAAACTGGACAGCCACACCTACGTTTACAGCTTCGAAAAAATGATGGGTCTGATCAAGAACAAGGATTTCGCAGGTAAAGACGCCTACGGCATTCCTATTCTCGACCTGAAAAAATCCCTGCACACGCAGGTTCAGGTTGGCCTTGGCCCGCTTCACACACAGTATGATTCCAAGCCTTGCACGGTCTACACGTCGATCTACGTGGACAGTCAGGTTACCAAGTGGGACTACTGTGAAGGTAAGGTTCTGGACAAAATTTCCATCCACTACAACATCGGTCACCTGATGGCCATGGAAGGCGATTCCCAGACCCCGCAAGGCAAGTACCTTGTTTCCCTGAACAAGCTGGCTATTGACCGCTTTAACCCGGTTGGCCCGCTGCACCCCCAGAACCATCAGCTGATCGACATCAGTGGCGACAAGATGGAACTGCTCTACGATATGGCGATTCCTCTCGGTGAACCGCATTACGCGGTTGCTATTTCGGCCGACAAGCTGAAACCGAAAATTCGCTACAAGAGTGGTTGGGACAGCCGTACCGACAAACGCAGTGAATACCGCACCCGTCCGGGCAAGGAACGCATTGAACGCGACGGTAACCGGGTGCATGTTTATGCCACCGCCATTCGTTCGCACTTCACCCCTGAAATTATTGAAGTCGAAGAAGGCGATGTCGTATCCGTACACATCACCAACCTGGAACGTGCTGAAGACCAAACCCATGGTTTCGCTATCAGTGGCACCAACGTGAACCTGTCTCTTGAGCCAGGAAAGACCGCATCCGGCACTTTCACGGCTGATAAAGCTGGCGTGTTCCCGTACTACTGCACCGAGTTCTGCTCGGCGCTGCATCTTGAGATGCAAGGGTATCTGATGGTCAAGCCCAAGGGCTACAAAGCAACTGCTGCCAAGGGAGCCGAAGGCACGATCTACGCCCAGGGCGACTACGACAAACAGTTCGCGACCAACCTGGCAACCCAGGATGTCATCAATTCTGTTGTCGGCTTCATCACGACGCACAACTACCAGGATTTCCCTGCCGTTGTTGCGCTGGTTGAAGACGCCACGGAGCAGTTGAATTTTGCCGCCGACACACGTAAGAAGGCGGAAGATTTTGCAGCTAAGAAAGACTGGCAGAACGCTACTTTGTGGGCTGGCCAGTGGTGGCAGTATCAGGTCAAGGCAGCCGATATCGGCTTGCGCGCCAAGACCTATCTGGAACAGAACGGAGCCAAGAAGGTCAAGTGATCTTCTGACTCTGGACTGAAGTTAAGGGGAGGGGGAGTACCGCTAATTGCGGTTCTCCCCCTCATCTCCTTGGAATTTGAATAACCCTAAGAAAATTGTGGGAGCGTCCTGAATGAAGCCCTATCTTATCAAAGCCACGGCTCTTCTTGGCAGCCTCGTCCTGGGTATGACACTTGCGGTGTCCCCGGTTGATGCGGCGGAAAAAAAGAAAGATCCGGGCAAAAAGCTCTACATGACCAAAACCTGCATGGCCTGCCACGGACGCGGCGGCAAAAAGGCCATCATGGATTACCCGAACCTGGCCGGTCAGAGCGAAAAATATATGATCCGCCAGATCAACGAAATCATCAGCGGCAAGCGCAAAGGCAGCCCCGACAATACCGGGCATCCCCGCTCGCAGGGCATGCGCGGCGCATTGGTGACACCGGAAGAAAACAAGCCGACAATTACCAAAGACGAAATCAAACTTATCGCCGCCTATCTTTCAAAGGAGGAACCAGCGAAGCCAAAAGCGCCGACAGAGCCCATCGATCCGGAAAGTGCGGCAGCGGGCGAAAAGCTTTACAAAAAGAAATGCAAATCCTGCCACGGTAAAGAAGGCAAGAAACCGCTTAAAGGTAACCCCATCATCGCCGGGCAAAAGCACAACTATCTGACGATTCAAATTAGCGACATCAAGAGCAAGGCTCGTAGTACCGGCAAAACGGCGGCCATGTTCGCCGCAGTTAAAAATCTTACCGACGAGCAGATCAAATCTCTCGCCGATTATCTTTCACAAATCGACAGGACGGCCCAATAGGGCTCCACGCTTTGCCGTCTGACGGACCACCTGAATGGAGAAAACGATGACTTTCAAAAAAATTATGGCCGTGGCAGCCGCCATTGCTATTTCAACATCTTTTGCATTTGGCTCCGCTGATGCTGCGGGCTGGAACGAAGGCGGCGGGGAACAGGATGAAGCCATGCACCTGACGCCCGACCGCGAAAACGGCATCGAAGTTTACGAAGTTTGCGCCGCATGCCATTTGTTCGAAGGTTGGGGCCGGGATGACGGGACTTTTCCGCAATTGGCCGGACAGCATAAAAACGTCATAATTAAGCAGCTGGCGGACATTCGCGCCCTGAACCGCGACAACCCGACCATGTACCCGTTCGCGTTACCTGAATCCATTGGCGGACCACAGTCCATTGCCGACGTTGCTGACTATATTTCCAAGCTCCCCATGAACCCGGAGCCGGGTGTTGGCCCGGGAACGGACCTGGAAAAGGGCGCCCAGCTTTACAAAGATAACTGCGTGCGTTGCCATGGCGACAACGGCCAGGGCATGCCGGACAAATTCTATCCGCTCATCCAGGGGCAGCACTACAAGTACCTGTTGCGTCAGTTCGAATGGATCAGGGACGGCAAGCGTCGCAACGCCAACCCCGACATGGTCAAGCAAATCGCCGATTTCAGCGATGCAGACATGCGTGCGGTCATGGATTTTGTTTCCCGCCAGACGCCACCAAAGGAAATGATCGCCCCGATTGGTTGGGAAAACCCTGACTTTAACTAACGTGAGGCCAGTATTCGCTTGTTAACACTTCGACGGAAACGAGAAAAATGACATCTAAGAACAACAATAACCGGATGTTGATTGTGCGAGGGCTGGCGTTTGCTGCCCTCGTACTTCTGGCCTTTGCCTATGTCTCACCCACATGGTGGGTGTCGCTAAAGGCTCCCCAGTATCCTGCGACGGCGTTCCCCGATGGCATTCGCATCCATTTCCATATGGATGGGGTGTTCAACGGGTGCGAATTAATCAAGTCCGACGAAAAACAGGAAGACGAAGCCCTTAACTGCAAGCACGAGATGGACGCCATCAACCACTTCGTTGGCATGTATCCCATTGCCGCCGGTGGTCCTGTAGAACGGGTCTTGTCACCTTTCTCGTTCTCGCTTTTGGGGTTAATGATTATCGTCTTCATGTTGCCGGGACGTAAATTGCGCGTCACGGTGATGGGGCTAGGTGGCATCGCCATTGGCACCTGGATGACGATGGCATTATATGGCGAGGGCGGCATTCATCTCTTATCGCCCAACTATATTTCCGATGTCTCATCGACCATGGATATTGACCTGGAAGATTATGATTCCTGGTCCGGGGTCGAAACCCTGAAGGAAAGTTATAACGAGGCCCTGGGGCGTTATTTCCGCGATATGGACGTCATCAATCGCGCCGTCGGGCTGATGCTGATGGCGACGAACATTGCCTACGGCGTGCTGTTGGCGGCCTTTGTCGTGCTGACGCTGGGGCTGTGGAAAACCCGGTTTATGTATTGGATGCTGGCCGTCGTGCCTGCGGCGTTGCCGGTTTTCTTCATCATCGATTACGCCGCCTGGCTTTGGTGGTTTGGTCATAGCCTGAATGCTATGGGGGCCTTTACCCTGAAACCATTCATGCCAACGGTGTTGGGACAAGGCAAGGTGGCGCAGTTCTATACCTATTCCTATCCCCATTACGGATACGGCATGTTGGTCGGAATTTCGGTTTGCCTGATTTTGGCCGCCTTGATCCGTCGCAAACATCTCCGGGAAACCGGAGAAGACTCCTAGAAAAGACCATGGCATGTAAATTCCGCTTTTGGATCATCGCTTTCGCCGGGCTTGCCCTTGGGGGAGTCCCGGCGGTGGCGGATGAACTTGCGTCCCTGCAGCCCCTTGTTGACGCGGCAAAGGCGGGTGACGTTATTACGCCTGAACCCGGCGTCTATGCGGGGCATCTGGTCATTGACAAGCCGATAACCCTGGATGGGCAGGGCCGGGTGACGCTGGATGCGGGCGGCACGGGCAGCGTCATTACTTTAAACACAGACGGGGCGACCCTTAAGGGCCTGTGGCTTCGCAATTCGGGCGATCAGCACAACGATCTGGATTCTGGCGTTCAGGTGCGCGGCAACTACAATGTCATCAAGGACAACATCATAGAAGATACGTTGTTCGGCATTGAGCTTCAGCAATCCAACAACAATCTGGTAATGCGCAACACAATCGGATCGAAAGCCTTTGAACTGGGCGTACGTGGCGATGGCATCAGGCTGTGGTACAGCAACCAGAACCGCATAGAGGAAAACAAGGTTTCCAATTCCCGTGACGTGGTGGTCTGGTATTCGAACAAGAACAAGATCAGACAAAACGAGGTTCGTTCCGGCCGCTATGGCCTGCATTTCATGTATGCCCTGAACAATCTGGTCGAAGACAATTATTTCAAGGGCAACACGGTCGGTGCTTTTCTGATGTACAGCGACGGTATCGTGCTCAGGAACAACCGCATTTCCCATGGTGTGGGAACGACGGGTATGGGCATCGGCATGAAGGAAAGCAGCGACGTCACCATCGAGGACAACACCATCGTCTATTGCGCCCGCGGCATTTATCTGGACGTTTCTCCCTATCAACCCGACACGACCAACCGAATCAGGCGCAACCGATTGGCTTTTAACAACTTTGGCATTCTTTTTCATAACGACTGGACCGGCAACATCATCGAAGACAATCGCCTGGAAAGTAATTTCGTTCAGGTGTCGGTAAACGCCGGGGCGACAGCCAAGCGCAATGGATGGGATGGAAATTTCTGGGACAATTACCGGGGCTTTGATCTGGATAAGGACGGTATCGGCGATACTCCCCATGAAATGAAGGTTTACGCCGATCAATTGTGGATGGAAGTTCCCGCTGCCTCTTTCTTCAAAGGTTCGGCGATTTTGAGCGTGATTGATTTCATGGAGCGTCTGGCTCCCTTTACCGAGCCGATCAAGTTGCTCAGCGATCCCCGGCCCAAAATGACCCCTGAGGTGCAACTGGCCCGACATGTGGATGAAAATGAGCCGAAACCGGAACCTGAGAATGGTTTTAAATATGATCCATTTGGGTTATCTAAACGCGTTCCAAAGTACATGACCCAGCAGGACGAAGATTAATAACGATGAGCAGCGACCCCGCCCTGGATATCCCGCGTCGTAAAGTGACCGTGCGCCAATTGCGAGAGCGCCGCCGGGTGCTGCGCTCTATCGGCGCTGGCATCGGCCTGGTCGGGGCGTCCTTGCTGGGCTTTTTCCCTGTTGTGAAACAGTGGATGTCGCGCCTGCGCCCACCCGGCGCCATTGAAGAAGCAAAATTTCTGGCCGCTTGTATCAAGTGCGGCCAATGCGTTCAGGTATGTCCGGTTGAAGCCATCAAACTTGGCGATCTGGACGAAGGGTTCAGTGTCGGCGTCCCCTATATCGACGCCCGCGAACAGGCCTGTGATTTTTCCTGTGACGCGGTTCAATGCGTCCTTGCGTGCCCAACTGGCGCGTTGTCCCACAATACGGATAAAAAAGAACAGGTGCGCATGGGTATCGCCCGACTGTCCCGGCCAAATGCCTGTCTGGCCCGTCTGGGTAAAGGTTTCAAAGGCCCGGCCCGCGGGGAGTCCCATGATGGTCTGCATCGGTATATGGAAGTGGACAGATGGACGCCCATACGCATAGCCGATCATCCTTACGATCTGGAAATGTGTGATCTATGCATGCGCGAATGTCCAATTGAAGGCGCGATTACAATCGAGCGCGATACCTTTGAGCTGGGTAAAAAAAGCGGCACGCCCATTGTGTTCGATAAATGTGTCGGCTGTGGCATGTGCGAAATGATTTGCCCCGTAATCCCCCCGGCCATTGTCGTGGATATCCGCAAGACGTGGGAGAACGTGTGATGAGTTTCGTCTCTTCCATATTTGAAATGCTGGGTCGTGAACCGGCCAATAAGCCGGACGATTCAGCTTATAGCGAAGACGCGTTGGCGATCCACGAAAGCAAGCGGGACATCAAGGGCAAGAAGGAACGCACGGCCGCCATTCGCGCCGAAAGGGACCTTGCGCGTAGCCATAAATGGCGCAACTGGCGCTGGGCGTCGATTGTTATGGTTAACGGACTTTTTGTACTGTCATTTGCGCTGGATGTGCAGTTGATTGAAGGTTCGATGTCAGCCTCACGGGTTGTCGGATTTCATTTTGCTGACTTGAATGCGGCCCTGCAGGTAACGTTGGCCTTCAAGGAAATCCTGATCAATCTGGTTATTGGCACGGTTACGGTGCTGATCCTGTGGTGGTTGCTTGGTGGTCGGACGTTCTGTTCCTGGGCGTGTCCTTATCATCTGTTGGCGGAATTCGGGGAATTCCTGCACCTGCGTCTGGCGGCGGGTAAACTTGTGCGTGACATGCCCATGCACCGGGGATTACGCACTGTGCTTTACATCGTCTTTGCTCTTCTGGCGCTGGGGACGGGATATACGGTTTTCGAAGCCATCTCGCCGGTCGGTATTGTCAGCCGCGCCCTGATATACGGCCCGGGCTTCGCCCTGATCTGGGTCGCAGGATTGCTGTTATTCGAGATTTTCGTCACCCGCCGCGCCTGGTGCCGCTATATGTGCCCAATCGGCCTGACCTATGGTTTCGTGGGAATCACGTCCCCGGTTCATGTTAAATACGAATTGGAAAATTGCCTGCATGAAGGCGACTGCCGCAAGGTATGCCTGGTGCCGCACGCCCTTGAAGTAACCAAAAAAGGTTACGCTAAGAAGGTCGAAGTCGCGCTTGGACCTGATTGCACCCGCTGCGGTCTGTGTGTCGATATATGCCCGACCAAATCCCTGACGTTTGACGTCAAGGGTTTGAACAAGTTGTTGTAGGGGTGGCGACATGATCCATTTCGAAGCGGTTTCAAAAACCTTCCAGCGACGCCCGGTACTGGATGCGGTTGATCTGACCTTCGCCGAAGGCGACAAGGTTGCCCTTGTCGGATCGAACGGGGCAGGCAAGACGACCCTGATCCGCTGTCTGCTGGGGGAATACAATTGCTACGGCAAGGTATCCGTTTCGGGCCTTGATCCGCGCGCTCAACGCTCCCGGGTTTTGGGCCGCATCGGCTTCGTGCCCCAGCTTCCGCCGCCATTAAAAATTCCGGTGGGCGAATTGATCAACTTTACCGCCAGTGTCTGTGGCACCGATCCGGCGGGGATGGAAGATATCTCCGGCAAGCTTGGTCTTGATGTTCCTTCAATCCGCCGTCAGCCCTTCGTCAAATTATCCGGTGGGCAAAAGCAAAAACTTCTGATTGGCATCGCGCTGGGGCGCGCCTGCGACATTCTGGTGATGGATGAACCGGCGGCGAACCTGGACCCGGAATCCCGCCAGGTCTTCTTTCGCCTGCTTTCAGAATGCCCGCCTGAAACGGTGATGCTGATGTCCAGCCACCGCCTTGATGAAGTTGCTTCCCTCGTGAACCGGGTGGTGGAACTGGACCGGGGTCAGGTTGTGCTGGACGATCACGTTGCCGACAGGGTCGATCCCGCCGCAGTTCAGCAGTGCACCATCACCCTGTCGCGTCACGAAGGAGCCCTCATCAACGCACTGGGCGAATGGGGTTTCAGGGACATGGAGGATGGCACAGTCTGGAAGGGCACCGTTGCCGGACCCGATCGTTTGCGCTTCCTGGGCATGGTGTCGCGTTATGCAGGGCTTATCCGTTCCCTTGAATTAAAAGAAGGGGTCGCCTGATGTGTCAGTGCGTCACCCGTAGAAGGACGTTTACGTTGCTGGCGGCACTGGCCATCCTGCCCGTTGCCGGTTGCTTCGAAGGTGATCGGAGCGGACCCGTGGAAATTCATTGGGACAGGGATACGGGCGAGTTGTGCCAGATGATGATCAGTGACGCCCGTTTCGTTGCCCAGATCAGGGGAGGTCCCAAGCGCAAGGCCTACAAATTTGATGACATTGGCTGCGCCGTGAACTGGTTGAATGAAAAGCCCTGGGCAGGCGATGCGGAAACGGAAATCTGGGTTGCCGAAGTGACGTCCACTCGTGAAAACGTCATCTGGCTAAATGCCAGGGATGCATTTTACGTGACCGGCGAAATGACCCCCATGAATTACGGTTTCAGCGCCCTTCGCCACGGCCGATCTGGCAGCATTGACTTTGTAGCAATGACCAACAAAATTCTCACCAACACGCCCAATCATATCTGTGTTCCCGCAAAGAGCGGTTCCTGATGATGGATAAATCCCCCATGAACCACTTGATGCTAACGGCAAGACTGGACGTAACCGAATCGATCCGGGCGAAGTGGTTCATTGTGTATGCGCTGGTTTTTGGATCGGTAATGGTGTTGTTGCTGGGCTCTGGACTGACGGAATCACGGGTTATGGGGTTCACCGGTCTTTCCAGAACACTGACTACCTATATTCAGATATCCATGGCTATTTTGCCGATCTTTATTCTGATCACTACGGTGCGTTCCGTCGCCGGGGATCGGGAAGCCGGAGTCTTTGAATATCTGCTGTCCCTGCCGGTGTCCCTGGGGGCATGGTATTGGGGAAAATTGATAGGCCGCTTCGCCATCGTCTTCCTGCCGGTGCTGGCGGCGATGCTTCTGTCCGCCGTCTGGGCCATGGTTCTGGGGCACGGCGTACCCTGGGCCGAATTTCTGTTCAATGTCGGGCTGCTGGTTTCACTGGCCTGGTGTTTTCTGGGTATCGGCATGCTTATTTCCAGTTTGGCGCGATCGCCCGATGTGGCCCAGGGGGTCGCATTTACCGTCTGGTTGGTGCTGTTGCTGTTTCTGGATTTGATCCTGCTTGGGGCGATGGTTCGCGAGCAAATGCCCCACCAGTTGATCGTCCTTATTTCGCTTCTGAACCCCATGCAGGTGTTTCGCTCGGCCTCGATGATGGTGTTCGATCCCGAACTGGTCCTGATGGGGCCGTCGGCCCATGTCATTCTTGACGCTTTTGGCCGTACAGGTTTCCTGATTTATGGATTTGTTTATCCGGCCCTGTTCGGAACGTTTTCAGCCATTGCCGGTTTCACGGTGTTTCGTCGCGGAGATCTTCCATGAGCATGCGTCCGTTGTTCCTTGCCGTTCTCATGGCTGCTGCGCTGCACGGCGAAGCCCGGGGCGCAGATGATGAGTATGATCTGCAATTGGGCGAAGAAATTTTTGACACCTGTGCGCCCTGTCATGGTCCTTTTGGTCAGGGCGGCGGCGGCGGGGTTTATCCGCGCCTTGCGGGGATGGATATCGATTATCTGATCAGGCAACTGGATCGTTTTAAAACCCGGGTTCGTGAAAATATTCCGATGATTCCCTATGCCAATGATCGCGATCTTCCTGAAGAGGATATGGAAGCCGTTGCCGCCTATATGGAAACCTTGCGGCTCAAAACCCGACTACCCGAACTGAAGGACGATATTGACGGGCTTACGCGCCTGAAACAAGCCAAGCAGGTGCTAAACATTCCCCGGCATCCTGGGGGCGATGAAGCCCACGGGGGCAAGGTTTATGGTGAATTATGTGCGCGTTGCCATGGAAACCAGGGTGAAGGAACCGTCCGCGCGCCGCTTCTGGCCGGTCAACATATTCCGTACCTGATCAAGCAGTTTGAGAATTACCGGACAAAACAGCGCGACCACAGGGAAGCCGACAAATTGCTGATACCGCTTACCCAGGCGGACATTGATGGCATCCTGACATTTCTGTCCCTGCAGGACGATACGTTCACAGGCGAGGAAGTAAAAAAGAAAGAGTAGCCTAACCGGGTCGTTTGAAAACCTTTCTGGCCTGGGTCTCGAATTTTACGATCAGTTTTGATTCCAGGTTTTTGGCGACGCTTTTCGCCAGCCGGGTCTTCATATCTGACTTGAAGGTCTGTTTCATGTTGAATGAGACAAGGCACGAATCCTCGGCTTCATCCGTAAATTTCCAGGTGATTGACAGGACCTCGAACTGGGGGTCGTTCGACGTGATGTGAATTCGGTCTGGTTCCTCAAGCAGGGCGTGAGTAATGAAGCGGGAACGAAAAGGCCCCATTCCGAAAACATTATCAACCTTCTGGTCGTGGCCCTGGCCTTCCGGGACATCTTCAAGGATTCGTGCGGCGATGCAAAAGGGCAAAAACTTAGGATAGGTTTCGACGTGAGCGGCGATCTGGAACAGTTCGGCCGCCGTAAATCCCTTGATGTGCCTTTGAACGGAAATTTCCAATTTTTGCGCCCCTAGCACATTGGTAAGACATGATACTTTTTTTAGCACGGCCTGATTTCACTGCCAATTATATTGAATAATTCGTGGTTATTTGATCTTGGTCAATGCAACCACTTCCAAAATGATTCTCAGCGCGCTAGCATCTTAGTATGAGTAAGTAAAGTAGAATTATAATAAAGTAAAACAAAGTAGAAAAAAATGAGGGAGTACTACTTATGGATATTAAGAGACTAGGCTTGGTTGGAATAGGGATGGCACTTGTTTTGGGTGCGTCGATCGCGACATCATCTGTTCAAGCCGCAACCAAACTATCTGCTGAAGAAAAAGAACAAGCCAACACAATATTCTTTCAAAGATGCGCCGGTTGTCACGGCGTGCTCAGGAAAGGCGCAACCGGGAAAAATCTTGAACCTGAGCGCACCAAGGAACTTGGTTTCGAGCATATTCGGGATTTCATTAATTACGGTTCTCCCGGCGGCATGCCCAACTGGGGAACGTCTGGCGAATTGAGTGAAGCCCAGGTTGATCTCATGGCCAATTATCTTCTTGAAGAAGTGGTTACCCCGCCTGAGTGGGGCATGAAACAAATGCTGGATACATGGACGCTGTTTTATCCTGCCAAAAATCGCCCGACAAAACAGATGAACAAGCTAAATCTGGATAATCTGTTTTCAGTTACGCTTCGCGATGCCGGTCAGGTCGCTTTGATTTCAGGCGATGATTACAAAATCAAGGCTATCCTTCAAACCGGGTACGCTGTTCATATTTCCCGGATTTCAGCCTCCGGTCGCTACCTGTTCGTAACCGGACGCGATGCCTTGCTTAGCATGGTTGATCTGTGGATGGACCCACCCACAACGGTGGCTCAAATCAAGCTTGGTCTCGAGGCCCGTTCGGTCGAAACATCTAAAATGAAGGGCTTTGAAGACAAATACGCCATTGGTGGCACCTACTGGCCGCCTCAATTCACCATCATGAACGGTGATACCCTTGAACCATTGAAGGTCGTTTCCACCCGCGGCATGACCTACGATACCCAGGAATACCATCCTGAACCCCGCGTTGCGGCGATCCTCGCCTCGCATTACCGTCCGGAATTCCTCGTCAACGTAAAAGAAACCGGTAAAATCCTGCTGGTCAATTACGAGGATATCGGCAACCTGAATGTAACATCCATTGATGCCGAACGTTTCCTGCATGATGGTGGCCTGGATTCCACAAACAGGTACTTCATGTCGGCGGCCAATGCACGTGACACCATTGTCGTCATTGACACCAAGACCGGCAAACTGGTCGCCAAAGTCAAGGATGGCATGGGCGCAACCCCGCATCCGGGTCGCGGCGCCAACTTCATTCATCCCAAGTATGGTCCGGTCTGGTCCACGTCCCATCTGGGCGATGATTCCATCGCCATGATCGGTACCGACCCGGAAGGTCATCCCGATAGCGCCTGGAAAGTTGTTGAAAGCGTTGACGGCCTTGGTGGTGGATCGCTGTTCATCAAGACCCATCCCAAGTCGACGAACCTGTGGGTCGATGCACCGCTAAATTCTGATGAAGAAACCTATCAGTCGATCGGTGTGCTGGACATCAACAACCTGGACAAGGGTGTTGAAATCCTTCCTATCGCCAAGTGGGCGAAACTGGGTGAAGGCTCCAAGCGTGTCGTTCAGCCGGAATACAACAAGGACGGTAGCGAAGTCTGGTTCTCTGTCTGGAACGGAAAGGCCCAGAAATCGGCAATTGTTGTTGTTGACGACAAGACTCGTAAGCTGAAAAAGGTCATCACGGACGAGCGTCTTGTAACCCCGACTGGTAAGTTCAACGTCTATAACACGCAACACGACATCTATTAGAAGTATTGGGGACAGGCCAAATAAATCAGGCCTATTGACGGTTCTGGCCTGTCCCTAGATACTCCGGCGGCGGCGGCTCCAAAAGGAGCCATCGAT
>JADHSW010000016.1 GCA_016776705.1 Rhodospirillales bacterium
CGACCTTGCCTTTGGCCTGACCCACACCTCGCGACTTGGCTGCCAGATCAAGATGTCGGATGAACTGGACGGCTTGAAGGTCACCCTTCCGGCGGCAACCCGCAACATGTTGGTGGATTAGAGCAACTTAATCTGCATAAAAGTTAAGCAACTTTGATGTAGTTTGATCCAAGGAGAAGATTGATGGCAATGAAGTGGACGGACATTCATGATATCGCCATCGAGCTTGAAGACGCCCATCCCGACGTCGATGTGGTCAACCTGCGCTTTACCGATCTGTGGCAATGGGTGCAGGACCTGCCCGATTTTGACGACGACCCGAAAAAATCCAGCGAAAAAATCCTGGAAGCCATCCAAATGGCCTGGATTGACGAGAGAGACTGATGAAAGCCGTTATCGTTCCCGTTACCGCGTTTGAACAGAACTGCACGATCCTGTGGTGTACAGAAACCATGAAGGGAGCCGTTGTCGATCCCGGTGGGGATATCGATCAGATAATCGCTGCCGCCGAAGAAAATGGCGTCACGATTGAGAAAATCCTGATTACCCACGCCCATATTGATCATGCCGGTGGCGCGGGTGAGTTGGCCGAACGCCTGGGCGTTCCCATCGAAGGCCCCCACAAGGATGACGATTTCTGGATTCAGGGCTTGCCCAACCAGTCCAGGGAATATGGTTTTCCGCTGGCCCGTACATTCGTTCCGGAACGCTGGCTTGAAGGCGGCGACAGCGTCTGCGTCGGCAACCTCAAGCTCGACGTCGTCCATTGCCCCGGCCATACGCCGGGCCATGTTGTGTTTTTTCATCCCGGACAAAAGCTCGCGATCGTCGGTGATGTTCTATTTCAGGGTTCAATTGGCCGCACGGATTTTCCCAAGGGCAATCATCAGGATCTGCTTGATTCCATCACCCAGAAATTATGGCCCTTGGGCGACGATGTTACCTTCGTCCCCGGTCATGGCCCCGCTTCCACATTTGGCAACGAACGCAAAAGCAATCCTTATGTCGCCGATGATGTGATGTGAACACCCAAAGCAAACCTGCGCTTCCCTTAAGCGAGTTCGTGCCGCTGATGGCGTTTATGATCTCGCTGATCGCGCTTTCCATCGACGCCATGCTACCGGCCCTTCCCGAGATCGGGCGGGATTTAAACGTCTCCTCCGAGAATGACCAGCAACTGGTTATCTCCGCCCTGTTCCTCGGCATGTCGTTGTCACAATTGATTTTCGGTCCCCTATCAGACAGCATAGGGCGCAAGTGGGGAATTTACCTTGGCCTCATAACCTTTATGGCCGGATGCCTGATGTCGGTTATGGCGACCAGTTTCGAGATCATGCTGATGGGCCGGGTGCTGCAGGGCATGGGCGCGGCTGGCCCCCGTATTATCTGCATTGCCCTGATACGCGATCAATACGAAGGCCGCGAAATGGCCCGCATCATGTCCTTTGTCATGAGCGTCTTTATTCTGGTTCCGGCCATTGCACCGGCGCTTGGGCAAGGCATCATTATGGTGTCCCACTGGCGGATAATTTTTGTTGCATTTTTAATTCTCTCGACCATTGTCTGGATATGGTTCGCCCTGCGGCAGCCGGAAACGTTACCCAGGGAAAGCCGAAAGCGGTTTTCCCTGGGCGTCATCTGGGCCGGTGTTGCGGAAACCTGTCGAAGTCGCATTGCCCTTGGCTACACCATCGTTACCGGAATAATTTTTGGTGCTTTTGTTGGCTACCTTACTTCCGCACAGCAGATATTCAGTGTCATTTACGGGATTACCGACTTGTTCCCGCTCTATTTCGCTATTCTTGCACTCGCCATCGGGGCGTCATCCGTGATTAACGGCCGCCTGGTGATGAAGTTCGGTATGCGGCCTTTATCGATCTACGCCCTGGGTTCCATGACACTGGCGGCGTTGCTTTTCCTTCCCTATGCCGTGTTTGTGGGCGGGGTCCCTGATTTGTGGCTGAACATGATTTATTTTGCCGTCTCGTTCCTTTCGATTGGGGTGCTGTTCGGCAATTTGAACGCCTTGGCAATGGAACCGTTAGGACACATCGCAGGTGTCGGGGCCGCGGTTGTTGGTTCGCTCTCGACGTTTATGGCGGCGGCTATCGGTACCTTTATCGGTCAGATGTTCGATGGCTCCGTTGTGCCGATTGTCACCGGGTTTGCCATTCTTGGGCTTGTTGCACTTGCCATGATGCAGTGGACCGAACGGGGTCGGCCGGAACCAGATGCCGCAGATTGACTTAAATGGAAATCGGCCCGATCATTGCGGACCACAACCCAGCGAGGCCAATCCATGATTTCCACCACTGAACACCCAAAAAAGACGATCACCGTCAATGGTAAAACCATGGCCTATGTGGAAATGGGCGACGGCGATCCAATCATCTTTTTGCATGGCAACCCAACGTCATCATACCTGTGGCGCAATATCATGCCGCATTTGCAGGGACAGGGTCGGTGCATCGCGCCGGACCTGATCGGTATGGGGGGGTCTGAAAAGCTCGATAATCCTGGTCCGGACAGTTACCGCTTTGTCGAACACCGGGATTATCTGAACGGGTTCATGGACGCCATGGACTTAAAGGAACGGGTCACCCTGATCATCCACGATTGGGGATCGGCGCTGGGGTTCGACTGGGCCCGCCGCCATGCGGACGCAATCAAGGGCATTGCCTATATGGAAGCCATTGTACGGCCCGTGGAATGGGACGAATTCAACGCCGACGCCCGTCCAGTCTTCGAAGGTTTTCGCTCGCCTGCCGGCGATAAAATGGTTTTGGAGAACAATATTTTTGTCGAAAGGGTGCTTCCGGGATCAACCCTGCGCAAGTTATCTGAGGCGGAAATGGAAGTTTATCGCCGCCCGTTTACCAATCCGGGCGAAGATCGCCGTCCAACCCTGACCTGGCCGCGCCAGATTCCCCTGGATGGCGTTCCAGAAGATGTCACAAAAATCGTCGCCGACTACGCAGACTGGATGGCGATAAACGACATTCCCAAACTGTTCATCAATGCTGACCCCGGGGCTATCCTGATCGGCCCCTTGCGTGAATTCTGCCGAGGCTGGAAAAACCAGAGCGAAGTCACAGTCAAGGGCTCGCACTTCATTCAGGAAGACTCACCCGATGAAATAGGTGTGGCGATTGGGGAATGGCTGGGACCAATAAACTTGCAGGATCATTGAGGCGAAACTAACTTCGTTTCGCGCGTCTCACTCAGCAAATGGAAGCTTTTATCAATGTACCTTCCCTCACATTTTCAGGAAACACGGGTCGATGTGATGCACGATCTTATGCGTGCTCATCCTCTGGCGACGCTTGTCACTTTTGGCGGTGATGGCATAATCGCCAATCATATTCCCATGGTCTTGCATACAGATGCTTCCGAGCATGGCGTTTTGCGCGGCCATGTGGCAAGGCCAAATCCATTCTGGAAAAACCTTGATCCATCAGTTGAGGCACTCGCGGTTTTTCAGGGTCCTCATCATTTCATCACACCAACGTGGTATCCCTCAAAGCAGGAAAACGGAAAAGTCGTTCCCACGTGGAATTACGCTGTTGTTCATGCCCATGGTCCGCTGATCATAATTGATGACGCCGATTGGTTGCTGGAACAGGTCAATTCCCTGACAAGCGAGCACGAATCCGCTCGGGACAGGCCATGGGCCGTGAGCGACGCTCCAGCAAATTATATAGAGGCAATGCTCAAGGGCATTATTGGCCTGGAGCTTCCCATAAACCATCTGGATGGCAAATGGAAGGTCAGCCAAAACCGAGACAGGAAAGACCGGGAAGGCGTTGCCCAGGGGCTTAAGCAGGAAGGTACTGCGTCTTCAATTCAGATGGCCGAGTTGATTGGGCGCTAGTAGTCATCCCAACTTTCCAATCTTTCATCTTCTTTTATTTCGTCTTCTTCATAGATTACCTGAGCGTAGCTGCCTTCTTTCATGGTTAACGAGTCGTCATCTTCCCATTCGGTATTGCCCCCATCGCTGTCATCTACGTAAGCATCTTGTTGGAAAAATGCGTCTTCGTTCGTGGCAGCGGTAGCGGCGATGGAAGACGCCAGGTCTTTCAGGCCCTTGTTTTTGTTCTTTTGGCTTTTTTTTGGTTTTATCTTTAACAGCGAAATAGCAATTCCCAGGGCATCTGAACGCCTTCTGAAAAAACCGATCACCGGGTTTGCCCTGCGGTTGGTGTTTTCCTTCGACTTCTTGCTTTTGCCTTTTTTCTCGGAAAAAGCCCTGGCCCTGTCGATTCTGTTATTTTTAATTTTTTCAAGCAATTCTATGACGCGTTCCTGCAGTGACGGAAAACGCTCCTGTGCGGCGTCATTGGGGATAAGCTTATTCAGGAAGGCTGTGAGTTTGTCCAGAAGCGCCTGATCACGCTTGCGATTGAAGATCGCCCGGATTATGGCGTCGGTCTGTTGTTTTAACTGCACCGGCGTTTCGTTGCCCAGGACAAACGCGATCAATCCCTTTTCTTTATTATCAAAAAGAGCCTCCCAGTCAGTGGTGCCATCAGCTGTTTTGGGCCACTCGCTTTTGTCAGGTATTCCCTTGATCAAGGTTTATTCCGCCCCGGAATGATCATCAGGGCTGTAGTTTTAACCCATAAGCCATTTAAATGTCTTTGGAAATCTTGACTTTATTAGCTACCGCCATGGCAATTTGTGAGGCCGTTCCTCCCGGAAACGTCCTGATCAGATGGAACGTTACGGCGAAGGCGATGTGCAGGAAGATCAGGGCGGGTGTGGCCTCGGCCAGGCCTTCGTGCAGGTCGTCGTCTATGCCAATGTCATGGACGAACCAACCTGACAGTGCGGCGAGGGTTATGAGCACAAGCAGTCCTGCGGCCATCCAGTTATTCAACAGCTTTTGCAACTGTTTCATGCCCAACGGTTCCTGATCTGCTGGGGGCAGGCTCAATGTAGGTAGGGCCAGGAGCGAGCCTTTCGGGGCGGCGAGGCCGACCAGAACGCGGATTCCCAGGGCCATCAAGACCATGACGCCAGAAAAAACATGCATGGCGTAACTGCCTTCGCCGGTGATGTAGGCGATCAGGAAACCACCGGACAGAAGCCCGTGCCATCCCAACAGGAATGACAGTGCCGCCTTGCTCGGCTTGCTTCTGGTTGGGAGGGGAGCAGACACGATCAATCGTCGCCGTCATCGTGACCATGATCGTCGTTATGGTCATCGTCATGGAGAAAAGATGCTATTTGTCTGTCTTCGCCAAAACCTTTCGACGGCTTTATATCTGCCATCAAAGCATAAGCACCAGCGCCACAGCCAATAACAACGGCGAAGGTCAAGGTCATCAGGATGGTTCTTATAATCACGGATCATACCTTTCCTTTCATAATGTGCAGGCAATAATAAGACCGCAGCCTGAACCCGGAATGAACGGGCCATTGTACGGGCGCATAAAACACCTATATTCCCCTCTATGAATGCTGAAATGAACTCTTTGGGGCTGAACAAGCCCGCATCGCAAACCCGTGTTGTCGTCGCCATGTCGGGCGGGGTCGACAGTTCGGTGACTGCCGCCATGTTGAAGGCGCAAGGTTATGACGTGGTCGGCGTCACCTTGCAGCTTTATGACCATGGCAAGGCGATTTCCAGGCCCGGCACGTGTTGCGCCGGGCGCGATATTCACGACGCCCGCAATGTTGCCGACGCTATCGGCATTCCCCATTACGTGCTCGACTTTGAAAGCCTGTTCAAGGAAGCGGTGATCGAAGACTTCGCCGATACCTACCTGCGCGGGGAAACGCCGGTACCCTGTGTGCGCTGTAACGAAACAGTCAAGTTTACGGACTTGCTTGCGAAATCAAAAGACCTGGGCGCCGACCTGCTGGTCACCGGCCATTATGTTCGCCGTGAACTGGGACCTGACGGGGCGGAACTGCATTCAGGAAAGGATGCGGGCAGGGATCAAAGCTATTTCCTGTTCTCCATGACAAAGGATCAACTGGATTATTTACGCTTCCCCCTGGGTGACAAGGACAAGGATGCGACCCGCGAGTTGGCCCGCGAATACGGTTTGCCCGTGGCCTCCAAACCCGACAGCCAGGATATTTGCTTTGTACCCGAAGGGTCCTACAAGGACGTGGTGCGCAAGCTGCGCCCGGACGCCATGATCGAAGGGGATATCGTCGATCTGGACGGTAATATTCTGGGTCATCATTCGGGCATCATCAACTTCACTGTCGGTCAACGTAAGGGGTTGGGAATTTCCGCGCCTGATCCGCTGTATGTTATACGCCTGGACCCGTTAACGGCGCAGGTCATCGTCGGTCCCGAAGAAGCACTGAAACGCCAAAGCCTGACCATCAACAATCTGAACTGGCTGGGGGCGGGAGACATTCCCCCAAGTGGTATCAAGGTGCAGGTAAAGCTGCGCTCAACTCAACCGCCCATGCCCGCCACGGTGAAGCCTATGAATGATGGCACGGCGGCAGTACTTCTGGACGAACCCCAGGGTGCGGTTTCGCCGGGCCAGGCCTGTGTTTTTTATGATGGAGAGCGGGTGCTTGGCGGTGGCTGGATTATCCGCGAAGACTAGATCAAGCTGTACTAAAAATGCAGATAATCTGTCTGATTATTCGGCGGCAGCTTCTGCGGTCTCTTTTGTAGTCTCAGGAATTTCTTCATCACCGGCATATTCAAGAACTTCACGGGCGTGCTCGGTTTCCTGCTGTTTCGCCCACATGGCAGCGTAGGGGCCCTGTCTTTCCAGTAAATCGGCATGATGGCCCCGCTCGGCAATGCGACCTTCTTCAAGCACGATGATCTCGTCTGCGTCGACCACGGTTGATAGTCTATGGGCGATAATCAGGGTGGTGCGGCCACTGGAAACCTGTTTCAGGGATTCCTGAATTTCCTTCTCCGTATGGGTGTCCAGTGACGAGGTCGCCTCGTCGAACAGGAAGATGCTGGGGCGCTTGAGGATGGTGCGGGCGATTGCGACCCGCTGTTTTTCCCCGCCCGACAATTTAAGGCCGCGCTCGCCAACAACTGTCTTGTAGCCATCGGGCAGGGATGAAATGAAGTCGTGAATCGATGCCAGTCGGGCCGCCTCTTCGACCTCTTCACGGGTTGCACCGGGTCGCCCGTAAGCGATGTTATAATAGACGCTGTCGTTAAACAGCACCGTATCCTGTGGCACGATACCAATTGCGGCGCGCCAGCTTGACTGTGTGACTGTGCGCATGTCCTGGCCGTCGATCAGCACACTGCCTTCGCTGGTGTCGTAAAAGCGGAACAGCAGGCGCGATATGGTTGACTTGCCCGCACCACTGGGGCCGACAATGGCGACGCTCTTGCCCGCAGGAACAGTGAAGGACACATCTTTCAGGATTGATCTGTTCGGGTCGTACGAGAACGAAACATCCCTGAATTCTACCTGGGCGCCACTGATGGATAATTCCGGGGCATCGGGCGGGTCGACAACTTCGGCCTCCTCGTTCAAAAGCGAGAACATCTGTTCCATATCGATCAGGGAATGTTTGATCTCGCGGTAACTGGAGCCGAGAAAATTAAGCGGCATGTAAAGTTGCAACAGGTAGGTGTTAACGAGGACAAAATCGCCGATGGTCATGGTGGCGTCGGTGACACCGTGTCCCGCCATGATCATGATGATGGTGACGCCGGTGGCGATAATCGCGCCTTGCCCGGTGTTGAGAATTGAAAGCGAGGCCTTCGCCGTTACGGCCGCTGTTTCGTAGTTTTCAAGGGCCTTGTCGAAACGTTTTGCTTCGTGTTCCTCGTTACCGAAGTATTTGACCGTTTCATAATTGATCAGGCTGTCGATGGCCTTGGAATGGGCCTCGCTGTCAGAATCGTTCATGGTGCGGCGGAACTTGATGCGCCATTCGGTGATCGCCAATGTCCAGACCACATATCCGGTAATGGTGATTGCGGTGACCAATGCGAACCACTCGTCGAACAGCGCCCATAACAGGGCCAGAACCATAATGATTTCAATCATGGTCGGTATGATGATGAACAGCATCATGCGCAGTACGTATTCGATGCCCTTGGTGCCGCGCTCAATGGCGCGGCTTAAACCGCCTGTGCGGCGGTCCAGGTGAAAGCGCAGGGCCAGATCGTGGACATGGCGAAATGTTTTGACCCCGGCCTGGCGGATCGCGCGTTCGGCCACCTTGGCGAAGACGGCTCCCTGCAATTCCTTGAAACCCAGTGACAGCACGCGGGCGAGACCGTACGCAACAAGCAGGCCGACCGGAACGGCAAGGACGATTGATTCGGCTCTGATGCCGCCATCCGTTACGGGCAAGGTCAGGGCGTCGACGGCGTATTTCAGGATGACCGGAACGGCGACCGTGGTGACTTTCGCCAGCCCCAGCAGGGCTAGCGAGACAACCACACGCACACGCAGGCCAAACGCATCCCTGGGCCACAGATAGGGCATCAGGCTGCGCACGGTGTCGAAATCGCCCGAAACTTCGCCCTGTTCAGGATTGTGGTCAACTCTACGCATGGTCACTCGAAAACAGTTAAAGCCCAGCGAGCGGGCCGTGGATTATGCGTATATAGGGACTTGAACGATGATTCGCTAGAGTGCGCGTCCTAAAAACCGTCGACCTGCAGGCGCTTGCGTTCAAGCTTGCGTGCACGGCTTACGGCTTCGGCCTTTTTTCGGGCTCTTTGCTCAGAAGGTTTTTCATAGGAGCGACGGCGTTTCATTTCACGCCACAGGCCTTCGCGCTGCATTTTCTTTTTCAGCGCTTTCAGGGCTTGTTCGACGTTGTTATCGCGTACACTTACGTACAAATGATATCTCGCAATCCTGCCTTGGGGCACCGTAATGATGGCGCCGGATGTGACCATCATACGCCTTAATCTGCGGCCTGACAAATCCGGTTCCGGGCGGGCCTGGCTGGAAACATCATAATTCTATTGAAAACAGTAAGTTACTAGTCAATTCTGGAGTTAATTCAGGGACGTTTACGTTTTGTTGAGAAAGCTCTGCTAGCGTTCAAAAAGGTGAATTGGGACCCTTTTTTCAGGGGAGTTTCTTTGATGCGATATCAGGTGCGTTATGTCAGGGACATCAAGTCCTGGGCGGTTGTCGACACGAAGGTCGGTGACAGGGTTATCCAGCTTCACGACGAGAAAAATGGCGCGCACGATGCCGCCTGGCGGGAGGAGGAGCGCTGGTACAAGTGCTCTCCTGCTCAGGGCGGTGAAGCGGCTTGAAGGATTAATAATAAAGAAATGGAAGAGCGTAACCCTGGGGAACACCTTTCCAATGCGGAGGTCTATGAAATGGCTGACACATTGCTAAGGCGACATGGCAAGGATGCCGTTCTTGTCGCCAATATGCAGGCGGGAGAGAGACTGAACGCCGGCGACATGGAGGGATACAGAACGTGGAAACGCCTGGTCATGCTGGTTGATGGAATGTTGGGTATAGCCCAACCCGAGCGGGCATGTTTACACTGAAACGTTGGACGAATGACGGATTTGGCGGTTAAGGTTGTGTATGGAAATGAATTATGGCTGAAGACATCAATTTTGACGGCATGGGCGATGCAGGAGACGGTGATGAGGAAACCACTGGCGCCATTTATGGCATATCGGTCGACGTAACCGCCGTTCTTGGCACCGCGACAATGCCGATCAGCCAGATCCTTAAACTGGGCCGTGGCGCTGTTGTTGAACTAGAGCGCCTTGTCGGCGAGGAAATTGAACTTCACGCCGAAGATAACCTTATCGCCAAGGGCGAAGTTGTGGTTATCGAAGACCGCCTGGGGGTCAGTATCACCAAAATTATGAAACGCCATTGACTGGAAGGGGATAGCCATGAAATCAAATGCTGAAATTTGGCGCTGCGCCAGCCTGCTTGTCGATCAATATGGCGAAATGGCCCGCAACGGCGCCGCCATCAAGGCTGACGAGTTGGCCCGTGAAGGGGATCAGGAAGGTCGCTTTATCTGGTTGAAGGTAACCCGCGCAGTCGAAGAACTGTTATCGGAAGATGTCCCAGCCGATGCTACCCGTCATTAACATCCGGCCTGATTTTCAAACATGTCAGTAGTCGTTGGACAAACCCTCGCCTTCCTGAAAATTGGCGCTCTGGCTCTCCCCATCATGGCGGGTATTTGGCTGCTCACCCGCTACATCGAAAAAAGAGGGCGCAAAAAGAGCAAGGGCGGTAGCGGATTGTCATGAAGACCTAGCCGTAAGTGCACAGGTAAGCCGTATCCACCGCTACCTCGACCCCGAAGGACAGTCCGGCTTCAACGATAAAGGACTGATTCGCCTCGAAAGTTTGCCATTTGTCCTCGCCCGGAAGCAATATCTTTAGGGCCCCGCTGACCACGGTCATGGTTTCTTTCTGACTGGCCCCGAATTCATATTTGCCCGGGGCCATGACACCCACCGTCGCCGGCAGGGTTGCGCTCTGGAAGGCCATGGAGACGACATTGCCTTCAAAGTATTCGTTCACTTTAAACATGGTTTCTTTATTCCCACTCAATCGTTCCGGGCGGTTTGGACGTGATGTCGTAGGTCACCCGGTTAATGCCTTTGACTTCATTGATGATGCGGTTGGATACCTGGGCCAGGAATTCCATATCAAAATGATAGAAATCCGCCGTCATGCCGTCAGTCGATGTGACGGCGCGGAGGGCGCATACGTAGTCGTAGGTGCGCGCATCGCCCATGACGCCGACGCTTTGCACTGGCAGCAATACGGCGAAGGCCTGCCAGATGGTGTCGTACAGCCCGGCGTTGCGAATTTCTTCCAGGTAAACGGCGTCCGCATTGCGAAGGATTTCAAGCTTCTCGCGGGTGACGCCGCCGGGAAGACGAATGGCGAGGCCTGGACCGGGAAAGGGATGGCGACCAACGAACGAGTCAGGCAAGCCCAGTTCCCGGCCAAGGGCGCGGACTTCGTCCTTAAACAGTTCACGCAAGGGTTCGACCAGATCCATATTCATGCGTTCAGGCAGGCCACCAACGTTGTGATGTGATTTGATGGTGACAGAAGGGCCACCGGTAAAGGATACGGATTCGATCACATCCGGGTACAAGGTTCCCTGGGCGAGGAAGTCTGCGCCGCCAATTTTGTTGGCTTCTTCCTCGAACACGTCAATGAAGGTTGCGCCGATGATCTTGCGCTTCGTTTCAGGATCGGTTTCGCCTTCAAGTTTGCTGATAAACAGCTCCGAGGCGTCGCGATGAACGAGGGGAATGTTGTAATGATCCTTGAACATGGAGACGACTTCTTCGGCTTCGCCCTTGCGCATAAAGCCGGTGTCGACAAAAACGCACTGCAATTGATCGCCGATGGCCTCAAACAGCAGCACGGCGACGACGGATGAATCGACCCCGCCCGACAGGCCGCAAATGACTTTGCCGTCGCCAACCTGCGCCCGCACCTTGGCAATTTCCTGCTCCCTGAACCCGGCCATGGTCCAGTCGCCCTTGCAACCACAGACCCGGTGGGTGAAATTTTCCAGCAATTTTGCGCCGTGGGGCGTATGAACGACTTCCGGGTGGTACATCAGGCCGTAAAAGCGCCGCTCATCATCGGCGATAGTGGCAAAGGGCGCGCCATCGGACGAAGCGACTGTTCGAAAGCCCGTTGGCGGCTCGTCGATGCGGTCGCCATGGCTCATCCACACCTGTTCCCTTGAGCCAACATCCCAGACGCCGTGAAAGAGTTCGCAGTCATCGACCACATCCACATAGGCACGGCCGAACTCCCGGTGATCCGATGATATGATCTTGCCACCCAGTGCATCGGCCATGGCCATCTGACCGTAACAAATACCCAAAACAGGTAGCCCCATGTCAAACAGGCCATCAGGAGTGCGCGGGGTGTCCATTCCAGTTATCGAGGCCGGACCGCCGGACAGGATAATGCCCTTGGGATCATAGGCCCTGATGGTGTCAACGGTGACGCTGTTGAAGGGATGAATTTCGGAATAAACACCGGACTCCCGAACCCGTCTGGCGATCAACTGGGTGACCTGGGAGCCGAAATCGATAATTAAAATGCGTTCGCTCATGGCTATATGCGACTCGGGCGTTGTGAATGGGAGCCAGAACATAGCGAAGATCGCGCGCTCCTAACAGACTCAAATTGACCTTTACCCCATCAATATCTAGACCTGATGCGTTGTATCACAGGATTGATCCGGACGGGCAGAAGTAAAAGATGGCGTTGACGAGTGAATACTATGATTACGGTATGGTTTTGCTGGCCATTGCTGCGGCAAGTTATATTCAAGCCCTGGTCGGTTTTTCCTTTGCCGTAATCCTGATGGGTGCGATTGCAACTCTGAATTTAATGCCTGTGGCTGACGCCGCTGTCATTACAACCCTGTTGGCGATGGGCAATACCGGCACCGCCTTAATCCGTGGGCATTCAAATGTCCGCTGGCGGGAAACAGGCGCAGTACTGCTGGTATCCCTTCCTGCTATCGTTCTTGGCCTTTATTTGCTTGATCAATTTGGTGAGACCCATCTTGGGAGGATTCGTATGGCCTTGGCCGTAGTTATGTTCTTGTCCGGCGCTATGATATTAAAACCACCCCGTCAGGATGCCGTGATTTCCAGGCTTCCTTCGTTTGCCTTGTCAGGGCTCATTTCTGGGGTCGTCGGTGGATTGTTTGCTACCGGTGGGCCTTTTATCGTTTATCAATTTTATCGCCAGCCCCTGTCGCTACAAATTATTCGCGACAGCCTTTTTGCTGTCTTTTTCCTCGGTTCGCTGGCGAGAACAATTCTTGTTGTTTTAGATACCGGTATTGAAACACGGTTGTTGATACTCAGTGCGATTGGCTTTCCCGTTGTTGTTGTTTTTACAAGGTTTGGTTTGCGTTTTGCCCCCAATTTACCGGAAACAACCTTACGCAGGGCGGTGTTTGGTCTGATGGTCTTAACCGCCCTGGCGCTGATGTTAGGCTGAGTTTACGGAAGCTCGACGGCATATGTTTCCAGTGCCGGGATGCTTTTGATTAATTTTTGTTCTTTCAGGAAAACCGCGAAGCGCTCGTAACGGGCTTTGTCCAAAGCCGCAGGGCGCAATGCGAAGCGGGGCAGGGTTGCGGCCCAGGCTCGCTTGTTCAACTCGTCATTCAGGTCTTGATGAGCGCCGATGAACAGGCTCCAGGCTTCATCAGGATGGTTGATCAGGAACTGGGTGCCTTTTTCGACTCCGTCCAGAAACCTGCGCAGGCGGGCATCACCAAGGGAAGATTTGTTGGCGACAAGGATCAACTCGTCGTAAGGGGGCACCCCTTCTTCTTCTGGGTAAAAGGCCTTGCCGGGCTTGCCGACGATATCCATCTGGTTCAGCTCGAAATTGCGAAACGCGCCGATGACGGCGTCGACCTGACCGGAAATAATTGAAGGGGAGAGCGAGAAATTGACGTTGACCAGTGTCACGTCCTTCAGGCCCATACCGGCACTGGAGAGCATTTTGCCCAGGATGGCGTCTTCGAACCCGCCGATGGAATAACCGACCTTCTTGCCCTTAAGATCGGCGATGGACTTGATCGGACCGTCTTTCAGCACGACCAGTGAATTCAGCGGGGTCGCCACCAGGGTTCCAATTCTTACCAAAGGCAATCCCTGTTCGACCTGAACATGGAGCTGTGGCTCATAAGATACAGCGATGTCGGCCTTGCCGGCGGCGACCAGTTTTGGTGGATCGTTGGGGTCTGCCGGGGCGATCAGTTCAACGTCCAGACCCGCATCGGCGAAATAACCCTTCTCGCGGGCGACGATCAGGGGCGCGTGATCCGGGTTCACGAACCAGTCCAGCAGGACCGTCATTTTGTCGGCTGCCTGAACTGGCAAACTGATCAAGGTTGCAGCAATCAGGATCAGGAAAGTAAGGGTATGGCGAAGTTTTATCATGAGTTCCTCAGTCTTTTTAAGTCTCGTCAGGGTGGGAATCCGGTTGCCATTTGATGGAATGGCGAACGGCAAAATCGATGGCGAAATAAAGCGCGATGGCAAGCGCCGCCAGCGTGCCAAGGGCGGCGAACATGACGTCAATTTGCATGCGGGCGTTGGCGTGCAACATCAGATAGCCAAGGCCGGAGCTGGAACCGACCCACTCGCCAACAATAGCGCCAATAGGGGCGACAGCGGTCGCAACCCTGAGGCCCGAACCAAGCGCGGGCAGGGCGGCGGGTATGCGGACATGGCGCAAAATCGCCCAACGGCTGGCGTTCATGCTGCGGGCCAATTCGACCCAGCCGGGTTCTGTGCGCCTCAAGCCGTCATGAAAAGCCGCCGTTACCGGGAAATAAATGATCAGTGTCGCCATGATGACTTTCGATGCCATACCGTAGCCAAACCACAGCACCAGTATGGGCGCCAGTGCGAAAACGGGAACGGCCTGGCTGATCACCAGCACGGGCAATAACCACTCGCGGGCAGGCCTGAAATAAGCCATGACAAGGGCGCTGGTGACGCCAAGGGCTAGCCCGAAGCATAGCCCCAACAGGATTTCTGCCAGGGTGATGGCGCCATGTTGCAGAAACAGGGCGGGTCGGGATATCCATGCTTCGACCACGGCAAGGGGACCCGGAAGAATGTAATGGGGGGCGCCACTGACGACGACAACGATCTGCCACAGGGCGATAAGTCCAATAAAAATGATGACGGGGCGCACGAACGTCACAGGCTTGCCTCCGCCAATTGCTTCAGCAGTTCGCCCTGATGCTCCAGCACCTCGTGATCGTCCACCTGGCGGGGAGGGAGCGCGTGCGGCTCAATCGCCTCGCCTAATATTGCCGGGCGCCCCCGCATGACATGAACCGAATGACCCAGACGCAAAGCCTCTAGCGGATCATGAGTTACCAGCAGGACAGTACGGTTGCTTAACAGTTCTGCCGCAAGTCCCTGTAATTTAATCTTGGTAATGGCGTCCAGCGCCGAAAAAGGCTCGTCCATAAGGACCACCGGTCGATCTTCCATCAATGTGCGGGCAATGGCTACCCGTTGGCGCATGCCACCTGAAAGAGTGTCTGGCATGGCCTGAGCGACATCAGCGAGGCCGGTCGCACTCAATAAATGACAGGCTTGGTCGTGAGCCTGTGCATCGGGAGGGTTATCGTTTCTGAGTCTGCGTCCGACAAGAACGTTGTCGATAATGTTCAACCAGGGGAACAGGAAATCCCGTTGCGCCATAAAGGCAACCCGGCCATCAAGCGGCAGGCCATCGGAGCATGATATGACATCGGATTTACCCTCCAGTCCGTCGAGGCCCAGAATCAGGCGAAGCAGCATGCTTTTACCAATGCCGCTTGGACCCAGCAGGCACGTCCAGCGCCCCGCCTTGAGGTCAAGATCAAGCCCGTCAAACAGAACTTTATCCTGCCACGCCAGATGTGCACCGCGGACGCTTAGGCCGACAGGCGTAGGTGATAAACTTGGATTTGCGGCGGAATTAGTCATTCTTCACTCGTTCCTACGCCGGCATAAACCGGATCAGGTTCAAGGGGTCGTCTCATAATATTTTCGAGACCTCTCAGCCGTATGCGACGGCTCCCCCCAGTGATGGGATATATGCGTATCCATAGTCTTGCGCGTGGGCAATGGCAAGCATCTTCGCACTTTCTTCACCATATGGGGTTGTGTAAGATAATTGCGAAATGTTGATTAAGGTGCGGGTTGAATGAGCGTCGCTGATCTTTACGAACGGGTTGTCGATCTGGAACAGCGGTTAGGTTTGCAAAATGAAGGCAAGGTTTACAGTGAAAGACTGCTGGCCTTGCTTGATGCCATGGAATTCCATGCCAGTGGGTCAAATGACCAGGAATCTGTGATGCTGGATGCAGGGGCGTTGGATGCTCACCTTGCGCGTTTGAAAAATATGATCGACCATAAAGACGATGGTCAATCCAAGCCACTGGATGGCACCATCGAAGAAGTGATGGCCAGGATTGAAAGCCAACTTAACTCACTGGATTAGCTGAAAGATTAAAGAACTTTTCCCGAACAGGCTCAGCCTGTGCTCCAGGTGCGGGGGCGCTTCATGCCGGCAATCTTGCAGGCTTGTTGCACATAGCCATAGGGAAAGAGCTCAAAAATTCTGTTTCGGCCGGCGCCACATTCTTCTTTCAGTTGCTTCATGGCGTGGCGGACATCGGGAGTGACCTGATTGTCCTTGTAATGATCCCGCATGAATTTGATAACCACCCAATGTTCATCCGTGAGCACGATTTCCTCCTCGGCTGCCAATTCATGGGCCAGCTTGTCCGTCCAGTCTTCCGGTTCGATCAGGTATCCTTCCGGGTCACGCTTCACCATTCCTAGTCTCTCCGGTCTTTCCAGCCACGGATGACGGACAAGGCGAAATCCGGGTTTTTGTTGATGATATCAAGGATCTGTTTGCGCAGGGATTCGTTGATGTTTCGATCAATTTTCTCGACGTTGATCGGTGATGCGTCCGCCTGATATGTGGGCAGGGGCCGTGAAGGCGCCTTGCTTTCGATTTCATCTGCAATCGTGATGAAACTTGGCGGCGGCGGGGCGGGGCGGTTCGAGATCGTCATGCTGACGATTATATCGTGCGGGTCCCCTGTTGTCCCGCCTTGATCACAGATCGGATCGTTCCTATTAATTTTTCATTCGTTGTCTGTGATTTAATCAACGAAGCCATAAAGCGTTTGCTGCCTTGCCCGGAAACCTCCTTGGCGGAAAAAACGATGACCGGGGTTGGCGAGCCACCGGATTGATTAATTAAAGGCAGCAGATCATCCCCGAGGCCATCGGGAAGGATCAGATCAAGAATCACAAGGTCGAATTCCTGGTTTTTCAGCAATTTATTTGCTTCGGCCAGTGTCATGGCAGGAACCACATCGGCGAATTCGGCAACAAGCTCCGAGACAATTTCCAGAATATCCGGGTCATCTTCAACGTGAAGGATATTGGGCTTCTCTTTGCTGGAACGCGATATGGCAAGGCTCAATCGCTCGGATAAACGCTTTTGATTAATGGGTTTTTCGATCCAGTCAATAATGCCAATAGCATCGCCATTCAGGCTTTTCTTTCCTTCACTCGCCATGGCCGAAACAACAATAATAGGCAAATCACGTGTTTTGGGGTTCTCACGGATTTCGCGGATAAGTGAGATACCGTCCAGGTCGGGAAGGCCTATATCCAGGGTTATGGCGTCATAATCGTTGTTTTGCATAAGGGAACTGGCCTGCGCAGCATTTCTGGCCGTATCTGTGTGGTAGCCATCTTGCTTGAGCATAAGTTCCAGCAAGGTGGCGATATCTTTTTCATCTTCGCAAATTAAAATTCGGGGAGAGGATGCCTCATCTTTAATGTCAGCAAGTTGCTCTTCTCTCTCAAGCAGGTTTGGTAGATACAGAATGAAAGTCGTGCCCTTGCCAATCTCGGTTTCAAAACTGATCATGCCGCCGTGGGCCTCAACAATACTTTTGGAAATGTTCAGGCCCAGGCCGGTGCCGCCTTTCTGGCGGGTATCTGAGGAATCCGCCTGTGAAAAACGCTCGAATATCTTGTCTCGAAAATCTTCAGGAATTCCCGGGCCGTTATCCCTTACTGAAATTCGTTGCCATTGACCATGCTGCGTCAGTTCTATTTTGACGATTTCATTTTCAGGTGAGAATTTTGCCGCATTCGATAACAGATTTGCAAATACCTGCATTAATCGACCCGGGTCGCCATTGATTTTCGAGTTGCCGACTTCCATGGTGAGATTAAAGCGAACACCATTTTCATCTCCGAAGCCCTTGTTTTCCGCCACGGATTGCTCAAGCAAATCAATAAGGTCCAGGCTCCCCATCTGATATTCCATTTTCCCGGCTGAAATTTTCTCGACATCCAGAATGTCGTTAATCAGGCGCACCAGACGATCACTGTTCGAATACGCAATTTCAAACATGGATTTAAGGCTGTCCGGAAGTTCTCCGGCTGTATTTGACCTGATAAGTCCCAGCGCGCCCTTGATAGATGTCAGGGGAGTTCTCAACTCATGACTGACCGTAGAGACAAAATCAGCCTTGGATTTTTCTGCCTGTTTGCGATCTGTGATATCACGAAAGATACCGGTAAACATTCTTTTGGCTCCGATTCTCATTTCTCCGATCGCCATTTCCATGGGGAAAGTCGAACCATCCTTGCGGGCGCCAATGATCTCCTGGGTTCTGCCTACAATGCTTATATTTCCCGTTTCCTGGAACTTTTTGGCATAACTTTCGTGCATGCTTCGATAGGGTTCTGCCATCAACAGGCCCAGATTTTCCCCCATCATTTCCTCAACTGTATAACCAAATATGGTGGCCGCAGCAGGGTTGAAGCTTTCGATTGTCGCCCTGTCATCAATCGTAACGATGCCATCAACAACCGTATCCAGCACGACGCTAATTCTGGATTCCCTGTCTTGTGCTTGTTGGGTGGCTTCGTTCAATTCCAGCGTTCTTTGACGGACCATATTTTCGACCGTGCGGGCGCGACGACTGACAGAAACGACATAGGCGCAGACAAGCCCGGTCACCAACAAGGATGCAAGAAGGACGAACCAGTTTTGAATGGAAATATTCCCACCTAAATCAGATTTGACGGGCCGTGCGATAAGGGTCCAGATCCTTCCTCCGACGTTTATGGGGCGTTCAAAAACGATCCCCTGGCGCGCCTCATCAATGGTTAAGTCTGGGGCTTTGCCATTTCGGGATCGCGACGAATGAATGTACAGCGGCGCGTGTCCCTGATTCCTGTCTTCTTCAAAGACATATAGGTCGATGCCCGCGGGGCGTCGTATGCTTTCGCTTTTTTCTTCGCTGTATAAGCCTGAAATCAGGCCGGAAACCCTGATCACGCCCAGCGCAAAACCGGCCAGGTTCTGGCGACGCTGAGCAAGGGTTTCATGGGGGCTGTCTTTGGTAAAGATCGGGGCGAAAACAAGCACACCGGCATTGTTTTCTTTCATTTGCACCAGATTGATTCGGGAACTTACGACCATTTGACCGCTGTCTCGTGCTTGTTCAATCGCCGCCAGTCGGATTTGGTTGGAGGCCAGATCGAAACCATGGGCTTCCTCGTTTCCCTTGTATGGTTCAACATAATACACCGGAAAATATTCATTGCGCGCAGCCGCGGGGATCATCTTTCCTTCAGCATTCTTTTCCTTGATGAAAAAATTGCTGTAGCCACTATCACGGGCTCTTTTAATAAAAGCTTCCCGCTGGTCAGCAGTAATTCGGGGAATCCATTCCAGGGCCTGAAAACTTTGGCCACTCGACATCATTGTATTTACAAAAGTATGAAATTCCTGGGGATCGACGTAATTTGACCCTTGAAAAAAACCGACGATTGATCGAAGAACTGTCAACTCGGAAGAAATTCGTTTTCCAACGGCGGCAATACGTTCCTGGGCGGCTTCGCGGAAAGCCTCATCCTGGTTGCCACGGTTGTGATCAATCAATTCGTTAAAAAAGGCGAACGAAAACAGGAGCCCTATTGTCAGGACCAATCCAGGGGGACCAAAGCGCTGCAATGTTGTCAGTTGTAATTTCTCCACGTTGCATTCCTTGCCGCATCAATCGGGAATACATGTGGGGATTGAAAAAAGCGAAAACACCTTTTTTTTAAGGATGCGAATCCGGTAAGGAATATATCCTTTTTCAAGCCGTCCTCTGCATCACAGCACAGAAAAAACCATCTGTATCCGTACTTGCAGGAGTCAGATGAATACCTGTTTCTGCTGGCGGGCAGGGGGCGGGTGTAACCCGGCGCCAGATATTGGCAATGGGAAGGGCAATAAATGAGGGGTTCTGACCAATAAACGTCTTTACCTGTTTCTCGTTTTCCACGGGCAAGAATGAGCAAGTGGCATAGATCAAGTGCCCGCGGGGCTTCACCAGCCTCGATGCCGCAACAAGTACCTTTTGCTGTTCACGTACATGCTCATCAAGGCGATCAGGCGTCAGCCGCCAGCGGGCTTCAGGGTGGCGTCGCCACGCACCAGTTCCCGAACACGGTACATCGACAAGGACCCTGTCAGCTGTCCCTTCCAGGGCTGCAAGGGACTCTTTATCGTTCAGCACAAGTTTTTGGACGTTTTCAACGCCGCAGCGCTTCAATCTCTCATCCATCCCTGAAAGCCTTTGGGTGGATATATCACAAGCCACAAGCGTGCTGTTTGCCGCTTCTGCCCCCTGCAGTCCCATGGCGTCGGCAAGGGCCAGGGTCTTGCCACCGGCCCCGGCGCAATAATCAACGACGGTCATGCCGGGTTTGGCTTCGCAAAGCAGGGCGATCAATTGTGATCCTTCATCCTGGACTTCGATCAGTCCTTTCCTGAAGGCCTTGGTGTCTTCCATGCGGGCGCGTTCGATCAAGCGCAAGCCAACGGGTGAAAGTTCTGTCAATTCCGTTTTTATGTTTTCAATACTCAAGGATTTTCGGGCCTGTTCCCGGCTGACCCGTCCCGAATTGACCCGGATATCGACGGGTGCAGGCGCATTCAAGCTGGCCATTTCCTGCCCATAGCGATCACCCCAGAGATTTTGCAGGGTTTCATCCAGCCATTCGGGAACTTCGTTGATAACGCCTGTGGGCATGGCCTCGTGCAGGAGCGACTTGCCTTCCAGATTTTCGGCTAATTGTCGCTCTGCGGGGGCCAGTGTAGAGGGGGAATGGGCGGAGCCATCAAAAAGGGAATTAACGTTTGCGAGGGTTTCACCATCCAGAATCAAAACAGAGGCAAGAACACGAAGGCGCGCCGACGGCTGCATGTCGCCAGCGGCTCCGGCGATCCACCAGTCCAGGCGGGTACGGTGGCGGATGACGTCAAACACCCGCTCGCCAACTGCTCGGCGGTCTTTCGAGCCTGCGTAGCGGCGCGGACGGAAATAGGCGCGAATGATGGAATCGGCAGCGGTATTGGCGGTGTCGACAGACTCGAGAATTTCAATGGCGGCTGCGAGCCGCGCTCCGGGTGTCATTATTAATTACCGTGGCGGTAATTAGGCGCTTCCCTTGTAATTGTTACATCATGGACATGACTTTCCCGCAAGCCGGCCGACGTAATGCGACGGAACTGGGTTTTTGTTTGCAAATCAGAAATTGTCGCCGATCCGGTATATCCCATGGATGATTTCAGGCCGCCAATCAATTGATGAACAACGTTGGCAACCGGGCCTTTATAGGGGACCTGGCCTTCGATTCCCTCGGGCACCAGTTTCAGGTTGTCGGAAACATCTTCCTGGAAATAACGATCAGCCGAACCTCGTGCCATGGCACCAAGGGACCCCATGCCTCGATAGGATTTGTAGGACCTGCCCTGATACAGGAACACCTCGCCGGGGCTTTCATCGGTGCCTGCAAACAGCGATCCGATCATAACGCAGCCTGCACCGGCGGCGATGGCCTTGGCCAGATCGCCTGAAAATTTAATGCCGCCGTCGGCGATAACCGGAATGCCCAGTTTTGAGCAAACCTCGGCGACTTCCATGATGGCCGAAAGTTGCGGCATGCCGACGCCGGCAACCATACGGGTGGTGCAGATGGTGCCGGGGCCGATGCCGACCTTGACCGTATCGGCACCCGCATCAATCAGCGCCCTGGCCGCCTCAGGCGTTGCGATGTTGCCGGCAATCACCTGGGCCGAATTGGATAATTTCTTGATCGCCGTTACCGCTTCCATAACGCCTCTGGAATGACCGTGAGCGGTATCGACGACGATTACATCAACACCAGCATCAATCAGTGATTCGGCGCGGCCCAGACCGTCCTTGCCAACGCCGGTGGCGGCGGCGACGCGAAGGCGACCCAATTCGTCTTTGCAGGCATGGGGAAACTGCTGTGCTTTCTCGATGTCTTTCACCGTCATCAGGCCGATGCAGCGGAAATCATCATCCACGACCAGCAGCTTTTCGATGCGATGCTGGTGTAACAGGCGCTTTGCTTCCTCGCGGGTCGTTTCTTCCCTGACCGTAATCAGGGGATCGTCCTCGCTGTGCGGGGTCATCAATTCGCCAACGGGCTGTTTCAGATTATCGGCGAAACGCACGTCGCGGTTGGTCAGGATGCCGACCAATTTGCCGTTGTCTTTATCAACGACCGGAATGCCTGAAATATTGTACGTCTCCTTAATGCGCAAAGCATCGGATAAGGTCTCGCGTGGATCAATGGTAAAGGGGTCGGCGACCATCCCCGATTCAAACTTTTTGACGCGTTTTACTTCGGCGGCCTGCTCTTCGTTGGACAGGTTTTTGTGAATAACGCCAATGCCCCCAGCCTGGGCCATGGCGATGGCGAGACCGCTTTCGGTCACCGTATCCATGGCGGCAGAAATGAGTGGAATGCCAAGTTCGATGTTTTTGGTCAGACGGGTTGTGGTGTCCGCAGTGGCGGGAAGGACGCTCGATTCTGCGGGAACCAGAAGAACGTCGTCAAATGTCAGGGCTTCTTTAATGTTCATGCCAGCTCCTAGGGTTCGTCATATCGAGTTGGCGCGACATAATACAGAAGAAGTGGGCGAATCCAAGCCCTGTTAATCCGCTTTGGGTTCTCCGCGAAAGCCCGTCGCAACCACATACATTTCAGCCGAGTCCGAGCGACTTGCCGGCGGCTTTGCGTGGCGCACGGTTTTGAAGCTGCGTTTCATGGCCGCCAACATCTGATTTTCCGTTCCCCCCTGCAAAACCTTGGCGATAAAAGAACCGTCCGGTGCAAGGACTTCCTCAGCAAATTCCAGTGCGGCTTCGCAAAGCGCCATGATTTTAAGGTGGTCGGTCGCCGCGTGACCGGTGGCGGGGGCGGCCATATCGCTTAAAACCACGTCGACAGGTCCGCCCAAAGCGGCCTTCAATATGTCAGGGGCCT
>JADHSW010000017.1 GCA_016776705.1 Rhodospirillales bacterium
CGACGCGCCCTACACCCCAGTTCCATGCAATCGGCGCCATCGTTACTGGCAAGGTAACGCACACATGCCGGCACGTCATAACCAGAAGTTTTGAATGCATTGACGGGACAGGTGTCAAGACAGGGTTGGTCGGTGCAATCATCACATGCTCTGGGCCGGTTGTCTGGCGGGGGCAAATCAAAGTGTTCGACAAATGCCAGGCCGCCACGGTAGCCATGCCAAAGTCCGTAGTCAGGATGGATAAACATTCCCAGCGGCGAAGCTTGACAGGGTTCCGCCTGCTGCGCCCATCTTTGAAAAGGCAGGTACGGTTTTTGAAAAGGGTACACCGCCTTTGCTGAAAATGAGAGGGCCAGTGGTTCGAGAACATCACGAGACCAGTCATCGATCAACGTGACGGCCGGATCGCGGGCGACATTAAAAGCCTCCCACATGGATGGCCCGGCGTTTCCAGCAAGAACGAGTGTCATGGCAGGTTGTGCAGGGCCAACATCCGGCACACCGTCTTCGGGCCGGGGGTGGAAGGCCCCGCGTGGTGTAAGCCCCACGCCCAGCAAGGCTTCATTTACCCTCGCGAGTGTCAGGGACATGCTAACGCACCAGTACGGTGTTTACTGTAGAGCGGGTGAACGTCTCAACATAGTCGATAAGTCGGTCGGACGCTTCAGCAGCCCCTTCCGTATCGCCTTCGGCAATGCAGCGCGCAACCGCCGCATGCAATCGAGCGCAATGAGGCAGGTCGGCGGTTTCCTTATAGTGGACGTACCAGAAACGCCGGGACAGGGAATTCATCAAACCAATGGCCCTAATGGCATATTCGTTATGGGCGGCGGTAGCGACCAATTCATTATAGGCGTTGTCAAAACGCAAAAATTCAACTTCATCATTATCGAGTGCCGCCTGATCCATGCCGGCAGCTATTTCGAGGAAAGCCTGTCGTTCTTCCTCGGTTGCGCGCACTGATCCTGCCCGCGCCATCAAGCTGTCCAATTCGCGGCGAACCTCAAGCACCAGCAACTGTTTGCCTGGATTGATCTCGGACACCAAAATACCCTTGCGCGGCAGAATAACGACCAGCCCCTCACGAGCTAACCGCTGCAAGGCTTCGCGAATTGGCGTACGGCCGATTTTCAACTGTTCCGAAAGAGCCGTTTCCGACAACACTTCCCCCGGACGCAAACGCAACGTCACAATACGCTCTTCCAGTTCCCGATATGCTTTGTCCGTAAGACTGCCGGACTTGTCATGGGGTACTTTAATTTGTGGGGATTTAGGGGACATTCGTTTCTTTCATTCAGTTGCTACAACTGGGGTTCTTATATCTGCTTTCGCTTTTCTACTAAAGTTGCAAATTCCTCAAAAATCTTATCATCGACACCATAGGTATGGTCATCATCAGGGAAGGTTCCTTCCTTGACCTCCTTGACATATTGCTGGATACCACTGACGGCGACCTCTGTTAATTTTGCGTAGCGTTTGGTGAACTTGGGTTTGAAATCCGTGAATACTCCCAGCAGGTCATAACCGAGCAAAATTTGACCGTCAGTGCCAACACCGGCGCCTATGCCGATAGTCGGTATTTCAAGCTGTTCGGAAATAAGCCTGGCAATTTTCCCGGGCACGGCCTCGAATTCCAGCATAAAACAACCGGCATCCTGTATAGCCAAGGCGTCTTCGAGAATTTTCATCGCCGCTTCAGATGTTTTTCCCTGAATTTTGAACCCACCGAACATGGCGACCGTATGCGGAGTCAACCCGATGTGGGATGCGGTGGGGATACCGGCATTGACCAATGCACGCAGGATATGCGCCTGACCTTTGCCACCCTGGGGTTTCACGGCATCACAACCCGCATCCTGCATAAAGCGAGTGGCATTGGTCAGGGCGCGATCAACCGTATTATAGCTCTGATAAGGCATACACCCCAAAACGAAGGTATTGGGAGCGCCGCGCCGAACGGCCTGGCTATGCATTACCATCATATCCATGGTTGCCGGTATGGTGTTGGGGTGACCGTGGGCGATCATCGCCAGACTGTCGCCTACCACGGCAACATCAATACCCGCCATCTCGCCCCATTGCGCAGATGTGTAATCAGGCACGGACATATAGACCATCTTCTCGCCGGTAGTTTTGGATTCGCGGATTTCAGTTATCGTGCGCTTTTTGCGCGCCGGTGCGTCGGTCACGGTATTTCTCCTGAAACAACTCGCCAAGACAATCTGATGTTCATGTGATATATTAGAGGTAGAGTTTAGAACCGATATAGACAAAGGGTCAAGGGGCGCAACTTTACAAACCTTTAAGGGCGACTCAAAAAACTCCATAAAAGCGGTTTCAGTTTACTCAGTATTATTTTGTGATTTTTTTTGGTTCAGGGAATTTTACCATGACGCCGCGCCAACGATTTCTTGCAGCACTCAACGGGGAGCCAGTGGATCGTCCAGCTGTCGCCAATCCAACATCGATCGTCACTTCCGACCTGCAGGAAAAACTCGGAATCCGTTTCCCGGATGCCCATCATAATGCTGAACAAATGGCACAACTGGCCATGGCCGGACATACCTTGCTTAGCTATGACGTCGTCTTTCCTGTATTCGCCGGTGGCACCCACGAAGCCGAGGCACTGGGCGTCCCCGTTCGCTGGGGCGACCAGGGCCATATGCCAGCTTGCGAAAAATCGATTTGGAAAACAGCAGACGACATCTTTATCCCCGATGACTTTCTTGATCATCATGCGATTGCCACGCCCGTCGAAGCCATACGCATCCTGAAACGCATGGTCGGCGATGAGGTCGCCATCATTGGCAAGGTCTACGGCCCGTGGTCAATGGCCTATCATTGTTTTGGCCTCAGCCATTTTCTGAAAATGACTATAAAGGACCCTGATATGGTCACTGCAATATTGCATGGCCTAAAGGAAGTCGCCATTCGTTTCGGCCGAGCCCAGGTGGAAGCTGGCGCTGACGCACTATGCTATGGCGCTCACATCACCGGCGACCTGATCCGCCCCGAATCCTACCCTCAGTTTCTGGAAGCCATAGACAAAGAAATGGAAGCAGCCATCGGAGCACCCTTGATCTTCCATTGTTGCGGACGCACCATGGATCGCATCGAATATTTCAATGCCAACGGCCAAACGGCTTTCCACTTTGAAAGCCAGAACGATCCCGTGGAAATGAAAGCCAGGGCAAAAATGATTTTGGTTGGAAACATCAATAATCCCAATACGATTCTTGCAGGCACCCCCGAAGATGTGCGACGCGAGGTCTTTCGGGTTCTGGACGCCGGTGTCGATATCATCGCCCCGGAATGCGCCATTCCCCTGGATGCCCCAATGGCGAACGTCAAGGCGGTTGCCGATGCGGTGAAGGAATATGCCCAACGGACGGTTCAAGCCTGATTTTTGCCATTTACATAAAACAACTTCCCAAAGAGGTTCTCCCATGTCCCGTATCAAACGCCTGCGTCCCGACCCCATCCCGGTAATTAATCCACTTCCCGAATATCTTGCCACAGGCCAGCGCCTTGACTGGTATCTGGACACTCAGCGGGTTCTTCAAGTGCCGTGGATGGGGGTTGTGACTATGGCCTACTCCCACTATCCGACCTTTTTTGGTGAGTTGTGGCGGGGCATAAGGCCCCTGTGCGAAAGTCGCCTTTTCGTGGAATCCTCGCTGGAATTGCGTAAATACGTCGAGGCGCGCACCGCCGAATTAGCCCCAAGTTCTCTCGTTAGACAATTGACGGATCTGGGTTACGCAGCCCGCGAAATTGACAACATCACTCAGATGAATACCGTGTTTTCTCACGGCAATCAGCCTTATGTGTTGATCGCCGCAATTGTTCGACACCTGCTGGAAGTCGGCGATATGGACGGTGAAACGCACGCACAAAAGTATGAGGGGCGGCACGCCCCAGATTATCAGGTGCCGTTCCTTTTGATGGAAGCCCACCATGCGGATAATCCGACAAGAGCCCTCTATAAGGACATTGAGGCAACCCTCAACCTGCCGTTCGTCAATACGGATTACCGGGCTTTTGCCCGCTGGCCGAGCTACTTCGAGCTGGCATGGAATGACCTGCGTCTGAAAGCGGGAAAACAAGATCACGAAGCCATCTGCCAGGCATGCCATGACCGGGTAGCCGAGTTGGCGGCTGAAGGATTACCTAATCCAGGCGGACTATCATCTGATGCCTTACGCAAAGCCGCCGAAGCAGACGCCAGTCTGGAAGAAGTGACTCAAGTGTGCCGACTTTTCCAGTGGCTATTACCCGGCCTGATCACCAACATCGCCTATTTTCGACATCAGTTAAATGCCGTTAAATGATGTGAAATTCTTTACGGGCAAGAATTAATTTTCCAACGAAAATGCCCGCCCTTGTTGATGCATTTTGATTTCCCCATCCATCGCCGCATTTATCCATTTTGATGCTTTGGACAAATTACCGAATGTGAAAATGTGTGCTCCCTGGATTTTACTCTGTGTCGTCGCAGCCTTGTGCCTGGCAAGGCCGGTAACGACTCGGTCCGACGTACGCACGGATTTTGACTCGATAAGACCACCAGCTAGTCGGGACATCATTCGCAGGGAATCACCAACCTTGCATTTAGCCGCAATTTTGATCAGTGGCCCAAGCGCCATTGGACCTGCTATACCTGCGCAAATAGGCAACTGGTTTCCGGCGGCGTTGATTTGTTCTTCCCAGGCAATGATCGCGGCGGCATCGAAACAAAACTGGGTAAGAATATAAAAGTCTGCATCTGACTGTCGAGCGAAGGCGTTTTTTTTCATCAGCGCATGGCTCAATTCCGTCTTGCTGATGTCAGGAGTTCCTTCAGGATGCCCTGCGACCCCAATGCGTTTGATTCCGTACTTTTCGAACAGGCCCGTTTCCAGAAGTTGCATTGAACTGTGATAATCGCCAACAGGCACCGAGACGTCCCCGGCAAGAACAAGAACCTCTTCTACTGCGGCCTTCTCGCACACTGAATTGAGATAGTCTTCAAAGGCGAACGCAACGGGTATGTTGCGCGCCGTGAAATGGGGAACGACGCGAAAGCCATTCTCGTGGAGCCTTATCGCCGTCTTCACTACATCCCGGTAATCGCCACCGGGAAGAAGCCCGATGAAAACCGTTGTTTCAGGCCTTAAGTATTCACGGAAGTCACCAATTCTTTCAGCCGCATCTGGTGTAATAGAGATCGATACGCCCTGCATAAAGTCAACGATCTGCTGTTTAATTTTTACCTCGTCAATTTCTACAAGCAAAATCGCCTCACGCCCTGTTGGGAAGAAAGCGACGGGCCAAGGGAGGGACAAATACTTCCATAAGTCCTGCAAGGGTTATCAAAATGATTCCGATAATTTCACGCATACCAAACGGTTCGTCCGCCCATATGGCGGCACTGGCGGCCCCGACGCTGATTTCTGTCATATAAAGCAAACCTGCGACACCCGGATTCAGATGAGGTGTCCCCCACATAACCGCAAAAACGCCGGGCATGACTACAATCACCATGACAGGTATCAACCAGGGCAACGTTTCAATCAACATGCCCATATCCGGAGTTGTAATTGCAGTGCTTAAGGGGATGAACAACGCAACCACGGCTGCCACGCTTCCCCAAAGAAAGTACACGGTTGTAATTTCAACTGCGCTGCTTCCTTCATCATCGCGCATAAGGACCATTCCTATGGCCCAGACGAACCCGGAAGCAAGACCCATCCAGTCGCCAATATTTTTAGGCCATGGAAACCCCAAATCAATGCCAAAAATTACCATCATTCCGGCGAAACCGGTAAAGATGGCCAATGATCGAACAGGAGTTATTTCTTCCTTGAGGAATATGCGTGCCAGCAACGTGCCCCAGATTGGCGTCAGATAAAAAAGCAACATCGCCCGGACGACTTCGGTATACAGGAAGGCGTCAGAGTAGAGAACCATCGCTATGCCACTGAAGACACCAATCAAATGGAGCCTGATGCCACCACGAACAAGGTAGCGCCACCGGTACATGATTACCGGAGCAAGGATGATTAAGGGTAAAACAAAAAACGTTGCAGTCGCCCATGAACCGGTGATCCCGGCCAAATCCAGTGCTCGCAGAGGAAGCCAGAATACGCCCCAGATCATCCCCCCATAAGCGCAGGCGATCTTTGCCTTATTTTCAAAACTTAAGGAGCCCATTCAGAAAACGTATCCCTGGAAGAAAGCGCCCTCCCCTGACTTAAATGGGGAGAACGCTAAAAGAAGTTATCTGATTTACGAATGGGTCCGTGTTTTTTCAGGATCATAGAACGGTACACTTGAGACTGTTGCCGTCGTTTCCATACCATCACCCTTAAGCTGAAGTTTGGTGCCCGGGGCTGCCGCTTCTGGTTTCAGATGTACAAGGGCAAGTGATTTATTCATACGATGCGACCATACAGGGCCGTTGACGACGCCGACTTCCTTGCCGTCAAGCCATAGTGTCTCTCCACCGACAAGGGCATCATCGTGATCGGCCACGATGCCCCCGAACCTGATTTTTTCCTGCCCCCTGGCAGCGGCGCAGGCATCCTTGCCACGGTAAGTGCCATTCTTGGAAATGGCCCAGTCAAGGCCGACTTCCCAGGGTGTGTTGTCCTGGGTCATATCATAAGGGAAAAACAGCAACGCCGCTTCGACGCGAATTTTATCCAGGCAGGAAAAACTGCAGGGCATGATGCCTTCTGACTTTCCATTTTCAAGGATTTTTTCCCAGATATCGACAATTTCGGCTGCCCTGGCAAAAATTTCGTACCCTCTTTCACCGGAATATCCGGTGCGTGATATTGTGCAGGCATTGCCGAACAGGGTCGTATCCTGATGATGGAAGTATGCCAGGCTTGGCAGATCAAAGGGCGTGTGTTGATTAAGGAACGTAACGGCCTTCGGTCCCTGCAGCGAGATATCGAACAGATTATCATCCAGTGTGATGGAGACATTTTTTCCTTCAGCCGATTCGTGCAAGCGTTCCATACTTTCGCCGCTACCGTGCACAACCATGAAACCATCATCACCATTATTGGCGATAATTGCGTCATCACAAATATGTCCATTGTCCAGAAGGATCGGACCGTATGCCGACTTGCCGGGGTATATTTTGGTCATGTCGCGGGTGATGATATCATCGACAACGGCCAAGGCGTCCGGTCCACTGACAATAACTTTTCGCAGACCTGAAACATCGAACAAACCTGCTGCTTCACGAACGGCGTCATGCTCGTCACAGGGGTCGGTGGCATAACTCCACGCCACTTCCATGCCATTCCAGTCATCCAGTCCAACGGCTTCACCTGAATTTGGCAGCGCCCCAAGTGCGATGTGGTGGTCTCTTAATGCTGATACCCGATTGCTCATATTTTCCTCCTGTTGATTTATCTGATTTCGTTTAATTAAATTGACGCTCAAGAGCGTCAGCCAATTCGAAAATATCCATCGTCACGCCATAGGTAGCGACGTTGAAAATCGGCGCTTCCGGATCTGTGTTGACGGCAATAATGGTATCCACATGCTTCATACCGAACTGGTGCTGGACAGCGCCGGAAATCCCCAGGGCAATGTACAGTTTGCAGTTGGATGCCACTTTGCCAGACTGACCAACCTGATGAGGTTTAGGCAGCCAGCCTGAATCGACAATTGGACGAGAGCAGCCAAATGTCGCGCCAAGCCGTTTAGCCAGTTCTTCAAAGCGCGGCAGATTTTCCTTGTCCTGAATGCCGCGACCAATGGACATGATGAAATCGGCCTTGGAAATATCGATGTCGGAAGGCGGTGCTTCCTGATATTCCACGTGGGTCATGGTTCCAGTGACCGCGGAAACATCAATGTCCTTGCTGGTAATCGCAGCACTTCCCTTTTCCTCTGGGATTAAAAATGTTGCGCCGCGCAACCCCAGCACAACAATCCCTTTTCCAGGGAAAACCATTTCAAGGTTCACCTTGTTGCCATAGGCGGAACGTGTCGCCACGATTTCAGAAGCCTCTACACCAAGTTCGAAAACGTCGCTCGCATACCCGGCCCCAAGTCGGGCCGCTACGGCAGATGAACACGCCATGCCATTTACTGTGTGACCAAACAGGATCAATCCTGGTTTGGTTTCGGCGCCAATCTGGCAGGCCACTTCTTCATACACGGCAGCGTCAAAATCAGGGCCACTAACCTTGACAGTGAAAACTTCATCGACACCGGCCAGATTGGTATCTTCGCTTAAGGACTCTGGATTATCGGAAATGATGGCAACGTAAACGGGGCCGCCGTATGCTTCCTTGATCGACGCAGCCGCTCCAATCATTTCACCCGTGATATCTCTAAGGGCTCCTTGAATATGCTCTGCTATGATGAGGATACCTGACATTGTTATTCTCCCATCTTGTCGCGAATGACGTTGGCAATGAGTGCTGCCACTTCTTCCGGACTGCCATCAAACATTTCGGCTTTTGTTTGTTCCGGTACATACATTTTGCGAATGACGTAACCACCGGTTCCATCAAGAACCGATGATCCATCCACAACATCAAGCGGTTTCTTCTTCGCCTGTTTGATCATGCGCATGGTTGCGTAACGCGGAACGTTGATGCCGGTTTGAATTGCCAGAACTGCCGGGCTTGGAAGTTCGAACAGATGGCGTGTCCCGCTCTCAAGCTCGCGAACAAGAGACAGTTTCCCTGATCCGTCCCATTCCACACCTATAATGACGGCAGAGTGAGGCAAGCCGAGGATACGCGCAAGCGCCGTGCCGGTTGTTCCGTGTGCATGGTCGCTTGACTGCACCCCGGTAAAGATCAAATCAGGCTGTTCGACCTGGGCAATGCCGGCAATGGCCCGGGCGATGATCACGGGATCAGCACAAGCCAAATTGTCATCCCAGACCCTCACGGCGCGGTCCGCACCCTTTGCCAATACCTTGCGAAGAGAAACTTCAGCATCTTCCGGCCCGATGGCAATGACGACGACTTCGCCACTACCAATTTTTTCGATGGTCAGCAAAGCCTCTTCAAGGGCTGCGTCATCCCATTCATTGAGAGTGTATTCAAGGTATTCAGGCAGGATATCCCGGCCATCGCTGGTAAAAGCGTGCTCGTCGCCAAGGATTGCAGCGTGCTTGACCGTAACCAGAATACGAGGACCATCTTTTGGCGGTGCCTGATAGCCGGAAAATACTGCTGGCTGAACCGGTGTCATGTTATCCCAACTCATGCTCTTCAATTCGGTAACACCCGTGGGCGAAGAACTTTCAGGCGAAGCAGCTTCCACGACAGGAGTAATATCCGAAGCCGGTTCAGAAGGTGCCGCCACATCCTGTTCAACAACGCTTTCAACCGCAGGAACTGTTTCCAATTGCGGAACTGCCTGGGCGACAGGAAAAGCAGCGAGCCTCGCTTCAAGCACCTTGTCAATTCGCTGGGCGACAACGTCCGCAATGCGGATAGCGACCGCATCAGTAATGCGTTCGGCCAGAGACGGCATGTCTTTCAGTGAAATTGAATTTAACTCAACGGCTTCGGCGACAAGCTCGGCCAAATCCTGGACAATAAAATCATCCTCGTGTCCGCCTGTCTTTCTGGCATCTTCAAACATTGTCAGATCCTTCGGGCAACATGTAACAAAAACATCAATCGGGCCAAGTGCTGCAGCTTCATGGACTCGATTTTCTGATGGCTTTTCGGTTCCCTGTTGATCAGGAATCCAGATGCGTCCGCCACCGGCGCCACAACAGAACGAGTTATCGCGATTGCGTGGCATTTCGATAATTTCACAACCAATCGAACGAAGAACTTCTCGCGGCGCTTCATAGCCGCCGTTCAAACGGCCCAGATGGCAGGGGTCATGAAAGGTTACGCGACGATTTAACGGCTTCGTGACTTTCAGACGGCCAGTGCGCAGAAGATCGGCCAGTACGGAACTGTAATGTTCTATCGGCGCAACATCGCCAAATTCCGGGTATTCATTTTTAAGGGTGTTGTAGCTGTGCGGGTCCGTCGTGATGATCCGGGTAAACGGCTGGGTTTTCGTAAAACTTTCAAGGTTCTGCTCGACAAGACTTTCAAACAACCCCTCTTCTCCGGTCCTGCGCACATCATTGCCCGCAGTTCGTTCAGCTTCATGCAACAAGGCGAAATCCGTACCCGCGGCTTTCATCAATCCAGCAAAAGACTGGCTTACTTTTTGATTGCGGGGATCAAAGGAAGCATAATCTCCAACAAACCATAAATTGTCAGCCGCCTCTTCGCGAATGTCTTTTACCTTGAACTCCAACTCGCGGGTCCAGGCAGAGCGTTTTCGGGAATTTTCACCAAAGCTGTTACCAGTATCGCCAATCGTGCCCAGGGTTGTCTGAAGCAACGGGTCCATATTGCCCTGATCGACTAGCTGGCGGCGCATTCGCACAATGATTGATGGATGCTCGATACCAACGGGGCAAATTTCCTGACAGGCGCCGCAAGTACGACAGGCCCACAATGTATCGGCGTCAATAACATCACCAATCAGGGATTGATCATTGCTCCCCACTCCCTGTCGTTTGTCATTATGTAATCGAAGATCAAGGATCAGATCGCGCGGACTGAGTGGGTATCCGGCAGTGCGTGCGGGACACGCATCATGGCAGCGTCCGCACTTTGTGCAGGAATCAAAGTGCAGCATGTCTTTCCAGGTGAAGTCAGACACAGTTGAGACCCCGGCACTCTCAGCGTCTTCTGCTTCCTTTGGCAAACGCCTGAGAGGCATCGGGTCACGAGCAGTCAGGGAACACAACACAGACAAAATATGCTTTCCCTTGTACAGGGGGATAGCCGCCGTAAAGGCTAATCCCATCAGTCCATGCAACCACCAGCCGGAAGAGCGGATACTGTTTGCCTTTTCCATGCTCATACCCAACTGGGCGAAAATTCCCGCCAGGGCATTGCCGACAGGAGACCATGCCGCCCAAGGCGGTTGATCGACCAATATACGTGCTGCTTCAAGTGTGAAACCGGTTAGTTCGATAACCAGCAAAAATGAAATAAAACACCAGTCTTCAATTTTCCAGGCAGACGCGGCCGGGCGCATATCGGTTTCGCCACGATAGCTGCGCATGTAATCAAGTTTGGAAAGCCCCAGAAAGCCGCGCCGCCACATCATATATATGATGCCAAGAACGGCTGCCAAATGCCCCAGATCGAGAGACAGGCTGAACCCCAGATAGAACCAGCCCTTCCAGAAGGTAACGCCAAAGAGCGGTTTGAGAATATCGGTTTCCAGAAAAATCAGGGCCGTGCCGATAAAACCTAATAAAAATCCTAAAAAAATTCCCGCGTGTGCCAAGCCGGCCATTGTATCGCGGCGGCGCAAAGTGCGGTGGGAAAGCACATCCCCAACCATCCGTTTGATGCCGCTATAAATATTAAGGGATTGGGGTAACGGGGAACCGTGACGGTATTTGGATATATGACGCCAGACGCCCCATGCGAATACGGCCATGGCGGCAATACCAAAGCCGTAAAACAAAAGGAGCTGAGGCGTGCCAAGCCCCCAAAAAACTTCACGAGTCTCCACGAAACATCCCTGAAAACATATAAATAAATGGAAGAAATGGGGCGGTGATTCTGATCTTTTGAATCACCGCCCCAGTCGTCAAATCAAAGCTGATGAATTAGCCTTGAGTTTCCCGGTCAGTAAGTTTCGGATATGTTTCATGGCCCCAAACCTGACGTTCACGAATCCATGGCTGCGCAAACTGCGGGTTCTTGGATTCAAATTCACGGGCAATACGATGGCCATCGAAGATAGCATCAGCCAACAAACGCGGAGCAAAGCAATCACCGGCCTGATAGATGCCCCCGATGTCATTGTCCGCCCATTCGTCCTTGCGAGCACGCAATTCGCGATACAAAGAGTTGTTGGCAATTCGACCCGTGGCGACAACCAGTGAATCAAATTTGATGATATCGACATGGGTGCCAGCATCGCGAGGCAGTTGGCCAGTTACCGGTTCGGCGTAGCGTTTGTAGCCGTCACGATACAGATTGAAGATGGTCAATTCCCCTTCAGAGACACTTTCAGCCCAGGAAGAAGTAATGCCCTTGATACCCTTCTCATGCATCATACGATGCAGGTTGGGGGCCTCCAGGGTAAAGTGGGTGTAAGGAGCAACGCCGCCCAGTCCGGTAACAATTGTAACGTTTTTACCCTGGTCACGCAGATATTCTGCAATGGAAATGCCGGTAAAGTAGCCGTCCATTTCAAGAACGACCACATTGTCACCGATATCCTTGCCTTGCATCATTACCTGTTCAGGCGTTGCGATATACGGCAGGGATGCATCAACACCCGGAATTGGATCATGGGTGATGCTGTTGGTGCCATCGGTAGCCCAATGTGAGCCCGTCGCAATAACGACTTTTTCAGCACCATAATTCAGAACATCATCGGCTGTCATCTTGCCGACGCCGGTATGAACTTCTACGTTTTTCAAACCATCAAGCTGAATCTGGCGATAGGTTTGCAGACGCGCCCATTCTGAAAGACCGGGGTATTTGACAATTTTACGAACCCGACCGCCGGTTTCCGTATCTGCTTCACGGATATGAACGTCATAACCACGTTCTCCAAGCACGCGGGCACATTCCATGCCCGCTGGACCTGCGCCAACAACAAGGACAGAATCTTCGCTTGCGGTTTTGGTGAAAATTTCAGGATGCCAGCCACGACGATATTCTTCGTTGGCAGTGGCGTTCTGGGTGCAGATCATTGGAGGACCACCGATTTCCCAACGGGAAATACAAACGTTGCAGCCGATGCATTCACGAATGTCGCCGACACGGCCTTCATCAATCTTGTTGGGCAGGAACGGATCTGCGATGGACGGGCGAGCCGCACCGATGAGGTCCAGACGGCCCTCACGGATACGAGCAGCCATATCATCCGGGCTGGTTTCACGACTAACGCCGACGACAGGAACCTTAGCGATTCTGGTTGCTTCATCGGTCCAGGGGCGCTGGTGACCCGCTTTGTAAAAGCGCGACGGGCCGGCATCTTCACCCCATTCGGCTATATCACCGATGTTGATATCCCACAGATCCAGCAAGCCCTGCTTATCGACCATTTCAACAAACTTCAGACCGTCGTCCCCGGCTTCAATGCCATCTGGTCCATACAGGGTGTCGATTGCAAAACGCGTCGCCAGAGCGGCTTCACCGCCAATGGCATTTTTAACGCCTTCAAGACATTCCAGCCAAAAACGGGCGCGATTTTCAAGGGATCCGCCATAGTTATCTGTACGTTTGTTGTAGTATTTTGACAGGAACTGAAGGGGCAGATAGCTGTGAGCGCCATACACATAAACAATGTCAAAGCCAGCTTGCACGGCACGCTTGGCGGCCTCTACGTACAAATTGATAAGATATTTGATATCGTCTTCATCCGCTTCATGGGAAAATGTCAGGTATTCAAATTCTGATGCACTGCTTCCCGGTCCAATAGGAACCGCACGGGATTCCATATTTGGCGCGTGCGCACCGCCATACCACATCTCAACACCGCCAAGGGCGCCATGTTTGTGAAGCGAGTCGTTCAGGTGGCGCAGGTTTTTCACATCACCTTCGTCCCACAAACGAGCCGAAACGCGATGGGTATCATCTGATTCAGGATGAATGGAGCAATACTCTGTACAGCAAGCTCCCCATCCCCCTTCTGCCTTCATGGCACGGTTAGCTGCCTGGGTCCCGGGCTTTTCGGAACCGGCGCCAATACAATGGGGAACCTGATAAAAACGGTTTTTAATTGTCTTTGGGCCAATCTGAAGCGGCTCAAAAAGAATATCATGTTTAGGATCGCGTGGCATAATGGACTGACTCCTCCCTGGTTGTAATTGGTACCCTTCTAAAAAAAACCATTGCTGGCCTTTAATTTGGACCTTCGGTGATTGAATTCCATAAGATATTAACAACGACACCGCGCCAATTCAAACCATTTTATTGAGATACTGACCAGTTTAAATCCAATTTAAGGTATATTAGTGTTATGTGGTCTATTTAGGGCTTTTGTGCCTGCCTAAATAACGCAAGCCAACACGGTATGTAAAAACTTCCAATGTATTGAAATCATAGAATACTTTTCAATTTTGTTTTGTACCTTGCAAACGCCCCACTGGTACAGGAGACTGTGATCATTAAATTTTCTGATAAGGCAAGCAAGTTGCACAAAAAATCGACTTTTCCGAAATGCCGACCTTGATGGTTGATCAGGCTAGTAAAATTGTAAAATCGGGCGAATTATCATGGGAATTAAACGCCTTTGAGGCCCAAAAAGCCTATCTATCCGGAAACACTCTCGAAGCATCCCGTCTTTGGCAAAAATCAATTGAATTAGTCCAGATATTACCCACCGAAGACCCAAGGTATTTTACCTCTTTGAATAATGCCGGACTGGTGTATGCCCTGAATGAAAACCCTGATAAGGCTGAGGACGCATTCAAACGCACCCTTGAGGGATGGCAAAAGGCCAGAGCCTGGACATCATCCATGGAAGTCAGCGGAACAGCCAGGAGTTCTATTTTTCACCATCGCCTGGAAGTCCGCCATCAGGACCATTTCACGGAACATAATCGCAAACGCTACTGCAACTGGATCGATGGTGCGGAAGCAATTACGGCGTTTAATCTGTCTATGGTGCAAGTAAGCAACAATCGAAAAGCAGAAGGAATGGAAAACCTTGCCAGGGCATTGAACCTTCGGCAACAGGCGTTTGGTGCAACCAATCCAGAACTTGCGGTGATCCTAAGAAAATTGGCGGAACTTGTTGATGATGAAGCAGTCTCTGTCGGCTACCTTGAACGTGCCCAAAATGCGGAGCGCAACCCGACCCGAAATGCGCTCGAACGTTGGGGGGATGAATGCCCTCAAGTTATGAATGATATGAGACGTTTGCTGGGGGCAGTATGCCTTACAGCTATGTTAGTGCACCGGAATTAAATACCAAGATAAGCTTTGCGAACGTGATCATTGTCCATCAGGCCGCTCGCCTCGCCTTCCAGCGCCACATTTCCTGTTTCCAGAACATAGCCTTTGCGCGCTAACTCCAAGGCAAGCTCAGCGTTCTGCTCAACCAGGATAATGGATACACCCTGCTTGTTAATCTCAACCATAATGCGGGCAATGTCCTTAACAATGTTGGGGGCAAGGCCAAGGGATGGTTCATCAAGCAAAAGAACGCGGGGGTTTGACATCAAAGCGCGACCAATGGAGAGCATTTGCTGCTCGCCACCACTCATGGTTCTGGCGGATTGATTGTAACGTTCCTTCAATCTTGGAAAACGATCAAACGTGCGATCAAGATCCCTTTTAACGCCTTCCTTGTCATCGCGGGTAAAGGCGCCAAGGAGAAGGTTTTCAGTTACCGTCAAATCCTTGAATACACGGCGACCTTCGGGCACATGAGCAATGCCCATTCTTAATATTTTATCAGCAGACAAATGATCGATGCGGTCTCCGGCGAAAATAATCTCACCGGCGCTTGGGTGATCGAGACCTGAAATGGCTCTTAACGTAGTGCTTTTTCCAGCTCCGTTAGAACCAATTAAAGTGACAAAATCATTTTCCCCGACTTCAAGAGATACCCCCTTGAGCGCCGCGACCTGACCATAATGAACGTGAATGTTTCTGACTTCTAAAAGCATCTTTTTTATGCCCCGCCCAGATAGGCTTCAATTACCTTTTCATTGTTACGGATATCTTCCGGCGTCCCCTGAGCCAACACCACGCCAAAATTCAAAACGGTCAAATGGTGGCATAACCCCATGACGGCTTTCATGTCATGTTCAACGAGAACTAGGGTAATGCCGGACTCCTGCACCTTCCGGGTCAGGTCCATCATATGATTAGTCTCTTCCGGGTTCATGCCGGCAAACGGCTCGTCCATCAGCATGATTTTGGGTTCGGAAACAAGCGCGATCGATAAGGCCAATGCACGCTGTGACCCCAACGGCAATTCCGAGGCATACTGATCCTTGCGGTCACTCAAGCCCATGAAATCAAGGACTTCCATTACCTTTTCGCTAGCTGCCTCTTGCTTTTTTTGGTCCAACCCCAGGACAGCAGAAAAAATATCTGTTCGTCCCTTGATGTGAGAACCAACCAGAGCATTTTCAAAAACAGTCATTTCCTGAAAAAGGGTTGTTTCCTGAAACGTGCGCACAATGCCCATTTCTGAAATGGTGTGAGGCGGCTTTCCTTCTATGTTTTCTCCCCGGTAAACGATGTTGCCACTGGTCGGAGTATAAAAACCTGCGATATTTTTGAACATCGTGCTTTTGCCGGCACCGTTGGGGCCAATCAGGCCGCGAATTTCGCCCTCTTCAACCTGAAAGCTGACATCATTCAGTGCCGTCAACCCACCAAACTGTTTCGTAACATTTTTGATTTCTAAAATTGCCATGTGATTCTTCAATTACAGTTCTATTGGTCCGTTAACGGGGGTTCATGTGGCGTAGATCCAACGCCAAACCATGATCTTAGCCTTCCCGGAATACTCTCCAGCCCCAGGGGCAAAAACAAAACCGAAAGAATAAGCACGGCACCATAAATCGCCGGACGCAAGACTTCGAAAGTTCTGATCGATTCATCAAAAACAGTGAGAACGATGACACCAATAATGGGGCCATAAAACTTGTTATATCCACCGACAATCACCCAGATCAAAATAAACACCATGAAACCGATACCCATTTGATTTGGGCTCACGCTTCCCAGGTAATGAACCTTCAGCCCGCCAGCAAGACCAACGAAAAAGGATCCGACGATGAAAGCGAGCGCGCGGTACCGCCAGGCATTGACGCCCACGGATTCAGCCAGCGGCGCTTTCCAGTGAATAGCGTGCAATGTCAAGCCAACACGAGAGTTTTCTATGCGATACAGTATGAACAAGCACACTGATACGATGAATAAGCTCAGATAGTAGTATGGAATTGGATCAATAAAATCGATGCCCCATAGGATCGGCGCTTCAACACCTCTTAAACCACCGGTACCCCCAAATACACCGACAAATTCAATCCATGTCAGGCGAATGGCTTCCCCGGCCGCGAACGATCCTATCAGGAAATAAAACTGCGTCATGCGCAATAGCGGGAAACATAACAGGGCTGCGATCAGGGCAGCCGCCCCACCGGCGAAGGGTAATGTAAACCACATATCCAGCCCGAAATGGATGAATAGCAATGACGCCGTATAGGCCCCCACGCCCATCATCACGGCATGAATAAGTGACCACTCACCGGTAAGCGTAACGAGCCGATAACTGCAGACAACCAGAACATTGATCGTCAGATAAATGAGCAAGTCCTGGTGATAAAATTTCAAAAAATGAGGAGTCGCCAACAGGGCGGCCAGAAGAATGGCGGCCCAGACAACATTTTGAACTGTGAGAATGTTTTTCTTATTCACTTACTCTCACTCCCATAATGCCTGACGGCTTCACAATCAAAACAACCACCATCAATATCAGTCCACAAATTGTTGCAATCGTTCCGCCGAAATAAACGGTCATGAAGGTATGAAGCATGGCGTATAAAACTGCGGCCAGCACAGCCCCCAACAAGCTCCCAACGCCGCCAACGATCGTAACAATAAAGGCAGTGATGATAACGTTGTGTCCCATGTGGGGATTGATGTTGGTAAGGGGCGCGACAAGCCCGCCGGCCAACCCGGCCAGGGCGGCGCCTACGCCAATGGCGATGATGGAAATTCGATTGCTGTTAATTCCCTGTAATGACGCGGCCTCCCTGTCCTGCGCAACGGCACGCAATGCCCAGCCAAATTTACTACGGGTCAGGAAAAACCACAGGGTGCCAAGTGCCGTGACAGAAATCAAAAGGCTGAAAACTCTTTGGTAGGGAATTCGAAGAAACTCGAACAAAACCAGTGTGCCTTCGAAAGGTGGCGGCACCTGTTTTGAAGGACCATCGCCGCCAACAAGTGTCGCTGCAACCTGAAGAATAAAAAGAACCCCGATGGAACAAATCAGGCCTGCAAGCGGGTCAGATCGGGTCGGTCGGAAAAGGAACCTTTCCATAAGCAACCCAATAATCGTAACCAAAATTATCGCGACCATGATGGCAGGGATATAACCCAGGCCATATTGCGCGTGTAGCAGCCAGATCGTAAAGGCGCCAACCATAACAAGCTCACCATGGGCAAAGTTGACGACGCCCATAACACCAAAGATAAGCACCAGACCAACTGCAAACAGGGCAAAAAATCCGCCCTGGATTAGCCCGTTCACAATGGATAGGAGAAACAACTCCATCAAAATACCCTAATGACAAATTTGTTGAAAATAATACTGCCCATTCGAGATATAACCACAGATCAGGGATTTTCTGCGCAAGCTTGCTCAAGGGCCGGTTGATTTCCGCTGCGGTGTCACCGCAGCGGAAAATCTCCCAGATCTGTTAAGCCAGATTTCCTGGCTCAACTGTTGCTTTCACGTTATCCGGTGATCCGAAGGCCGTGAGACTTCATGTACTTGGCAAGAACAGCAGCATGTTTATCCAACCAACCTGACACACTTCTGTATTCCTGAATTCTTGCCTTGCCATCCTGAACAACAACAACGGGCCAGCGACCAACGACAACACTATCGCGGCCCCAGAACTCTTTGCCCCACCACCTGCCTTCACCAAAGACAAATTCCGGGTTTTTGTTGCTTCTCAATGCCTTGAGCACTTCAGTTGGCTCAACACTGCCAGCCGCTTTTGCGCCTTCAATCCAGTTCAGCAAATTAGCAGGATATTCCCAGGCAACCGCAGACCAGTCATTAGGATGATCTTTTCTGAATTTCGCATCAAAATCACCCGGATTCGGGAAATTGATGCCCTTTTCATTTAGCTTTGGATCATCAAAATCCGGGAACTGAAAGATCGTGCCATTGACGAATTCTTTGCTCGTTTTAGCGATAATTTCGTCATAATAATCCAGCGTGCAGGAGATGATCTTTCCCTTATAGCCTTGATGATAAAGCTGTTCCATCAATGGTGTGCAATAGAAACTTGTCGCCATGCAGAAGACATCTGGATTTTTCGCCAGTACCGAGCTGACGATCGGTGCAAAGTCAGTGACATCAAAACCATGCAGGTTGATATCAACCACTTCAATACCGGCAACCTCGAAAGCAGCCTGATATGTTGCAGCGGACTGCAGGCCATATTCCGCATCATTATTCGTAACAATTGCGGCGGTTTTGACTTCAGGATGATGCTGGGCCAACCATTCAACACCCGTGACATTATATAGAGGGTGAGATTCAGATGTTGCGATCAGGTATTCAGTATCAGGGGTGATATCGCTGGCCAGCAGCGTTGTGGTCAGGATTTTTTTACGATCAGCCCATGGCATGACGGCGCCAACGGTAGAGCCGCCAAGCATCATGACCATTTTGACATCGCTTTCCGATACCATCTGCTTGTAGCCCTGAACTGCTTTTTCGATATCGTAGCCGTGATCATAGGAAACTATTTCTATGGCGTAATTCTGATCGCCAATATTTACTCCGCCAGCAGCATTGATATCGTCAACGACAACCTGGCAACCATACAGCCCGGGCAAGCCCCATGGCGCGTAATCGCCGGTCATCGGGATATTCATCCCAATTTTAACTGTTTTCTGCCCTGCGGCAAAAACCCGCGAGGGTAAACCTGTGCTGGCAATAAGCGCACCCGCAGCAGTATTGCGCACAAAATCTCTTCGTGAAATTCCCATCATTTTCTCCCTATTGTTTTTTTAGGTCTCTATTTGAACCAACGGCAACAACCACATAGAACCAAATCATGATCAATTTTATCCGAATTGGGATTAGATAGTACCAATAGCTGATACATTTGTAAACTAATCGCAAAAAATATTGGTACCATTGTTCTATTGCTGCATTTTATCAATTCAATATACTGTTTTTATTATATTTTTTATTTATAAGAAAAACCAAATACAATGCGCCTGTGGTGTTTTTGGTTGATTTTGGTCTGGTCGCCAGCTAGTCTTGTTTTGACGTGACTGTTAAGTTGGGGCGTTTATTATAGACTTTGATTCAACAATGATTCGGGGAGCTACCTTTCGTGCCAAAGACAACAACCAGTGCAATTACCCCCCCATGGGAATCCGGGGAAGAGGTACAGCAGCTTGTTACCCAGGCTGTTAAAACACTGGCCAACAATCTGTTCGAGCGCGTTATTTCATCATTTTATTCTTATGGAACCCGCCTTCCTGCAGAACGCCATATCGCCGAAGAGTTCAATTATTCAAGAAATACCGTCCGACAGGCGCTGGATCTTCTGGAAAGTCATAATGTTATTTCAAGACGCCCGGGCAGTGGAAGCTTTGTCATTTTCAGGATCCCTAATCCGAAAGAAAAAACCGAGGCAAATGAGGATTTGCTTGATGAAAATCTTGCTGAAATTACCAGCCCGCTGGAATTAAATGTTGCACGCAGCATTTTTGAACCTGAAATGGTTCGTCTGGCCACAATTAACATGACTGCCCGAGACATCTCAAATCTGAAGGTTGTTCTTGAAAACCTGGAAACAGTCACAACAAATGCCAAGGATTTTGCTCATTGGGATGAGAAGTTTCACATGGCCATAGCCGAAGGGACACATAACCCCCTGCTTATTGCCATCAACAACCTTATCAGCCACGTCAGACGTCACGCCCACTGGTCAACTAGCAAAGATCTGACACTTTCGCCTAATCGAATTCGAGTTTATCAGAAAATGCACAGATCAATATACGAGGCGCTGGAAGCCCGTGACATTGAAACTGTTGTTGAATTCACCAAATTACACATGACCGAAGTCCAGCGTGATCTGATGCATGACACCTGACTGTTAGGTGTTTTTATTAAGCGGGACCTTATCCCGTTTCTCCCAGTGATGATCGATTCTTCTGGTCCCACATTTGGCCCATATCCCGCATGTGCCTGACCATTCCCTCGCCGTGCTTGTCCCACCATGATGTGACAGATTTAAACGCCGCAATTCGTGCCTTTCCGTCACGAATCACAACAACGGGCCAATCACCAACCAGGGCATTATCGATACCAAACAACTGCTTTCCCCACCAGCGGGCTTCGCCAAAGGCATGTTTGGCCCCGCCGCCTGCTTTCATGGCTGCAAGTGCCGATAATGGTTCGAAAGTACCGGCGCGCATGATGGCTTCTTTCCATAGCTCCAAAATAGATACGTATTCCCATGACACAGCGGTCCACATACCTGGATATCGGTGATTAAACTCTTCAAAGAACTCGTTGGGATTGGTGAAGTTAACTTTAGTGTCATTCAAGGCGGGATCATCGAAATCTGGAAACTGGAAAACAAACCCCTCCATGAATTCCTTGCTCGTTTCATCAATCAACTGCTTGTAATTATCACATGTGCAAGACAGGATTTGTCCCTTAAAGCCCTGGCGATAAGCTTCCTTGGTAAGGGCATGCACAAACGGCTCGTAGGCCGTATCCCAACAAAGAATATCAGGATTTGTGCTGAGCATATCCTTGATAATCGTTTTGAAATCGACCGTTGTGACCGGGAATAAAATTTCTTTGACCAGATCAATTTCTGCTGCTTCAAACGCCGCCCTATAAGTTGCAACAGACGGCATACCAAGGGAATCGTTTTGTGCACACATGGCCACGGTTCTTAATTCGGGTTGGTTTTCCTTCAACCATTCAACAGCCGTTACGTTGTATATCGGGTGCACTTCGCAAGGGGCAATTATATAGGGCGTATTGGGAGAGAGATCACTGGGCAGCAACGTTGAAACAAGCATCTTGCGACGATTGATAACTTCCTGAACGGCTGGAACCAAAGTGTCCCCCCCCAGCATCATGATAAACTGTACGTTATCTTCGGTAATTAGCTTTTTGATACCTGACAGGGCTTTATCGGGGTTGTATTCGTTATCATAGGGGACGATTTCGATTTTATAGAGTTCTCTGCCAATCTTTATTCCGCCAAGCCGATTAATCCAGCCTGCCCAGATCAGGCATCCATTCAGGCCTGGCTCGCCCCACGAAGAAACGTTTCCGCTTAACGGAGCAAGAAAACCAACCTTGATTATTTTTGATGCGCCAAGGTCCATTCTCGGCATGGTTGCCGATACAGATAAGCCAACAGCACTTCCAGATGCGCTCGTCATAAATTTATCAAACCAAGACCATTACTGTTTAAAACGTCATATCAGTTTATCACGATAAGAAATATATCAAGCAAAGGGTTAAGAAATGCATTCGTAACTGTTTTGCTTCGTTGGCCTCAATGAGGTCTTTCTTCATCCTACTGCTTTATTACTTAGAAATTTGATTGTCTATAGGGATAGTGCCTATTTGACCCAATTCCAACCATTTTATAAAAAATGCACCATTTTCGGTATGTTACCACTGAATTTCGACTTCCAAATATCTGTATTGTTTAGTAAGCACAAAAGAAGAAGGCCTTTGCCCCAAACAATGAAAGATTAAGCATGGTCCGCACAAAGCCCATCATTGGTGTATCGAGCAGCTTCCATGATTTTGGTGATTACCAGGGCGTTGGCTTCCATCGACCCATTGTACGCACCGGGGGCATTCCTCTTATTCTCCCCCGCGCAGAAGGATCACTGGATGATCTGCTTG
>JADHSW010000018.1 GCA_016776705.1 Rhodospirillales bacterium
ATCCATGCAATAGGATATCAGGTCTTCACAAATCGGAAGATGGCGTCGTCGGAAATTTCCTTCAATTTCAATTCTGCCCGCTCTTTGGCTATTTTGATTTCTTTTGCCGCGTCCAAATGGGCCTGCTCAATACGCAGGGAGGCAGCGTTTACTGCGTCGTTAATCCGTTCAATTGTCCGGATTTTCGCATTTTCCAACTCGGCGGACGCACTTTCAGCCTCGGCAACGGCGATGTTTGTTTCTTTTTTTAATTGCTCAAGTGATGCCTGAGGATCAGATGAACTCTTGGCGGACTTGAACCTTAGAGCAGCCTTTTCGACGGCCATCTTGATTTTATTTGTCGCTTTGGCCGCTAGCGCCCTGAAATCCTTGAAGGCATTTGCTGCATTGGTTCTTAGTTCAAGAATTGATTTGGATGTTTCAGTGCGAATTTTATTGATCGATACCTCTGCACATCTAGAAATCCGATTCGCTGAAAGGTAGGATGTCTCTGAGATCATACTGGTCAACATGTCTATCGTTCGCTGATTAGAGCCATCCTCTACCAGAGCTTTTATCTGCTGCCGTGCGGCCTCAGTTTCATTGTGAAATTCAGCAGTCGCAGTTTCTACCCATGAAGAAACCATGTCGACAATCTGTCGTGATTTTTTCTCGATTTCATGAATTGAGTCACTGCAAATTCTATCAATATTACTGATCGCCTCGGGAACATCCGTCTCGAGCAGTTTTTTTTCATTGCTGGAAGCCGTTTGCAGCCTTTCTTCAAGAAGGGCATCCAGCTCTTCCATGGAACGGATATTTTTTAGATATGGACTACTCATGCACAAAAACGACAGAATTACCTGCAGCTATCCTATTCAATTGGCCTTGAATTCTTTCAAGAAGCGTACTTCCAAGCCTAAAAAAAACGGAACGGACCGGGTAAACTGCTTTTCCCCTTCCGGTTCTCGGAAATCGGCTGTTTCATATCATTTAAATGGGGAAGAGAGAATAGGATTATTACCTGTTTTTTCCACTTGATCGGAACCAGTATTATTAATGTGCTGTGCAGACTTGAATCACACACCCAAAAAATCAGGGCCCGAGCAAATTATTTCCTTCACTGCGAAGCAAAAAGCTAAAGTATCCAATGATCCGTATTCTCGTCGAACGTCTGATTCAATCAATAAGCATCCTGTTCATCATGTCGTTCGTTGTGTACGGCCTGATGGGACTGATGCCGGGCGACCCGATCGATCTGTTGATCAGCGCCGATCCTAAAATTACATCGGCGGACGCCGAGCGTCTGCGCGAACTTTACGGTCTGCACAGGCCCCTGTCGGAACGTTACGGAAACTGGTTGCAAGCAGCCCTTGGCGGTGATCTCGGATATTCGCGCCTGCATGCCAAACCAGTGTTTGAGGTTCTGTGGCCAGCGCTGGGAAACACCATCGTTTTGTTGGGGCTGGCTTTCTGCCTGTCACTCGTCATCGCCCTGCCCGCCGGGATCATTGCCGCCAGCAGGCCCTATTCAAAAACAGACTATGCTATCAATTTCGCTGCCTTTGCCGGAATTTCCACCCCGCCCTTCTGGCTGGCGCTTTTGCTAATTATCGTATTCGCAGTTTTGTGGGGCATCCTTCCTGCCGGTGGAATGGGGACACTTGGGCAGGGCGGACTGTGGGAAAACCTGCGTTTCCTTGTTCTGCCTGTGATTAGCCTGACCATCGCCAACGTCGGCGGCCAGACCCGCTACATGCGCGCCGCCATGATCGAAACCCTGCGCCAGGATTATATCCGCACCGCACGGGCCAAGGGCTTAAGCAAGAGCCGGGTAATTCTGGGCCATGGCCTTCGTAACGCCCTTATTCCCGTGGTTACAATTATTGCACTGGATTTCGGAGCTCTGTTTTCAGGGGCATTAATCACCGAAACCATTTTCGCCTATCCGGGCATGGGGCGTCTGATTTTCGATGCCATTATGGGCAATGACTATAATCTGGCGCTGCTGGCGCTTTTATTAGCCACGCTGGTTACCTTGTTGGGCAACACCTTGGCCGACATCGCCTACGTCAAACTTGACCCGCGAATTACTGACAAGGCGGGACCGACATGATACCGGCACTTGTTACACCGAGCGGACTGATTCTGCGGCGCTTCGCCCGTCATCATATGGCCGTTGGCGCCAGTGTGGTCCTGGTTTCCCTGATCATACTCGCCCTTTGTGCTCCGGTTTTTGAAGATTGGATCGGCTCCGGGGTCGACGCCATCAACCTGTTAGATCGTTTTGCATCGCCATCCTGGAGCCATCCCCTGGGAACCGATGAATTAGGCCGCGATGTATTCGTACGACTTCTGTATGGGGGGCGGGTATCATTGTTTGTGGGCGTCACCGCGGCATTGTCAGCAGCTGCCATCGGTGTGGTCATCGGTTTGTTGGCCGGTTATTTCGGGGGCTGGACGGACAAAATCCTGATGCGCTTTACGGACGGCGTCATCTCGCTGCCATTATTGCCTTTGCTGATCGTCTTGGCAGCCGTTGATCCTGCAAAACTTGGTTTTTCAGGCGGTGATGAAACAACAATGGGGCTGTACAGGATTGTTCTTATTGTCGCCCTTGTAGGATGGACGACGGTTGCCCGCCTTGTTCGATCGACCACTTTATCGCTTAAACAAAGACCGTTTGTTCTGGCCGCCCACGCCCAGGGAGCCGGGCCACTGCGCATTATGGCCGTGCACATCCTGCCAAATCTTAGCTCACCGATCATCGTGGCGACGACACTGAGCGCAGGAAATGTAATCCTGCTGGAATCTGTACTCAGCTTTTTGGGACTCGGCATTCAACCTCCACTACCCAGTTGGGGCAACTTGCTGACCAATGCACAGGAATTAATCTGGAATGCGCCCAGCCTGGCGTTTTATCCGGGCGTCCTGATATTTTTAAGCGTCATCGCACTGAATTTCATCGGTGACGGTTTGCAGGACGCCCTGGACCCCAGGGCAGTTCGAGAATGAGCGACGGGGAAATCAAGCGGAGCGAAAAATCAGGTGGTAACCGAATTCGGTCTCGATAATGTCGCTGGTTTCACCGGCTTCAAGGGCAAAGGCCGTATCTTCAAAGGCCTTGACCATCTGGCCACGACCGAAGGTTCCCAGGCTGCCGCCGCTCTGGCCTGACGGGCAGTCAGAATTTTCACCAGCAAGTTCGGCAAAGTCGCCGCCGTCGGCAATTTTGACCTTCAATTCTTCAATAAGCGCCATGGCTTCATCTTTGGTGCGGGTCTCGGCGGAACGGGCGGAACCTTCGTGCATGACGAGGATGTGGGACGCGGTAACCTGATCGGACATTGTCGACTCTCCATAATTTTGACAGGGGCTATGGCGGCCCTTCTAAAGCAATAAGGCGCGTTAACCAATAAGAAAGGTTCGAGGCATAATATTACAAGGTAGCTAGAAAGCTAAAAAGACAACAGGAACAGAATGTTATGACGACACTTGCTTCAACACGCCCCCCTGCCCGCAACAATGCGCTGGCTTACAATCTTTGGCAATTAAAGGAAGAGCGCATCGGACGTGAACGCCGTATGGCGCTTCGCGCGCAAAAATTCATTAAACCGTTACCTGCCGGATGGTGGAAACGCCCGGTCATGTGGGCCGTCGCCTTTTCATTCATGTTTATGGCGCGCGACGCCTTTGCGACCCTGCTTGTCCAGCTGATTGTTAAAGTCGGAAACTAGGCCCCGAGGTTAGGGCAACCTGCATTTAATCAAACGCAGATAAGTTGCTCGTTTTTTATAATACTGATCAAATTACCTGCATTTAATTGATTCCAATTAAATGCACTTTGATCTAGTTCGACATCAATACGGGTATCGTCATATGAGCAAGCATGTGCCGGGTAAACCCGCCCAGTGCGATTTCACGCCACCGGGCATGGCCATAAGCCCCCATAACAATCAGATCGGCGCTACCGTCTGCAGCCCTCGAAAGCAGCATGTCGGCGGCGTTAATATCACCCGTTGATATGTGCTGGGCTGTCGCGTTAACCCCGTGACGCGCCATATGCAGGCAAATGTCGGCGCACGGTGCGTCACCCAATCCCTTATCTTCAGGGTTGATGGACAACACATCGACCTTTTTTGCCGCCTCAAGAATACTCATGCTATCGTTCACCGCCCTGGTTGCCTGCCTGGAAGCGTCCCATGAGACAATGATATTGTCGCCAACTGTTGGGAAATGCCCTGCGTAAGGAACCACCAGAATGGGGCGTCCGGCAGACATGATCAGACGATCCGGCATGTCGTCTATGGCATAGAATCCGACTTCGTCAGGATCATATTGACCAACAACCAGCAAATCGAAGTAGCGGCCCTGGTCGGTAATGGTATCGGCAATACGGCCCTCAACGAGGCGGCTTTCAAATTCTACATGCTGGGCAGAAACAGCTTTTTCGAATTCCTTCAGGACCTTTTTTCCCTCTTCGATTGACGAGCGAATTTGTTCATCAATAATTTCAGCGCTGATCCCTGCCTGTACAAAAGGGGGAATTTCCGGATGAGTAACGACATACAGGCCGGTTAAATGCGCATTGTGTCTGCTGGCAAGGGCAATGGCCGTTTCCAGGCGGGTGGCGCACCGCTTCGAAGCGTCAAGGTGAATAAGGATATTTTTAAGCATATCGCGACCTCCTGAGTATCGTTGGGGTGTCCGCCCCTGAAAATCTATGTATGAAAGGGTGGACAACCCTGTGGATAACTGTGGATAAATTGTATAACTTTCTAAATATACTTATATTTCAATGCACAAGTAGATGAACAATATTTTCCACAGGCTGTATATTCGAAACAGCCATATTATGAGACATTCTAGATCAAATATTACTTTTTTATCTTGACCCAGATCATTCCTGAAACTGGATTATTCCTTAGATTACAGCCCGTTACCCTATATGCCAATGCTTGTTTTACAGGACAGGCATACCTTGCCCCCCTTTCGGGCAGCTTGCGAGGACAACATGGGATCACGTATGATATCGCCAGCCCCAGGAACCGGGGCAATTCCGGGAGTTTCTACAATGGATTACGAGAGTTTTTTTTCGGAGAATATCGCCGACCTCAAATCAGAAGGCCGATACAGAATCTTCGCCGACCTTGAACGGCAGGCTGGCGCCTTTCCAAAGGCGATTAACCATCGTGATGACGGATCGGTTCACGAGATCACCGTCTGGTGTTCAAATGATTACATGGGAATGGGTCAAAACCCGTCGACCCTGAAAGCCATGCACGACGCAATCGATAAATGCGGCGCAGGCGCAGGTGGAACCCGGAATATTTCCGGAACCAACCATTTTCATGTCCTGCTTGAAAAAGAATTAGCCGATCTTCACAACAAGGAAGCGTCCTTGCTGTTCGGTTCCGGCTGGATGGCGAACATGACGGCCTTGAGCACCCTGGGCGCCCTTATTCCCGGCTGCGTTATCGTTTCGGACTCCCATAACCACAACTCCATGATCGAAGGCATTCGCCATTCGCGGGCGGAAAAGAAAATTTTCAAACACAACGATGTCGAGGATCTGGATCGTTTCCTTGGCCAGTTTGCCCCGTCAACACCCAAGCTGGTCGCCTTTGAATCTGTTTATTCCATGGATGGAGATATTGCTCCCATCAAGGAAATCTGTGATGTTGCCGACAAACACCATGCAATGACGTTTCTGGACGAGGTGCATGCGGTTGGCATGTATGGCCCGCGTGGTGGCGGTGTGGCCGAACGTGATGGCCTGATGGACCGTATCACCATTATTCAGGGTACACTGGCCAAGGCGTTTGGTGTTATTGGCGGCTACATAGCCGGTTCGGCCGCCATGTGTGACTTTGTCCGCTCCTACGGTTCCGGATTTATTTTTTCGTCATCCATGCCCCCCGGCGTCGCTGCGGCGGCAATCGCTTCCATCAAACACCTGAAGGAACACAACGAGTTGCGCATAAGCCATCAGGAGCGCGCCGCGACCCTGAAGCAGCGCCTGCGGGACGCCGGTATTCCGGTGATGCCGTCCATCAGCCATATTGTCCCTGTACTGGTAGGCGATGCGTCTCTTTGCAAACAGGCCAGTGATGATTTGCTGTTCAAGCACAATATCTATGTGCAGCCTATCAACTACCCCACGGTTGAGCGTGGCACCGAGCGTCTGCGCTTTACTCCAACCCCTTTGCATTCGGATGATGATATGGACCACCTGGTGGACGCCATATGTGAGGTCTGGAACCGGCTGGGCTTAAAGCAGGCTGCCTAGTCTGCCCGTCGATGATGGACAGGAATATCCATCAGGGGTATGATTCGAATCGTTCGATGACTACTCCATAGTCGATGTCGACTGAGAGAAATTGGATGTTTGCCGACAACACACTAACACCGAAAGAAGCTGTACGCCTTTGCGCCCTGGGGACGCTTGCCCTGGGTCCAACCCGTTACGGCGGACTGGCGAATTCCATCCGGCACTTCATCAGCCGTATAACCGGCCCTTCCCTGGACGTCATGGGCGTTTCCATTGAGTTGCTGAAATATGAAGGATTGATCGAAGCCCTGAACGGGGTCGGCATGGAAGATGATGCCGAACTGGTCATTACCGAGGATGGTCGGCGTGAGTTAAAAATCCTTTTAACCGCAAACGTTCGTCCGGCAGCGACGGAAATCAGTAAACTGGTGGTGGCTTTGAAATTTCGTTTCCTGCATTTACTTGATGCGGGGGAACGCAACTCCCAGGTGGACCTGCTGATCGAAGTCACGGAAAACGAACTGGCCCGTCTCGATGACCTGCGCCAGCACCACAGCAATGATGAGGGGTATCTGGTCGGCTGGCTTGACCATGACATCGGCTTGCTGGAAACCCGCCTGAACTGGCTGGAAGACTTTCAAAAATCTCTGGCGTAACCCCTCTTCCCGCTGCAAATGAAAAGGGCGCCCCATGGGACGCCCTTTTTTTTGTGACCAGGCCTGGCCCTAGCCTTTACCCGTGATCTTCGCCACCACGGCGGCAAGACCGGTAAGAACCTTGTTGCCTTCTGCACCGCCATCACCACTCATACGCTTTGAAATGACGATCTGCATGGTGCCGATATAAAGATCAATGACTTCAAGGTCGACATCGCTGACCGTTTCCTTACCCTCGATAAAACGGCACAGATCATTTCCCAGAATTGTCATCAGGTCGTAACCGAAGCTACCACCCTGCCCCTTCATGTCATGGGCGACCTGGAATACCTTGTCCAGAAGGGCGGCGGCATTGTCCCTGTTGGCCTTCAGTTCTGCCTGGGCCTTGCTGATCTTTACGAGATCTTCCTCGACCCAGTCAAGATAGCTATCCGCCATGCTGGCGATAACCGATTCCGCGCGTTCAATGGCGGCGAGATCGACAGCACCCGGACCACCCTTGGAAACCTTGGCCGACAGGGTATCCGGCGGCTTAATAACATTTACTGTATCGTCGTCGCTCATAACCAATCCTTTGAAGTTTTCTTATTGAAACGTAGTGCGCCAGATGGTTCAGGGCAAGTCGAAATAGATTTTTTCAGCTGAACAGGGCCTCTACCTCGGCCTGTGACAGTTCCCTGTCAGCGCCGCCCCCATCTGCCTGTAGGTTGGCCTTGCGCCGCTCGCCACCCATGTAGGACGGATTATCCCGCCGACGCCGATCAGGTCCAAAATACATTCCAGCACGAACGAACGGCCGGGGGCGCTCGATTATCGATCGAATACGTGAATACAGGCCTTTGGCCGAAATAGGTTTGGCAAGGAACTCGTGAACCCCGGCATCCCGGGCCTCGACTACACGGTTCATTTCCGTATGTCCGGTTAACATGATGATTGGCACAAAAGGGTTGGGACTATCATTACCGGTGCGAACCAGACGAGTAAAATCCAGCCCGTCCAAAGGGTCCATGTTCCAATCACAAATGATGATATCCGCCGGGAAGTGTCGTAATTCCTTGAACGCGTCAGCACCGTCACCGGCATCAATGCAATTCTTTGCGCCCAGGGCATGCAAAATGCTCGTAACAAGCGCGCGCATATGCTTGTTGTCATCAACAATGAGAAAATTCAGTCGTTCCAGGTTGTAGTCAACCATTTAAAGCGTTCCGAAGCCGATCCTAGCTGTACTGCGTGGCGCACGCTCTTCCGGCCACTTCACAATCAGAATATTAGAGCTAAACGATTATTTCTTCCTGCGTTCCTCGCCCATATATTCCTGCTGGCTGCGGCGGCGGTCCGGGCCAAAGTAGTTAGGTGCGTCGATAAAGTCCCTTTTATCTTCCAGCACCGCGATAATTCTCGACATCAGGGACTTGGCCGATATGGGCTTGCCCAGAAAATCGTTCACACCGATGTCGCGGGCATCACGCGCCAGGCTTTCCTCGGTGTATCCAGTCACCATAATAATTGGCAGAAACCTGTTGGGGCTGTCCTCATCGTTTCGAATGCGGCGAACACACTCAAGGCCGTTCAGCCCATCCATTTTCCAGTCGATAATGGCGAGATCCGCATCGAAACTGGACAGAACCTCAAAGGCTTCAGATCCATCACGCGCTTCTTCAACGCTTTCTACGCCAAGGGTTTGAAGGATGGTGCGGATCAGGGTGCGAAAATGCAGATTGTCCTCGACAATAAGAACATTCATGCGACTGATATCAAAATCAGTCATTGCAACCGGCTCCAATTTTGACAGTGCCCGGACAGGCGCCAAACAAAATGACTGAATAAAAATGCATAAAGTAATCGATCCGCTCTAAATTGGTCTGTTCACCCCTGATTCTGGCCTGAATAATACCTTGATAACATTTCAAAGGTTTGACCGGAATCAAGCCCTTGAATTGGCCGCGAGTTGAATTTTATCCTTTTTCGGCCGATAAGCTCAACCCAACCGTTCTGGCTCAAAGCAAACCCAGGGCTTTCAACTCTTCGGCCATATCCACGGGCAGGGCTTCAGCCGTAGCCTCGTCAGTCACTCCGCCGGTCAAATCTTTCGGGATATCTTCTTCCTTGAAATATCTCCAGCCCTGAAAAGCCCTGAATTCCTTGAGTTCGGTCCTGATCAGGGTCGGGTCCAGTTGCAGGGCGCAAGACGGTCGGCCTTCGCTATTCACGCCTCGGACAATGCCAACAAGGCGCTGACGCACCCGAACAAATTTTTTGATGACCCAGTAAATTGAACCGCCGTCCAGAATTTCGGCAGCCTGTTTAGGCGTGTTTCGGGTGATGTGCTGCAGAACCCCTTCGCGTTTCAATCTGACCTTTTGCAATTCCATCAAATGATCCACATCTTCGACACCAACAGAAAGCTTGATGATGTGAAGACTCATTGGCCAAACGTCCCTTATTCACCAGCCATGGCAAGCGAAACCCGCGATTGGGTCGGGCGTTGCAGGGTTTTTGAAATAAACGCGCCTGCAGCAATAAGTTTGTTCAGGTCGACACCGCTTCGAATGCCCAGGCCGTTTAGCATGTAAACTACATCTTCCGATGCGACGTTACCGGCAGCGCCCTTGGCATAGGGGCAACCGCCAAGCCCGGCGACAGAACTGTCGATAACGGCGACGCCCTTTTGCAGAACGGCGAAGATATTGGCCAAGGCCTGCCCATATGTATCGTGAAAATGAGCCGCCAGTTTTTCCACAGGAACAACTTTTGAAACGGCTTCAATCATTTCTTGTGCCTTGGCCGGAGTTCCGACACCCACCGTGTCGCCAAGGGAAATTTCCCGTGCTCCCATATCCAGAAGCTGCCTGGCCACACTGGTTACCGCTGCTATTTCGATTTCCCCTTCGTAAGGACATCCCAGCACACACGAGACATAGCCGCGTACGGCAATGCCCTTTTCAATCGCCGCATGGGCAATAGGTTGGAAACGCTGGAGGCTTTCATCAATTGAACAATTGATGTTTTTTTGTGAGAACGTTTCAGATGCCGCGCCAAAAATAGCAACCTCCCGGGCGCCAGCAGCGATGGCGGCTTCGAATCCCTTCATGTTGGGAGTCAAAACCGGATATCGAACACCGGGCGAAGGAGCCAGTGCGGCCAGAACCTTATCAGTATCGGCCATTTGCGGAACCCACCTGGGTGAAACGAAACTCCCCGCTTCAATACTGGACAAACCAGCATCGCTCAGCATTTCAATCAGCTTGACGCGGGTTTCAATGGACACAGGCTGTGACTCGTTTTGAAGGCCGTCCCGTGGCCCAACCTCGACCATATTAACTTGTTTTGGCAGCCGCATGTCTTCTAGGTCGCCCGATTTGGTGAACGTTTATGCTGATTATAGTCATAATCATCGTCTCTGCGTTCTTCGCCATCAATTTCCAGTGGTCGCCGACGGCGGTCAGGTCCGAAGAACTCATCGCTGTTAACAAAACTGCGCGGGTTTTCAATGACGGAACAGATCCGCAGATAAATCAGTTTGGCCGAAACCGGCTTTGCCAGGAATTCGTTTATGCCAGCATCGCGGGCTTCCATGATATGCCCAATATCCGAATACCCTGAAACCATGATAATCGGGGTAAAGGCATTTATATCACCTTCACCTGCACGAATTTTACGTACCATATCAACACCGTTCATGGGCTCCATTAGATTATCGGCAAAAACAATATCCATTTCATTCGTCTGAAGAATTTTCAGGGCATCTTCACCACTTCCGGCCTCGGTAATATCTTTAATCCCCAGAGCATAAAGAACATTTTTCATAATCACGCGCATGGGCTGATAGTCGTCAACTATCAAAACAGTCAAATTACCAAGATCATAGTCCGCCATTGTCTCAGCCTAATGGTTTTGATTAACACCCAACCATAAACAAAACCGGGCGTTAAAAACAACTATTTCAAAGGTTTAAGAAAGGGAAAGAAGGGTCGCTCCCTCCTCGACCCTGTCATCCTGGGCAAAAAAGACCGCTTCAACAAACCCGTCCACGGGGGAAGAAATGGAATGTTCCATCTTCATGGCTTCAAGAACCACCAGGGCGTCACCGATCTTCACTGTATCACCGGGCTTGACCAGAACCTGTGCCACACGGCCCGGCATGGGCGCTGTCAGGCTACCCCCCGCATTTTCGTGGCCTTCAAGCGAAGCCAGTGGGTTATCCAGGACAAGTGTCTGAATCTCGCCAAGTACATCGACTATGATGTCATCGCCCAGGTGCTGGACCATTCCCTTGATGCGATTCCCCCCTAATTCTGCGACAAGGGAGCCATCTTCATCGAATGACCCGCTTGCAGACAGTGTCGTGTGTTCCATTTCAAGCAAGAAGCTGCTTTTACGATAATGAACGACAACCCTGGACATTTCTTCATTGTCCCGATAGGAGAAATTCAGTACGTGATGATTGTCGCTGTTCATTCGCCAGCCATCCGTTGAATACCAGGGCGAGTAAGGATCGCTGGATGTGAGGGCCATCCCGGCAACCTCTTCACCCCGCCGCAGCATGACCGACAATGAGGCCAACGCCAGCGCTTCGTGTGATGGCGCTTTGGGATCGCTCAACAAAGCCTTTGAATATTTTTCAATAAAGCCTGTATTGACGCCGGCTTTTGCAAAAGCCTTATGTTTAAAGGCACGTCGCAGGAACTGCAGGTTGGTCACCACGCCAGCGACTTCAAGATCATCCAGAACCGCCGTCATCCTGCTTAGCGCCGCATCCCGATCCACGCCCCAGACAACGACCTTGGCAATCATGGGATCGTAATGGGAAGAGACCTCGTCACCTTCTCGCACGGCGCTGTCTATCCGAACAGATCCGCCGTAATCCTCCATGCTGGGCAAACGAAAACGCTCGACCGTGCCACCGGTGGGCAGGAAACCTTTGGATGGATCTTCCGCATAAAGGCGAGCCTCAAGCGCATGACCGGAGGGTTCCAGTTCCACCTGATCGCGGGGCAATTCGTGACCAGCGGCAACGAGCAGCTGCCATTCAACAAGGTCTTCGCCAAAGATCATTTCAGTGACCGGGTGTTCGACCTGCAAGCGGGTATTCATTTCCATGAAATAAAAGTCCCCGTCAGGTGTCAGTAAAAATTCGACCGTGCCTGCGCCCACATACCCAATAGCGTTTGCGGAAGCTATCGCGGCAGACGCCATGGCTTGCCTTAATGCCAGCGACAGACCCGGTGCGGGTGCTTCTTCCAGGACTTTCTGGTGGCGGCGCTGAACGGAACAATCGCGTTCCGACAGGCTGACTGAATTTCCAAAGCGATCGGCAAAAACCTGTACTTCAACATGGCGCGGATTGATAACGCACTTTTCCATCAGCAGCGTGCTATCGCCAAAAGCCGACTTAGCCTCACGTTTTGCCGATTCTATGGCGCTTTGAAGATCACCGGCCTTGTTGACGATCCGCATGCCACGCCCGCCGCCGCCAGCCGACGCCTTGATCATGACCGGATAACCGATTTCCTTCGCGGCATCCGTCAGGGTTTTCAGATCCTGCTTTGACCCGTGATAGCCAGGAACAACGGGAACATCCGCATCTTCCATTATACGCCGGGCGCGCACTTTCGAGCCCATGGCGTCAATGGCGCTCACCGGTGGTCCGATAAAGGTCAGCCCGGCGGCTTCTACCGCAGCGGCAAATTCGGCGTTTTCCGAAAGGAAACCGTAACCGGGATGAACGGCCTGGGCACCACTGGAAAGGGCGGCCTGGATGATTGCCTCGCCATTCAGATAATCATCAATAGCCACTGCACGATCCGCCGTTGCAACATGCAGGGCCTCGCGATCATGTTCAGTAAAGACGGCAACGCTGCGCACGCCCATGGCCCGCGCGGTAGCGGTTACACGAACGGCAATTTCGCCCCGGTTAGCGATAAGGATTGATGTAAACATGGGGGTTAGTCCTTTATCCATGAAGGCGAACGTTTTTCAAGGAAGGCTGAAATTCCTTCCTTTCCCTCTGCGGAAGCCCTGATTCTGGCAATACGCACGGCTGTATCTTCAACCACATCATCGCCAATACCCCGCCCACTGAGCGAGAACATCAATTCCTTGACCCCGGCCATTGCGGCGGGACTGTTTTTCAGAAGCTGCAGAACGAAGTGCTCTGCCTGATCTTCCAGGGCGTCATCGGCGACCACCTCGTGCACCAGCCCAATGCGCCGTGCCTCGAAGGCGTCAAACAACTCGGCTGTCAGTGTGTAGCGCCGGGCATGGGTCTCCCCAATAGCCGCCCGCACATAAGGGGAAATGACTGAGGCAATCAGCCCCAGTTTCACTTCGGACAGGCAGAACCGGGCGTGCTCGCAAGCGATGACGATATCGCAACAGGCAGTCAATCCAACACCGCCGCCATAGGCCGCCCCCTGGATCAAGCCAATTGTCGGCTTGGACAGACGGTTCAGGGTTTTCATCAAGTCGGCAAGGTCTCTGGCATCGGCCAGGTTCTCGTCAAAGGAATAATCAGCCGTTCGCTGCATCCAGCCAAGATCACCACCGGCGGAAAAACTTTTGCCATTGGCGGCCAGAATAACCACCCGGACATCCTCGTTGGCGTCCAGTTCCTTCAGCTTGCCAATCAGGTTGACAATCAAGGCATCATCGAAGGCGTTATGAACTTCCGGCCTGTTCAGGGTCAGGCGGGCGACGCCGCGCTTATCAATATTTACGAGTACGGTATCCATCATCATTACATCCTGAAAATGCCAAAGTGTGTTTTTTCTATCGGCGCATTTAGGGATGCAGAAATGCCAAGTCCCAACACCATGCGGGTATCTGCCGGATCAATGATGCCATCGTCCCAAAGCCGCGCACTTGCGAAATAGGGATGCCCCTGTTCCTCGTATCGATCAAGGATTGGCTGACGGAATTTTTTCTCGGCGGCCTGGCTCCACTTTTTGCCCAGCTTTTCAATGCCGTCCCGTTTCACCGTCGCAAGTACCGACGCCGCCTGCTCGCCGCCCATCACCGAAATGCGGGCGTTGGGCCACATGAACATCATGCGCGGCGAGTATGCCCGCCCGCACATGGAATAGTTCCCGGCGCCGAAGCTGCCGCCAATAACCACGGTGAATTTCGGCACTTGGGCACAGGCGACAGCCGTGACCATCTTGGCCCCGTTCTTGGCAATACCGCCCGCCTCGTATTTTTGCCCGACCATGAAGCCGGTAATGTTCTGCAGAAAGACCAGGGGTATCTTGCGCTGGGCGCACAACTCAACAAAGTGAGCGCCCTTTTCCGCAGATTCAGAAAACAAAATACCGTTGTTGGCGACAATGCCGATGGGGTAGCCGTGAAGGCGGGCAAAACCGCAAACAAGGGTTTGTCCGTAAAGCTGCTTGAACTCGTCAAATTCAGAACCATCGACAATGCGGGCAATAATTTCGTGCACATCAAAGGGCTTGCGGGTATCAGCGTTGACAATACCGTACAGTTCCTCGGCGTCGTACAAAGGTTCCTTGACCTCGGACACATCCATGTCAATTTTTTTGACCCTGTTCAGGTTGCCGATTGATCTGCGTGCAATGGCGATGGCGTGGGCGTCATCATCGGCCATGTGATCGGTGACGCCGGAAATCTTGGTGTGAACTTCAGCGCCGCCCAATTCTTCTGAGGTTACAATCTCGCCGGTAGCGGCCTTGACCAGTGGCGGCCCCCCCAGGAAAATCGTTCCCTGTCCCTTGACGATAATGCTTTCGTCTGACATCGCCGGAATGTAGGCGCCACCCGCCGTGCATGAACCATGGACGATGGAAATTTGCGGGATGCCTTTGCCCGACATTGTCGCCTGATTATAAAAGATACGGCCAAAGTGATCCTTGTCCGGAAAGACGTTGTCCTGAAGGGGCAAGAAGGCACCGCCGCTTTCCACCAGATACAGGCACGGCAGATTATTCTCGAGCGCGATTTCCTGGGCACGAAGATGCTTTTTCACTGTCGTGGGATAGTAGGTGCCACCCTTGACGGTGGGGTCGTTGGCGACAACCATGCATTCCTGTCCCGAAATACGCCCGATGCCCGTGATCACACCACCGGCCGGAACCTCGTCATCGCCATACAGTTTGTATCCAGCCATCTGGGAAAATTCCAGAAACGGTGAGCCCACATCCAGAAGCTGGCGAATGCGCTCCCTTGGCAGTAATCGGCCACGGGCAAGATGACGTTCACGCGCCCGCTCCCCGCCACCCAGGCGAACCCTGGAGACCTTCTCGCGAAGATCATCAACAAGCCCGCGCATGTTGCTGGCGTTGGTTTTGAAAACATCCGAGCGGGGATTGGCCCCTGACTTGATAACACTCATGGCAGATACCTTTTTCGTTATTTTTTCTTCGGGCGTTCGCCCACAGGCCCGCCGGATTCTTTCCAGCCCTTGAAACCGCCGGCGATGTGTTTGACATTTGTCATACCCATGTCCATCAAGGTTTTCGCCGCCAGCGCCGAACGCCAGGCCGACTGGCAGTACAGCAGGTAGGTTTTATCTTCCTGGGCGAAGACGTCCCGGTGGTACGGGCTTTCGGGATCAACCCAGAATTCCAGCATGCCGCGTGGCGCGTGAACCGCACCGGGGATCATGCCTTCCCTGTCCAGTTCGCGAACGTCGCGCAGGTCGACCAATACAAGATCATCGCTTTTGTCTGCCAGGACTTCTTCCATCGATACTTCCTCGACGACGGCGCTGGCTTCCTCAAGAAGTTGTTTATAGCCTTTGGTAATCATAAATTCATTCCTCTACCAGCCACCGCTTTGCAGCCATTTTTTAACCATCCACATACGATCGGACCCCCAGAATCCTTCTCCATCAACGAAGAAAAATGGTGATCCGAAAACGCCACGCTCGATTGCCTTGTCTGTTTCGTTCCTAAGCCTGTCTTTGATGGCCTGTTCCTGAATTCCGTTCAGCAGTTCATCTTTATCGACAAACAACGGGGCGGCTATATCGGCGACAACCTCGGGCTTTGAGATATCAATGCCCTCGCCAAAAATCGCGTGATACACGGATTTGGCAAACAGGCGGGCCTGATCCGGATTTTGTTGTTCCAGCCAATAGAATGCCCGGGAAGCCGCAACGGAATGAACCGGAAAATCCTTCGGCATTTTCCAGGGAACGTCCATGTACCGGCCAAGGCGTTCCCAATCGTGCAATCCGTATTCGCCGCGCATGGGTTGATGGGTCAGTGGGGCCATGCCGGTTTTATTAAACATGGCTCCCAGCAGGAACGGCTTCCAAAGGCACATGCGCCCATTGTCTTCGGCGATCTGGTCGATCTTCTGGGCGGCAAAATAGCCGTAGGGTGATGAGAATTCGAAATAGAATTCTATGGGGTCACTCATGTTTTCAACTTTCGTTCATTAGTGAGCGAGCAATGACCATGCGCTGAATATCACTGGTGCCTTCGTAAATTTTTGTCACCCGCACATCCCGATAGATTCGCTCGACCGGGAAGTCTTCCAGGTATCCATAACCGCCGTGAATTTGAATGGCGTCAGAGCAAACCTTCTCTGCCATTTCCGAGGCAAAGACCTTGGCCATTGAAGCTTCTTTCAAGCAGGACACACCGGCGTCGCGAAGCGATGCTGCGTGCAGGGCCATTTGATGAGCAGCCTCGATCCCCGTCGCCATATCGGCAAGGCGGAAGGCCACGGCCTGATGTTCGGCGATGGGTTTACCAAAAGTAATGCGTTCTCGGGCATAATCACGCGCGGCTTCAAAGGCGGCGCGCGCCATTCCCGTTGCCTGACCGGCGATGCCGATGCGACCGCCTTCGAGATTGGAAAGCGCGATTTTGTAGCCTTCCCCTTCTTTTCCAAGCAGCAGGTCTGCGGGCAGACGCATGTCATCAAAATTCAGCGCCACTGTCTCATGCCCGCGCTGGCCCATTTTGTGTTCTGGAGCGCCGGTTGAATAACCATCCATATCGGTGGGTACGATAAAGGCGGAAATGCCTTTCTTTCCCGCTTCAGGGTCAGTAACCGCAAAGACAATAGCGATCCCTGCAATAACACCGGACGAGATAAACAGCTTGGTGCCGTTCAGAACATAACAATCGCCGTCCCATCTGGCACTGCATTTAAGATTGGCCGCATCGGACCCGGCCTGGGCCTCGGTCAGGGCGAAAGCGCCAATCACTTCGCCACTGGTAAGAGACGGCAGGAATTTCTTTTTCTGTTCTTGGGTTCCGTACTGGACAATGGGCATGGTCGCCACACCATTATGGACGCTCATGGTCGTCGACACGCCGCCATCACCGGCGGCGATTTCTTCCATCGCCAAAACAAAGGAGACGTAGCCTGCATCGACGCCACCCCATTCTTCGGGGGCCAGCATGCCCAGCAGTCCAAGTTCACCCATTTCGCGGAACACCCCTATTGGTGTTTTCTTGTCCCTGTCCCATTGCCCCGCATTTGGGGCAAGACGATCACGGGCAAACGAGCGCGCCATATCGCGAATGAGTGTCTGCTCTTCCGATAAGATCACCAGGGTATCTCCGTGCTGTCGTAATTCAAAAAACGTCCCGTCGTTTCCAGGGACAGGCTCTTAATGGCCTGACGTAATCCGGAAACACTTTCGGGTACATCGATCAAGCCGCTGGGACCACCCATGTCGGTTCTAACCCAGCCGGGGTGCAGGACAACCACCGAAATACCACGGGGCTTAAGATCGACGGACAGGCTTTTCATAACTGCATTCAGGGCCGCTTTCGACGAGCGATAGATATAGCTGGCGCCGGAATCATTATCCCCCACAGAACCCATCCTGGAAGACATGACGGCGATCTTTTTCAAATCACTGGCGGCGACATGATCGCGAAAACACTCACACACTTTCAGTGGAGCCATGACGTTGATGCGCATGACTTCTTCCCATGTATCGTATTCTATGCCCCCCAGCTTGGATGGCTTTGGGCCGTAAATACCCGCGTTGTTGAGCAACAGGTCGATGGTTTCCTTGCGCAGGGTTCTCGCTAGCGCCTGAATTTGTCCATAGTCCGAAACGTCAAGTGGATGAACGACAACATCACCCTCCAGCGCGTTAAGCTCGTCGGCACTTTGTGGATCGCGGCAGGTGGCGATGACCCGCCACCCGTCCGCTGCGTACTGTCGGGCATATTCCAGCCCCAGTCCTCGATTGGCTCCTGTGATCAAGACACTCGGCATGATCAGGTCACCCGTTCAATAGCCATGGCCGTGGCTTCGCCGCCACCGATGCAAAGCGAGGCGACACCTTTTTTCATGTCATATTTTTCCAGGGCCGCCATCAGGGTAACTATGATGCGCGCACCGGATGCGCCTACAGGATGACCCAATGCGCAGGCACCACCATGAACGTTGACCTTGTCGTGAGGGATATCCAGATCGCGCATGGCCGCCATAGTGACCACGGCAAAGGCTTCGTTGACCTCAAACAGATCAACGTCGTTCTTGTCCCAACCGGCGCGATCCAGAACCTTACGCATGGCGTCAATTGGGGCGGTGGTGAACCATGCCGGTTCCTGGGCATGGGTAGAATGACCGTGAATGATGGCCATAGGCTTCAGGCCCCGTTTGTCGGCTTCGCTTCGACGCATCATGATCAACGCCGCGCCGCCATCAGAAATTGAACTGGAGTTGGCGGGTGTCACCGTACCGTCCTTGGCGAAGGCGGGTTTCAGAAGCGGGATTTTTTCAATGTTGGCTTTCAGGGGCTGTTCGTCCCTGTCTACGGTAACTTCGCCCTTGCGCGATGAGACCGTAACTGGCACGACCTCGCCATCGAATGAGCCATCCTCAATCGCCCTTTTGGCGCGGGTCAGGGATTCAATGGCGAAAGCATCCTGGGCTTCGCGGGTGAACTGGTAATGACTGGCCGTATCTTCCGCATAGCAGCCCATCAGCTTGCCCTTGTCGTAGGCGTCTTCAAGGCCGTCAAGGAACATGTGATCATAGACCTGCCCGTGACCCATGCGGAAACCGCCGCGCGCCTTGGTCATAACGTAAGGGGTGTTGGTCATGCTTTCCATGCCACCGGCGACCATCACATCGTGGGAGCCAGCCATCAGGGCGTCATGGGCCATCATCGTCGCCTTCATGCCCGATCCACACATTTTATTGATTGTCGTGCAGCCCACGTTGGCAGGAATGCCCGCCCCGAAAGAAGCCTGACGCGCCGGGGCCTGACCCATGCCGGCGGGAAGGACGACGCCCATGATCACGTCATCAACATCTTCAGGCGCAACCCCGGAACGGCTCAGCGCCGCCTTGATTGCCGCAGCGCCAAGGTCGGGTGCAGGCACATCTGACAAGTCGCCCTGAAATCCACCCATCGGGGTGCGAGCGCCGCCGACGATTACAATGGGATCTTCGTTCATGATATCTGTCTCCTGATTGATGCGGTCACGGCTGACCGGCATTTATATGTTTATCCATTTTCTTTAACCATCTCGCCAACAACGCGAATGGTCTCCAGCATAAGCCGGGTTGTCAATTCCAGGGCGGGCGGGTCCACGGTTTGTGGTCCGTCGCCGGATGTATGATACGTCTGAAAGATGGTTGGGCGAATGAAATTCAGCAACCACTTAGGGTTATTCGGGTCATCCACATAGGAACGAAGTTTTTCTTCGTCTTTCTGCGGCAGTACGGTAACGCCGACGGCGGCCAGTCCCTTTTTTGAAAAAGCCAGATGATCGCTGCCAAATCGCGGTACCGCACCGTGTTTGCCGTTATAGATTTTAAGGTTGTCGCCCGCCTTTAGCAGGGCCTTGACGATGGGTGATCCCAAAGCCGGGCCGACAACATCCCATACCCCATAGGCGTCACCGATACCGCAGAGCTCGAAACTTGCTACGCCGAATATATTGCTCAGGTTCTGGGTTTCCGCGTGATGCCTTGCCCCGTGAAGCCCGGCCTCCTCGCCATCGCTGAACAGGAAACGCACACTCAGGCCTTCCGGCGGGTTGATCCGTGACAATTCCTTCATGGCCAAGATACCAGCAGCGACACACGACGCATTGTCATTGGCCCCCGGTGCTTCTTCAACCCGGTCCATGTGGGCAGAAAAAACCAGAACATCCCTGCCCTGCCCCAGTTCAACGACGACATTGCTGCCACTGAAAACCGGATTCAGGACTGCTTCTTCCCGATAAGACACGCCACCTGCTTCCAGCGCCTTTTTGACCAGTTCACGACGTTCAGGATTTGACCTTCCGCTCATAATCTCGACAAGGCGCATGGCGGAAGGGTCATCAAGATAATACGAAAAGTCATGCGCAGGTACTGGCGAGCGATCCCAAAGAAACAACTTCGAGAAAGCCAGAACAACAAGCACGATGAGTAGGAGCCACTTAGCTCGTTTCATTAAACAGCTCACGCCCGATCAGCCAGCGGCGAATTTCGGACGTTCCGGCACCAATTTCGTACAGTTTGGCATCGCGCAGCAGCCGTCCGGTGGGGGCTTCGTTTATATATCCCGTGCCGCCCAGACACTGGATCGCCTCCAGCGCCATCCAAGTCGCTTTTTCGGCGGCGTAAAGGATTGCTCCGGCGGCGTCCTTACGGGTCGTCTGTCCCCGATCACAAGCCTTGGCAACGGCGTAGACGTATGCCTTGGAGGCGTTCATGGTCGTATACATGTCCGCCAACTTGCCCTGCATCAACTGGAAAGTGCCAATGGGCTGATCGAATTGTTTGCGTTCATGAATGTAGGGAACAACCACGTCCATGCACGCCTGCATGATGCCGGTGGGACCGGCGGAAAGAACGGCGCGCTCGTAATCAAGGCCGCTCATCAATACATTGACGCCTTTGCCAACACCGGCAAGAACGTTTTCTTCCGGAACTTCGCAATCTTCAAAAACCAGCTCGCAGGTGTTGGAGCCACGCATGCCCAGCTTATCCAGCTTCTGCGCCGTGGAAAAACCCTTGAAGCCTTTTTCGATGATAAAGGCCGTGATGCCTTTGGGTCCCGCCTGCATATCCGTTTTGGCATAAACCACAAGGGTGTCAGCATCCGGGCCGTTGGTAATCCACATTTTGTTGCCGTTGAGGATATACTGGTCGCCCTTCTTTTCGGCCTTAAGCTTCATTGAGACAACGTCTGATCCAGCGCCAGGCTCGCTCATGGCAAGCGCTCCCACATGATCACCGGAAATCAGCTTTGGCAGGTATCTGCTTTTCTGCTCAGCATTGCCATTGCGGCTGATCTGGTTGACACATAGGTTTGAGTGCGCACCGTAGCTCAGGCCTACAGAAGCCGAGGCACGGCTAATTTCTTCCATTGCCACCACATGTTCAAGATAACCCATGCCTGCTCCGCCATATTCTTCCTCAGCGGTGACGCCCAAAACACCCAGATCACCCAGTTTTTTCCACAGATCGGCGGGAAATTCGTTGCTGGCGTCGATATCGGCAGCGCGGGGGGCAATTTCATCAGATGAAAAGCTCAACACAGAAGCGCGGAGCATATCGGCGGTTTCACCGAGATCGAAATCGAGTGACGGTAATTCGTTTGGAATCATGATGTTACGAAACTCCCTGGCGGCCTGGATTTGTTGTTTTGATATCTTTGATAATGTTAGTTGACGTTTACGTAAACGTCAACTTGGAAGAATTGATCTTTTTCGCCAGAAACCACCTGGAAATCAATCAACCCGATACGTCTGCCCGCCCGACGATCCGCATCAAGGTTTGCTGCATGACGGCGCATTGGGTTTCCTTCCCCTCCTTGACGACATACACATCTGCTCTGGCAACTGTCAGTGTCCGTCCGGCACGAACAACTTCGCCCCGGGCAATCAACAGGTCCCCATCCGCCGGGGCCATCAGGTTCATCTTGTATTCCACAGTAAGAATACCATCCCCCGCCGCCATAAGGCTAAAGCCTGCATAACCACCGGCTGAATCGGCAATCGTGCCAACCACACCGCCATGAAAAAAACCGTGTTGTTGTGAAAGATCATCACTGTAGGGCAACCGGATTTCACAGCGACCGGGACTGACCGCCCCAATTTCCGCACCAATATGATTCATTATCCCCTGTTTGGCGAAGCTTTCGCGCAACATGGATTCATAGTCAGGGTTGAGAATTTTAAAGTCACTCACCGGAGGGACTTTCAACGGACTGATGTTCGGATATCATCTGGCGGCCATTGGCGAGGATGTCTTCCGGGAACGGACAGGCTCTACGTATTTCCGTATCCAGAAACAATCCCATCAAATCCGTCGTCGCCGCCAGAGCGTCAGTTTCACCATTATACATCTCGTGAATGAAGCGGATTTTCTTGCCTTCAAGGTGCAGCAACCGTGAGCGGATGGTGACGATGTCTCCCGCGTGCAGTTCACGCAGGTAACTGGTTTTTTGTTCGATAGCGGCCATGCCGCGTTCATTGTCACGCAAGAATTTTGGGGTAATTCCCAACATGGCGAACATGTTCCACGTCCCCTCGTCGAATTTCCCCGTATACCACATGACGTTCATATGGCCGACATGGTCGCAGTGCCATGGATAGACCGCGCCGCGATAAGTAATCGGCAACTCGCTCATTCCGCAGCTTCCTTGTCCTTGAGTAATTTCGTGCTTTCCGACTCCAGCCTGTCCAATTCATTCAGGATTGCGG
>JADHSW010000019.1 GCA_016776705.1 Rhodospirillales bacterium
CGATCATGCAGGACAAAAACTGTGTCGCTGACATCAGGGGTTTCCAGCAAGGAAATGATATTCACAAGAGGTTGCGGTGGCTCCAAACCACGCACATCAATAGTCGTTTCTCCATCTTTTGTGGAGACGGAAACACCCTTGCTGATCACTCTGCCTTCGCGCTCGGAAGGAAGGATATCACAGGCATCTGGCAGCTCTTCATTTCGAGAAAAAATCATCTTACGATACTACTTCATACCGGCCTGAATGTATTTGATAAATGTCAAGAAAACACACGACAAAATAAGGGTTTTTGGCCTTTTTGAAGGATTTACTTCTATCTACAGCGTTGATTGCACTACGCCTGCGACCGGGGTACTCTCTTAGCTAGATTTCAAGCTATTTTCAGGGAGATAACGATGCAAGCAGTCTTCATTTTCATTAAATGTGAACTCGGCAAAGCCTATGCTGTGGCGAACGCACTGATCGAAAAAGTCGAGCAAACTTCGGAAGTTTACTCCATATCGGGTGAGTTCGATTTGATGGCCAAGTTTTACATCCCCAATGACAACGATATCGGTCATTTCGTCAATGAACAGGTCCATCACATTGCCGGTATCAAGGACACCCAAACGATCATTACCTTTAACGCGTTTACCTAAATGAGCACTTTAATCATCGACGAAAGACCGGAAGAACGCATCGCGATCCTGACCCTGAACAGGCCCGACGTTCGAAACGCCCTGAACACGGCTATTCTGAAAGAGCTGGCAACAGCCCTTGAGCAGATCGCTGAAAATGATGATCTAGGCGCGGTCGTCTTAACCGGTGGCGACGAGGTTTTTGCAGCCGGGGCCGATGTCAAGGAAATGGCGGCACTCAATACGCTGGGCATTCATCGCGATGCCCGCCCTGGATACTGGCGACGTATCGCCGAATTTCCCAAACCGCTGATCGCCGCCGTAAACGGCTACGCCCTGGGCGGTGGGTGCGAGCTTGCCCTGCATGCGGACGTGATCATTGCTGGAGAAGGCTCCCATTTCGGGCTACCGGAAATCAACCTGGGAATTATTCCCGGTGCGGGCGGCACCCAGCGCCTGACCCGTGCAGTCGGCAAATCCCTTGCCATGAAAATGATCCTTAGTGGAGAATTCATCGGCCCCAAAACCGCAATGGCTTCCGGTTTGGCGGCCGAAGTGACCCCCGCGGATAAAACCATTTTTCGCGCAACTGAGCTGGCCCGGATTATTGCCAGTAAATCTCCCGTCGCATTGGAAATGGCGAAACAGTCCGTGCTAAAGGCTTTCGAGACGCCCCTGCGCGATGGCCTTGATTTCGAACGTCGCTCATTCACAATTCTTACCGCGACGCAAGACCGCGAGGAAGGCATTGCCGCTTTCCTTGAAAAACGCAAACCAGTTTTCAAGGGACGTTAAATATCGTGACCTATCAGTTTATTGATTTCGAGATAAAAAATAATGTCGGTGTTCTTATCCTCAAACGGCCGGACAAACTGAACAGTTTTACCGTACCAATGCTCGAAGAAATTCTCGACGCCCTTGATCAGGCCATCAACAACCCGAACATTCGCGCCTTGATGTTAAGCGGTTCCGGTCGCGGGTTTGGTGCAGGGCAAGATTTATCGGAACGGGAAGTCAGGCCAGGCGACCCGCCACCGGATTTGGGCATTTCCCTTGAGAAGCGCTACAACCCCATCGTCATAAAAATCCGCACCATGGGAATACCTGTGGTATGCGCCGTCAATGGCGTTGCCGCCGGTGCGGCCGCCAATATTGCGCTTGCCTGCGATCTTGTTCTTGCAGCGCGATCGGCTCGATTTATTGAACCTTTCTGCCGCCTGGGACTTGTCCCGGATGCGGGCGGAACCTGGTCCCTTCCCCGCCTTGTGGGACGCGCACGCGCAATGGGAATGGCGATGTTGGGTGGCGATATTTCAGCAGAACAAGCCGAAGAATGGGGTTTGATCTGGGCGTGCGTCGATGACGAGAAACTGATGGATGAAGCACTTGGACTCGCCACCCGACTTGCGACCCAACCGACTGTCGGCCTTGGCTTGATCAAGCGTGCGATCAATGAAAGCCATACCAATAGCTTGAGCGAGCAGCTCGACCTTGAACGGGATTTACAGCGCATCGCCTGTAAGACAGACGATTATATGGAAGGGGTTACCGCCTTCCTTGAGAAGCGCAAACCCGAATTCACGGGAAGCTGAATATGAACGCATTATCAGCCGACACACAGATTGCCGTCATCGGGGCAGGAACCATGGGCGCCGGAATAGCCCAGGTTGCGGCCCATGCCGGTCACGATGTTCTGCTTTATGACGCCGCGAGCGGTGCCGCCGAAAAAGGAATTGCCAATGTCGGTGAAGGCCTTTTCCGTCAGGTTGAACGTGGCAAACTCACAACTGAACAAGTTAGTAATATCCTTTCCCGTATGATACCGGTCGCCAGATTGGAAGATTTATCACCCGCCGGTCTGGTGATTGAAGCCATCATAGAGGATTTGCAAATCAAGCAGGATTTGTTCAAAAGTCTTGAAGACATTTGCGGTGATCAAACGATCCTCGCATCCAATACTTCATCCCTTTCCATTACCGCTATTGGCAGCGCACTTTCGCGTCCCCAGAATTTTGTCGGTCTGCATTTTTTCAATCCGGCACAAGTGATGAAGCTTGTCGAGATTATCAGCGGTTCTGCCACTACGCCGGATATCGCCCAGACAGCCTTTGACACCGCCCAGGCCTGGGGCAAAAAGCCGGTCCATGCGGCATCGACACCCGGCTTTATTGTCAACCGGGTGGCCCGTCCTTTTTATGCCGAAGCGCTTCGTGTCCTGGAGGAAGGCGCAGCCGATATTGCCACCATCGATGCTATAATGAAAGAAAGCGCCGGTTTCCGAATGGGGCCGTTCGAACTGATGGATTTGATTGGCAACGACGTCAATCTTGCCGTTACCAAGTCTGTCTTCAAATCCTACCATTACGATCCGCGTTTCAAGCCTTCGCTTGTACAGGAAGATATGGTCGCAGCAGGAAAATTTGGGCGCAAAAGTGGAAGCGGATATTATGATTACGCAGATGGCGAACCAAAAACCGAAGCGCAAACCAGCCCGGAAATGACGTTCCCTGAAACGGTTTCAGTTCGCGGTGATCTTGGTGTCGCAACACCGCTTGTCACGCTGATCGAAAATGCGGGCATAAAAGTGGTGCGGGAAAATTCGGATATCTCTGAGGGATTTTTTCAGGTCGCAAACGCCGAAATTCGGTTGACTAATGGATCACTGGCCACTGAGCGCGGAAACAACACCATCTATTTCGACCTTGCCCTTGATTACGAAAAGGCATCCCGAATTGCTCTTGCTGCTTCCGATCAATGCGAGCCTTCTGCCATTGAGCAGGCGATTGGGCTTTTTCAAGCGTTGGGAAAATCTGTATCAGTCATTGACGACATACCGGCAATGATCGTCATGCGCAGCGTTTGCATGTTGGCGAATGAAGGCGCCGACGCAGTTAACCAAGGGGTCTGCAATGAGGAAGCCGTTGATACCGCCATGTGCTTTGGCGTTAATTATCCAGAAGGCCCTCTCCAATGGGCCGACCGAATTGGCCTCAAAGTTGTGGAAAATGTTCTTGATCAAATGGTGCGTGTATATGGCGAGCCGCGCTACCGGTGTTCACCCCTGATCAGGCGCAAGGCCCTGAACGGATCAAATTTTCGCCCTTAGGGCAATTTCAGTTTAACCCAGTCTAGTCGATTTTTTTCACCAGCGTTAATTGCTGTGCCGGCGTAAAGCCCTTGGCGCTCAGGAAGCCGATCAAATCCAGGTTATTCCAGCCCACACTTGTGCGAACGTTTTCGACATGCAGGGCTTCAAGATTGATCAATAACTGGGAGGTCAGTGCAGAGGCAATACCGCCTTTTCCGTGGTCGGGATTGACCCCAAGGGTATCGATAACCGCTGCAGCTTCGGTCTGGCCAAATTCGCCAAAATCAACACGCGCCATGATGAAACCTACCGCCATGTTATCAACTTCAGCAACCAATGATACGCGAACACCACTTTCACTCATCACTTCTTTCAGTTTGGCGGTGAAATAATCGCGCCGGTCATGGCCCGTCAATTTGGCATCAATGCGAACGACGCTGTTAAGGTCATCCTCGCGCATGGAGCGTACAAGCACGCGGTCCCGCGAAAGGGCTTCGAAATCGTCGCTGTTTGGATCACTGTAATCAGGCATACCTGCATCCATGCGTGGTTGGTTGACGCCGCTATCCGTTGATGAGGCCATGGGATTTCTCTTTTCTGAAATTATAAATTACGGGAGACAGGGCGTTCAAGCACTTGCTCGTTCGCCAATTCAAAACCGGCAGAAGCAAAGAAGTGCGTCATCCGCTGATTGCTCCATTCAACCTGGGTTCTCAGTTCGCCAATTCCAAGTTTACGCAGGTTACCGATAATGCCTTCAAGTAAAGCCTGACCACCGCCGTCATGCTGGGCATCCGGGTCGACACCGATGACATCCAGCACAGCGGATTTTTTATCGACGCCGTACTCACCGTTCTGGATGCGGGCAATAGCCAGGCCGATAAGCTCGCCAGAGCTTCCCTCAAGCCCAACCGCGACAAATCCACGGGTATCTGCAAGCGCCGCTTCCAGTCTTTTTTCAAAGAATTTCCGCCTTGAACGCCCCGTTATCCTGGTATCGATGTCAACAACGCGTTCCAGATCTTCCGGCTTAAGAAGTCGAATATTGGTCGTCGTATTTCCACTCATCAAAATGCCTCACCCTGTCGTATATTGGTCCAGATAGTTAGTGTTGGACAATAATCTATAATTCGGTACTGTAATGTGTAATTAAGCGTTCGTCAACACCTTGTGGCCAGGAGATCCCCTTGGACGACCATCAACTCATTGTCAGTGATATGAAGCCACTGAGCAGGCGCCACAGGGTTCCTTGGGGCGACTGCGACCCTGCAGGCATCATTTACACGCCGCGGGTTCTCGATTACGCCATTGAAACCTTTGAGATTTGGAACCGGGATATTCTTGGTGTCTCATGGACGAGACTACATAGGGAAATGTCTATGGGGTTTCCGACGGTACGCACGGAAATTGACTTTCTGAACGCCCCTGTAACCGATGATGAAATTGTGCTTGAAATGACTGTTGAAAATCTGGGCCGCACGTCCCTTACGTCTATCGTTACGGGACATGATGGTGGCGGCACGGTCTATTTCCAAGTTAAAATCATATCCTGCCTGACATTCACGCCTGACATGGAAGCAAAACCAATTCCTGACGAATTCAGGCAACGAATTCTTGCTTATCAAACCGCTTGCCAGGACAATAGCTTACACATTATTAAAAACTGAGGATCCACAATGACCCCCGAACAATTTCAATCACTGATGCAACCGGTTATGGACGCCATCAAAGGTAAAGCCATTGATCAACAACTGGCAGAAAACCTTAATAATGAATTCCCGCCAGACAGTGACGCCTTCAAGGCAATTGATGCGGCTTGCCATGAGGCCATTAAGGCTGGCTGGATGTGCGAACATGGTTCCGAAGGAAGACGGTTTGGCCGGGTTATAGAACCTTCACCTGAAACCCACGATTTAAGTGTTGATGTGGTTCAGTTAACCAATATTGTCGGCCCTCATCATTCCCATCCAACCGGTGAAATCTGCATGACCTTGCCGGTCAGCCCGACGGCGAAGTTCGATGGACATGGCGCAGGCTGGTGTGTGAACGATCCGGGTTCGGCGCACAATCCAACCGTCAGTGACGGCGAAGCCCTGGTCCTGTACCTGCTGCCCGGTGGCCAGATCAACTTTACGAAATAGGAACCCCAATGTCCGATAAACTGCACCGCGAGGATGCCGCAGACGGCGTCACGGTTCTTTCGCTCAATCGCGCACCCGTAAACGCCTTGAACCCCCAATATCTGAAAGAAATTGAAGAGGCCCTGGCCGACATCAATGGCGACGACAGTGTACGCGCACTCGTCCTTACCAGTGGCCTCAAGGTTTTGTCGGCTGGCATGGATCTGAAGGAAGCGATTGCTTTTTCCGATTCCGATCAGACAGCCGTCGTCGATGGCCTGAACGACACCTACACCCGGTTATATTCATTGTCCAAGCCCGTCATAACCGCAGCCAATGGGGCGGCGATTGCCGGGGGCCTTTTCTTCATTCTGGCCGCCGACTATACGGTTGCCAGCGAGCGGGGGAAATTTGGCCTGACGGAAGCACGGGTCGGCGTTAACTTCCCCGTGGCCCCACTTGAAATAGCTCGCGCTGCCCTTGGCCCGGCCGCTTTGCGTCAAATCATGCTGGGTGGAAATTTGATTGGCGCGGCAGCGGCCAGGGAAATGGGAATGGTAGATGAAGTCACCAGCCCCGACGAGGTCATGCCTCGCGCCCTTGCTGTCGCCAGGGACTACGCGGCGATTCCACCCAAAACATACGCCAGCATCAAGGCGCAAATGCGCGAAAAGGTACTGACAACAATCAACACGGTCCTGGCGGATGGTTCAGACCCAACCCGCAACGGCTGGTACAGCGAGGAAACCCGCGGTGCGATGACGGCCATGCTTGAAGCGGCGACGAAGAAGTAGCTTAAACGCCCAGGTGCTGTACGTGAATGTCGGGGTTTTCAGCAAGTTCCCTGGAGGAGCCACTGAAAACAATCTGGCCCTTGACCAAAATCAGGCTCTTGTCCGAAACCGATAAAGTCGCATCCACATCCTTGTCGACGATGATGGTTGCAATCCCGGTTTCCTTCACCTTGCGAACCACAGACCAGATTTCCTTGCGAATCAGGGGGGCCAGACCTTCTGTCGCCTCGTCCAGAATCAACAGCTCAGGGTTGGTCATCAGGGCGCGACCGATGGAAAGCATTTGCTGCTCCCCTCCGGACAGGTGATCCCCCATATTGCTCATGCGTTCGGCCAATCGGGGAAAGGTTTTCAAGACCCTTTCAAGTGTCCATTCCTGTTGCCCCTTAACACCGGGGCGGGCAGACATAATCAAATTTTCTTCGACGCTCAGTCCCGGAAAGATACCCCGTCCCTCGGGAACCAGTCCCAGACCGAGACGGGCAATTACATGAGGGGAAGCACCGGTAACATTATTCCCATAGACCCTGACCTCGCCTTCAGTTGGCGGGGTTAGTCCAAAAATGGAACGGATGGTCGTGGTTTTACCCATGCCGTTACGCCCCATAAGGCTCAGACATTCACCGGGATGAACGGAAAAATCGATACCATGCAGGATATGGCTGGCGCCGTAATGCGTATGCAGTCCGCTGACCTCAAGGATCGGTGTATCTGCCTTCATGCGACGTCCTCCCCTGTTCCCAGATAGGCATCCTGAACTTCCTGAGAGTTCCGGATTTCCTCAGGTGTGCCGGTCGCCAGAACCTTGCCATTCACCATCACCGTCAACGCATCGGCAACGGCAAATACCGCGTCCATATCATGTTCGATCAAAACCACGCTGTGTTCTTCAGCAAGGCGTTTGATCAGTTCCACCACCTGTTGGGATTCATCGGTCCCCATGCCTGCCAGCGGTTCATCCAGCAAAAGCAGATTCGGTTCAGTCGCCAGCATCATGCCAATTTCCAACTGGCGCTGTTCGCCGTAGCTCATGGCGGAGGCCACCGTATCGATCCTGTCATTCAGGCCGCAAAGATCAATCGCCCTTTCTGCACGCAGGCGAACTTCACTGTAGGCCTTGGCGGGACGGAAGAAACGCATAGAGGTCGACATTCTTGATTGCGCGCCCAGCCAGCAATTCTTCAGGCAGGTGAATTCGGGGAAAATGTTGGTTTTTTGGTAACTTCGCCCGATTCCCAGTTGTGATATCGCATGCACCGGCTGACGGGTCAGATCATTGTCCCCGAAGGTGATCTTCCCACTGGTTGGTAGTAATTCGCCGGATAGCAAGTTGATCAACGTGGTTTTACCGGCCCCGTTCGGTCCGATGATGGCATGCACCCTGGATTCCATAAAATCGATGGTGACACTGTCGACGGCAACCAGCCCGCCGAAGCTTTTTGACAGATCACGGGTGCTGAGGATAGCTTTGGTCATTTGCCATCCTCCTTCTTGTTTGTGAATTTGGAAAACAATCCGGCTATTCCATTTGGCAGGAACAAGACAACGGCAATAACAAAGACACCCAATAACAGCAACCAGTGGTCGCTCCACAATTCCTGAAAGTAATCCTGCAGGAAGCCCATGGCGAAGGCGCCCAGCACGGGGCCGTAGAGTGTGCCCATACCGCCCAGAATAACCACCATCATCACTGTACCGGACTCATGCCAGCCCAGGTGTGCCGGGCTCATAATCCCGCCCGCGTTGGCTTCAAGAAACCCCGCAAACCCGGCCATGGTTCCGGCGATGACAAAGCTGACCAGCTTGTAGTGCTGTGTGTTGAAACCCAACGCCCGCGTGCGCGCTTCATTGGCGTGAATGCCACGGATCACTTGTCCGAACGGTGCTTTCAGGATGATAGACAGGATCAGATATGAAACCACCAGACTGACGAGGACAAAGTAATAAAAGGTGTGAGGGTTATTCAGATCGAGAATCTGGAAACCACCGATAGCGACGGAGGGCTTGTAGAAAATGAAAATGCCGTCGGATCCACCAAGATCCTGATTTTCATTGAAGTAGTAATAAAACATCTGGGCGAATGCCAGTGTAATCATAATGAAGTAAATGCCGGTCGTTCGCACCGAAAACCATCCAATGACCAGCGCGGCAAGGGCCGCACCCAAAAGACAGACCGGAAGGGCAAACCAGATACTGACGGCCTCGCTTTCCGGAGTAACGATCGCCAGCAGATAGCCTGACAGGCCAAAGAACGCGGCGTGGCCAAAGCTGATCAATCCGGTAAAGCCGATCAAAAGATCAAGGCTCATGGCGAAAATGCCCATGATCATCAGACGAATTACAAGTTCCTGATAAAATTCGTCACCAATAATGGGGAACGCAGCCAATGCCCCAACAGCAAGGATGAGGAAGGCCAGAAGTGGGCGGGAATGGGTCATGTTACGAGGGCCTCCCGAAAAGGCCTTGCGGACGCCATAACAGCACCAGGGCCATTAAGGCGTAAATCACCATCGACGAGAATTCCGGCACCAGAACCTTGCCGAATGTATCCGCCAGTCCGACCAGCATTGCGCCGACAAAAGCTCCCTTCACTGAGCCGATGCCGCCGATAACGATAACCACGAAGGAAATAATCAAAATGAAATCGCCCATGCCCGGATAGACAGAACTCAACGGCGCGTCGATCATGCCGGAAAAACCCGCCAGTGCCGCGCCCAAACTGAAGACAATAGCAAAGACCCGACTAATATTAATACCCAGCGCTTGAGCCATCTCCCGGTTGGTGGCCCCGGCCCTGATCATCATGCCAAGTTTGGTCTTGCCGATAACCACGTACATGCCCGCCGCCACAATCATGCAAACCAGAGACACAAAAAGTCGATAAACGGGATATTCCTGATTCCCCATGGGGATGGAAGCCGAAAGGAATTCAGGCACGGGGACACTGTAAAAATCACTGCCCCAAAGAATTTTTTGCATTTCGTTCAGGATCAGGATCAATCCATAGGTCAACAGCACCTGATACAGGTGGTCGCGTTTGTATAAAAAAGATATGGCCAACCGTTCAATCGCATAGCCGAAAATCACCATAATGGGCAGGCCGACCAGAATCGCAACCCACAGGGAATTCGACATCCCAAACAACCAGAAAGAAAGATAGGCGCCAATCATATAGAACGCACCGTGGGCAAGGTTAATGATACCCATGATGCCGAAAATCAGTGTCAGACCACTGGCGACCAGAAACAGGGTAAACCCGTATTGGACCCCGTTCAAAATCTGAATAAGAAAAGTGGCAAAATCCATAGCGTTAAGAATATTTCAGTTCGAATCAAGAGTTAATGAGGCTGTCATACAGGTAAAAAGGAACCCCAGGCACAGTCAGAACAACCGCACGCCGGGGCCCCCAAATTTCCCACAGGCTATTAGGCCATCTTGCAGCCGTCAGCCGGGTCTTCCAGTGCTTCTGCGGCAATGCCCAGAAGTTTCTGTTCTCCGTTTTCAACCTGACGCAGATAGATGTTCTGAATCGGGTTGTGGGCTTTCGACATGGACCACGGTCCACGCGGGCTATCCGGAATGCTTGATGATTCCATCGCAGAAATAACGTCTGCGGTGGATTCGACATCGCCGCCAACTGCCGCGGCTGCTTGCAACAACAACGAGCCCGTGTCGTAACCCTGTACCGAGAACACGTTCGGATTCGAGCCGAAAGCGGAATTGTAATCGGCACGGAATTTTTCGTTCTCGCGGTTATCAAGGTTGGACGCATAGTGAAGGGTGGTCTTGATCCCTTCTGCAGCGGAACCGGCAGCCTTTTCAACACCTTCGGTCAGGAAGCCAGGACCATAAAGCGGAATTTTGTCTTTAAGTCCTGCGGCTTCGTAGTCCTTAAGGAACTTGGTCGCGCCACCGCCAGAGAAGAAGGCGAACACGCAATCAGGATTCAAGGATGCAATTTCAGACAGATGTGCCTGGAATTCAACGTTCGGGAACGGCAGCAGGATATCCTTGACGGATTTTCCGCCCATAGTGGCAAAGCCATCACGGCCAGCGGCCATCATCTGGATACCTGCACCGTATTTCCATGAAATTGTGACACAGGTCTTGTGGCCTTCCTTGGCCATCAACACACCACCCGGAAAAGCAGGTTGCCAGTTGGAGAACGAGGTACGGAAAATATTCGGGGCGCACAAGGGGCCGGTAACTGCGTTGGAACCGGCATTCGGCACGATCATTATTGGACTCTTCAGTTGTCCCATAATTTTCGCCATGGCAGCGGCAATACCAGAGTGAACAGGCCCGACCAGGAAGTCGACCTTTTCCTTTTTGATCAGCTTGTTAGTGTTTTGAGGTGCCTTGGGAACAGACATCTCACTATCGACGGCGATATAGTCAATAGGACGACCACCCATTTTACCACCGGCCTGTTCGATACGCATTTTCATGGCGTTTGTGATCGAATTGCCAAGCATGGCATAGGTGCCTGAATATGGCAGAAGAATACCGACCTTGATTGGCGCCTTGGCACCAATTGCAAAACGGGTCGGAATGAAGCTACTGGCTGCAACGAGCCCTGTGGTAGCCGCAGCGCCTGCTATAAAATTACGACGTGACTTATTATTTTTCGACATTGAGTAAAGTCTCCCTTTTTCTTTCTCCCAGTGGGTTAACGGTTCGTTTTTATTCCATTTCAACCCTTCGCATAATGAACCTGGGTAAAATCCTATGCTATGAAGGTGTTGATGTCACCATTTCAGACGAATTATCGCCAAAAACCATCCTTATCAATTTTGTGAAGCGCTGCCATTTCTTCAGGCGAAGGTGGCGGTGTTTCAATCATTTTCGGCTGAATCTTCAGGTTCCAGCCCGTATTTTCGCGTATTTCCTCTATTGTGTTCCCTTCATGGATGGAAGCCAGATGCATTTCATTATCGGGGCCATAGGGCCTTAAAATGCCCCGGTCTGTGATCAACGCCGAAGGACCGCCTTTTAGACCCGCCCTGGCGCGACTGTCTCCCCCGCTAAGATAACCCGGTGAGGTTACATAAGCGACCTTTTCCACAAGCCGTTTCTTTTCGTGGTTCATTATCACTAATAAACGCTTCGACATGGCGGCAATATCCGCCGCACCGCCAGAACCGGGAAGCTTTACGTCTGGCCTGGTGAAATCACCGATATACGAGGTATTGATATTGCCATAGCGATCAACCTCCGCCCCGCCAATAAAGCCGGCATCGACGCGTCCGCGCTGTAATTGACTCATTACCGGCACCAGTCCTGACAGCCACGCCGCGTTTAACTGGTTTGGCGGGTCACCCATGGTGTAAAGCATGTCTTCAGCAGGCGCGTAGCGGGCAATACCGCATTCGAACAAGCCCACCGCATTGGGCGCATGGGTCAGGCGGGCGACGCCGTAAGCCGTGATCGGCAGACGCATGCCAACGAACACCAGTTCACCATCGGCGATTTCCCGGGCGGCGGAGATAATCATCAGTTCCTGGATTGAATAATCAGCCATGGCCCTAATCCGCTGCATAGTTGGTGGGTGCAGCCATGGCCGAACCGGTTATACGCAGGTCATTCAGCCGAAGGCTGAGTTTTTCACGGTAGCCCGAATGATCGGGAACCCCAAACACCCACTCATCCAGCCAGGCCTTAAAGCCTTCCGGCGTACGGCTGCGGCTATGATATTCACCAAAGAAATCGTTATCACGCTTCCAGCAACCGACTTGCGGCGAAGGATGCACGGCCGCCGGTACATGGCAAACCGCTGTGACCAGATAGCCCGGCACCAGAACACGGCAAGGGTCGGAGGCGATGACATCGCTTTGGACAATTTCATCGGCCAGCAAAATCACTTTTTCCGCCGCCAGGGCGGCTTCCTGAGCGACGCCCCGATTACCCCAGTGATGGTTGTTCCCCTGGGAATCGGCGCGCTGGACACACAAGATAGCGACATCAGGAGCAAGCGGCGGAACCAGGACAACGGGTTCCTCATCCTCAGAAAACGGATTTTTCGTTATCTGGAAGTTCGGATTGGATTTTGTGATGTCTGAACCCAGAATGGATCGCATCGGAGCAAAAGGCATTCCGTAAGCTCCAGCCATCAACGCCATGCCTATGGAAAAGTTTGAATTATCATTCAACTTGATCGCCGGTGTTTCCCGATTTTCAAATGCCCGGCGATAATTGTGACCAAGGCCACCAGAAACGTTACCGACCCATGCCCCCGTTACTTCATCGACACTACCGGCGCCAACCAGCATATCTGTCGACGCATCGGAAATCGGCGCAATGACGTTCAGCCCTTTGATCCCTTGGCGAATAATTTCATGGGTTGCGGCAAAAGGAATATCGGGTTCCAGAACAGCACCCAGCACGACGGAACTGCCGTCCGGCACGTGGGCCGCAATCGCGTCTTTCAAAGAGTGCAGTTTATCTAGCATGGAGTCCCGATCCGGTCTGCTTTAACGCAACTTGAAACGCTGAATCTTGCCGGTCGCCGTTTTAGGCAAGTCCTCGACAAAATTGAACCAGCGGGGATATTTGTATTTTGCCAGACCTTCCTTGCAGTGGAGCAACAGTTCTGCCGATAGATCGTCTCCCGCTTCGGACGCATCGTTCAATACGACAAAGGCTTCCGGCTTGATCAGATTTTCATCATCGGCTCGTCCGACCACAGCAGCCTCAAGCACCTTGGGATGTTCAATCAGCTTGGCTTCAATTTCGAACGGCGAACACCAGATACCGCCGACTTTCAGCATGTCGTCATTGCGGCCACAGTAATGGAAATACCCATCTTCATCCTGAATGTAGGTGTCCCCGGTATCAAGCCAGCCATCGACCATGGTTTCGGCTGTTTTTTCAGGATTGTTCCAGTAATACTTGGCTGTAGATCCTCCGCGAATAAGCAAGCGACCACTGTCTCCGGCAGCAACTTCATTGCGCGCTTCGTCGATAATCTTGGCTTCGTAGCCGGGCACGACGCGACCGCTGGTCCCCGGTTTATAATCACCAAGAACATTGGAGATAAAGATGTGCAGTGCTTCGGTTGATCCGATACCATCAAGGATAACGGTGTCTGTTTTTTCCTGCCAACGCCGGAAGATATCGGCGGGCAAGGCCTCCCCGGCTGATACGCAGGCGCGCAACGAAGACAAGTCCCGTTCCACGCTTTCAAGCGCCTTCAATTGCGCACCATACAGGGTGGGAACACCGAAATAGACGGATGGTTTGAATTTTTCGATAACATCGAAAGTGCTGTCAGGCGTTGGCGGGCCTGGCAGGAGAACCGTCGAAGCGCCAACCCAAAGCGGGAATGTCATGCCATTGCCAAGTCCGTAGGCGAAAAACAGTTTGGCGGCTGAAAAACCAACATCGTCTTCCTTCAGGCCCAGCATGTTGACGGCGTAATGCTCGCTGGTTTCAACCATATCGCGGTGGGCATGTACCGCCCCTTTTGGTGTTCCCGTGGTGCCGGAAGAATAAAGCCAGAAACAGTCTTCATCGGCGCTAGCCGGGGCTGCTTCCAATTCGTCCGATGCAGCAGTCATTATCGCGTTCAGGGACTGTCCATCGCCTTCCGTTCGAATGACCTGATCAGGCCTGCGCGAGGCTGCCTCAAGTGCAGGTTCCACTTCACCGGCAAACTCGGGGGAATAGACCAGGCCCACGCAGCCTGAATCTTCAATCATGAACTGATAATCTTTGGCGCGAAGCAACGTGTTCAGGGGAACAGGAACGATACCCGCCTTGATCGCACCCCAAAAAACAAAGAAGAATGCCGGGCAATCCTTGACCACCATCAGAACCCGCTCACCTTTGCCGATGCCCAGGCCCAAAAGTGCATTTCCCGCCCGGTTGACGCCTTCGGCCAATTCGCCATAGGTAACCTGATCACCTGCCACACTGCGAATGACAATCTTGTCGGACCGGCCCTCGTCTAGATGGCGGTCAATAAACGACGGTGCGACATTGAAATTCGAAGAAAAAGTCAAGCTCGCCGGTGTCGTTGATTTGTCTATGGAGACCGTGTGATCACGCATAGGTCTTCTCCCTGTTTGTTTAGGCCCGTTTATTATTGTTTTTAATCAGACCACATTACCTTTCCCACTATTCGTCGTTCATTCGTTCCCAAGCAATAGAACGCGGCTAGTTAAAGCGCACGTATTCAAATTCGGCTGGCTGGCCGTTAATTCCCTTTGCAGGCGGTGCAATCCACGCAGCGACTTTACCGGGTTCGGTAACCGATTCCATCAATGATTTAACGTAGGCCCTGTCCTCGTCAGTGGGCAGCCAGTCGCTGTGCTTGTGATCCCAATCGGCCTGGGTGATAACCCGTCCCTGGGGCGTCGTCTTGACGGTAGAAAAAGAACCGATACCACGATGGAAAGCCCGGCTAGGCAAGGTGACTTCAAAATCAATCCCGGCTTCGCTGATGATCTTGTTCCACTTGTCGACACCGCGCTGGCAATCCCTAATGTAATCGTCGCGCAGCCGTTCATTTACGGCTGTCAGGGCGCTTTGATCGGCGAAAATAATTTCCTCTCCCTTGACCTCAGCCACTTGATAAGGCGTGTCCTTGAGCAGATGATCATCGTCGATCTTGCTTTCCTGATATCGCCCCTTCAATCCCATGGTGAAATAATTTGCGGCGTTGGTGGAAATTTCCTGGCCGAAAAGATCGACGGAAACACTGAAGTGGAAGTTGACGTACTTCTGGATGGTTTGAAGATCAATGCCGCCGTGCTTCCTGACATCGTCACTTTTGTATTCGTTCATCAACTCGCAGGCGCGCTGAATGACACGCCCGACGCCGGTTTCGCCAACGAACATGTGATGGGCTTCTTCGGTCAGCATAAAGCGGCAGGTTCTGGACAGCGGGTCGAAGCCGGACTCGGCAAGCGAGGCAAGCTGGTACTTACCGTCACGGTCGGTAAAATAGGTAAACATGAAGAACGACAACCAATCTGGCGTCGGCTCGTTAAAGGCTTCCAGAATACGCGGTTTATCGGCATCGCCGGAATGACGTTCCAGCATGGCGTCCGCTTCTTCACGACCGTCGCGTCCAAAATGGGCATGCAGAAGATAGACCATGGCCCACAAGTGGCGGCCTTCTTCAACGTTTACCTGAAACAGATTGCGAAGGTCATACAGGGACGGGCATGTCAAACCAAGATGGCGTTGTTGTTCCACCGATGCGGGTTCCGTATCGCCCTGAGTAACAATAAGGCGGCGCAGTTCAGAGCGATATTCGCCGGGAACTTCCTGCCAGGCGGCCTCGCCTTTATGGGCGCCAAAGTTGACCATTCGACCTTCTTCTGCCGGCGCCAGGAAAATGCCCCAACGATAGTCAGGCATTTTAACATGGCCATAGTTGGCCCATCCACCGGGTTCGACGCTGATCGCCGTGCGCAGGTAAACGTCCATGTTCTGGCTTTCTTCCGGGCCAAGTTCAGCCCACCATTGCTGGTAACCGGGTTGCCATTTCTCCAAAGCCCGCTGTAACCGCCTGTCGTCATTCAGGTTGACGTTATTTGGAATTTTTTCTTGATAATCGATGCTCATAATTTTTCTCTCAGCCTTAAATTTCTATACTCGTTTGTTGTCGTAAGACGCCTTCAATCCGGTACCAAAGCGTTTTAAAGCGCCTTCTTCCCCGACCGCATTGGGACGCTGGAATATCCAGTTTTGCCAGGCGCTCAAACGCCCGAAAATTTTTGTTTCCAGTGTTTCAGGACCGGCGAAGCGCAAGCTGGCCTCAAGTCCCGTGAGTGAATCCGGCGAGAAACTTGCCCGTTCCTCGATGGCGATTCGGACTTCGTCTTCCCAGTCGATATCGTCGGGAATGAAGGTAACCAGTCCCAGTTCTTCTGCAGCGACCGCATCCAGATTATTGCCGCTTTCAGATTGAATGGCCTTGATCGTCGCCTCATCACCCAGAAAGCGCGTTTCCAGGCGCGTCAGGTCGTTGCACATAGGCAAAGGACCAAAATTCATGACACCTGGCCTGACAGTCGCCGCCGGGCGGTTGTCGCCTTCGAAGACACCCTCCAGCATAAAGCTTCTGTCAGCAGCCAGCAGCAATTCCATTAACGATCCGCTAAAGCAACTTCCCGGTTCCACCAAGGTAATGATGCTGCGTGACGTAACGTCGATACGCTTGAATACCCGTTTTAGGTAAAGCAGAATTTCACGGGCGAACCAGTCGCCGGAATTATCCAACAAGGCCTTGTCGGCGGCATCGACCATATCGGCATCGCCGCTGGTGGTGAAAACCCAGGTCCCGATTTCCGCTTCGTTTGAACGCAAATGCAAGATGGCGTCATCCAGTTCACGTGCCAGCGCCATGGGCCAGAAATTGACACCCTGTGCATGCATGCCCTGAAGATCAGACGGCGGCGCTTCGCTTGGCGCGGATACATTAATCCGGGCAACCCGGTTCTCCCGATCAATCTGGATGCTGACGTTGTCATAGGTAACTTCGTCAGCTTCAATTTTGCGGTTGAGCGGTGTCAACTCGATGCCCCTGGCGTCGGTCGGGCGATCAGATTTTTCAGCATACTCAAGAGCCCGCTGATGGGCTTTTTCCATCAGATCAGAGCGCGAGACGATTTCATCGACGAGCTTCCACTGAACAGCGCGCTTGCCTTTGATGCCTTCGGTCAGGGTGCAAAAATAATCCGCGTGGTCGCGACGCACCATGCGCTTGTCGACAACCCTGGTCAATCCGCCGGTTCCCGGCAACACTGCAAGCAGGGGGACTTCCGGCAGGGACACCGTGCTGGAACCATCGTCAATCAGCATTATGTAGTCGGCCGCCAGCGCCAACTCATAGCCACCGCCAGCCGCAGTGCCGTTCAGGGCGCAAATATAGGATTGACCAGAATGGCTCGTCGCATCCTCGATACCATTGCGGGTTTCATTGGTGAATTTGCAGAAGTTGACCTTTTCACCATGGGACGAGCTTCCCAGCATGGTGATATTGGCGCCGGAACAAAACACCCGGTCCTTGGCCGATGTAATGACAACCGAGCGTACTTCAGGGTGCTCGAAGCGCAAACGCTGGACGGCGTCATAAAGTTCAATATCGACACCCAGGTCATAGGAGTTCAGCTTCAGCTTGTAATCCGGCCTGAGACCACTGTCTTCATTTACGTCCATTGAAAGGGTCGCAACAGGACCATCAAACGCCAGCTTCCAGTGCCTGTATTTATCTGGATGGGTGGAAAAATCGATCATTATGGCTTACTGCTTTCTAAGAATGATTCGGAGGGAAAATGCCCTAAGACTTAAATAGGTACCAAAATTCCTATTTACATTTTGGTTTAGGGAGGCCATCCTGTCAAGGACGTTTGGGGAAGAACGGAGGGGTAATATGTCCACAGAGGCAGACCGCGCGGAAAACATTGGTAAATTCAGCATTCGCGGTGCCCAGGCATCCGATGTTGCGGCTGTTACCGGGATCGATACCCGCATCACAAGCCACAGCAAACCGGATTACTGGGCTGACATGTTCGAGCGTTATGGCAACCGCACCAATCGCTTTTTCCTTATCGCCGAAGATCAAGAAAATACAGTCATCGGTTTTATTATCGGTGAAGTCAGGGCCTGGGAGTTTGGCTCGAAACCCAGCGGCTGGGTCTTCGCCATGGGCGTCGATCCGGAAAATCGATTGAACAAGGTCGGCACCACGCTTTTTGATGCCATGTGCGATTGCCTTGCCAAGGCGGGAGTCGACACGGTGCGCACAATGCTGGCCCGGGACGATGAACTGAACATGACCTTTTTCCGCTCGCAAGGGATGATGGGCGGCCCGTTCATACAGCTGGAAATGCCCCTGGGCAACGACGGCCACTAATAGGGAGCGATCTGTGAGACTGCAAAAAGCAACCCAATGCGCCTTATTCGCCGTTGTTGAGCTGGCGAGAGATTCCGAACGTCAAATTTCCGCAGCCGACATCGCAGAAAAATTTGGCATATCGGCCAATCACCTTGCCAAGGTGCTGCGAGACCTTGCCCGTGCACGGCTGGTCGAATCCATGCGAGGAGCCGGTGGGGGATATCGTTTTTGTGGAAACGCCAAACGGGTAACCCTTTATGAAATCGTTGTCCTGTTCGAAGATATCGATACCCACGATGCAGGCTTCCCCGAAACCGGTGAAGACCCCGACATCGGCCACGCCCTGAACAACGTCATGACCGAGATCGAGCAGATTGCTGTTTCAACCTTGAAATCGATCACCCTGACAACGCTCATAAAGCAGATGGAACGTTCTTCCCATTAATCGCCTTGTGCATGGATAATAAGCGGGGTGTTATTCTGAATTCCCAATCGAAGGGCTTCGGTACTAGTATCTTATTCTTTCCGACCGAAAAAGATCGGCTCATATTAGATGAAGTTACTGCTTGCCGCCGCCAATGAAGGAAATGCCAACGCCCAGAATGCACTGGGTGACATCTTTGTGAATGGCGACTTCCTGGACAGGGATATTTTCCAGGCCGTCAAATGGTACAGACTCGCAGCTGAACAGGGACACCTTGAAGCGCAGTATTCTCTTGCTCAACTCTTGGCCCACGATCCCGACGTTCTTGACGAAGAAGCCGCCCACGACTGTTTCCAGCAGGCCGCCGAACAGGGACACAGTGAGGCGCAGTACTATTTGGCCATGATGAATTTAAACGGGCAGGGCGTCCCTCAAAACCTTGAAGCCGCAGCAAGTCAATTGCGCAAAATTGCCGAAAATGGACACGCCAACGCCCAGTACTCGCTTGGACAAATGCATGAATATGCCAAGGGAATGCCTGAGGATATTGATGAAGCGTTATACTGGTACCGTCTTTCAGCAAATCAGGGGCACGTCCAGGGGCAACGTAAAATGGGCCTTATGACACTTCGTGGTATCGGCACACCCCAGGATTTCCAGGAGGCGGCAAATTACTTTTTTCTTGCTGCGGATCAGGGAAATCCCGATTCGCTCTATCATCTGGGCTTGATGTTTTATGACGGAACAGGCGTCTCGCAGGATTTCAAACTGGCTGCACATTACTACCTGTTGGCCGCCGAACAGGACCACCCGGGCGCCCAATACAATCTCGCCCAAATGCTCAGACAAGGCGAAGGGGGGCCACAACTCTACAATGAAGCCCGCAAATGGTACGAGCTTGCCGCCCAACAAGGGCTGGCTCAGGCGCAATTCAATTTAGGTATGCTTTCGTACACGGGAATGGGAGAACCGAAAGATCTGGCCTCGGCCTTTAAGTGGTGGGCCGTCGCTGCATCACAAGGCGACCCGTTGGCCGAAAAGAATTTTACCTTGCTGGCTAGCGATGCGCCCCCGGACGAGCGGGTGAAAGGATTGGATCAGGCCGCTGAGTGGGTCGAGAAATTCGGCGGAAAAGTCGCCTTCAATACATTTGTCCAAAGGATTTCCTAACCAATCAGATTTGGACGAAATGTCTCCTGGATAGTCTCCTTGGGGGCGGGATCAATTGGCGCGGCTGGCTCAGCCTTGGGCGCACAGAGGGTATTGCCTTCACGCAACTCCCATATTTGATCGAGCAAGTCCTTCACCGCTTCCTTATGCTCCTTCAACTCGCGAGCCTGCTCGTTGAGTTCACGCTGAAGAGACATCTTTTGTTTTTTCAGGGCCGAAATTTGTTCTTGGGGGGACATTCCACTGTCATCGAAATACTGGGCGATAACATCTTCAAAGGATAACCCCTGGCGCAACAACAGGCGCCGTGCAGATTGAAAGGCGGCCAGCGCCTCGCCGGGCTTGTCTGACTTGGTCAAGGCCAGCACCTTGCACAGCTTGTCGAGTTCTGATTCCTCAATATTCATCACACGTCCTTCGAATTTCACCAAAGATCATGTCATAAATTTATGAAACGAAGAACCCTGCTTATGCGGCAGCCGCTTTACGACCGGCTTCAAAAGCCTGTTCGTTCAAGGCCACCAGCTCGGGCTTGCGGGCCTTGAAGCGGGCGATCATTTGTTCGTGCAAGTATTTGGCATCAAAGGGAAGATGATCGGCGACAGCCCCCAGCATGACCGTGTTGCCAAGCCGCATTTCGCCTAGACTTTCAGCGATTTTGCCCGCATCGAAATCATAGACCCGACAATCGTTTTTGCGGATTTCCCCGACCGGATCATCGGGATAATCGAAAATGCCGACCGACACAATGGGCGGTGTGATCCGCATGGTGTTAACCAGTGCAACACCGCCTGGGCGCAGTTGCCCGATGGCGCGCATGGCTTCCGCCGGTTCAAACCCGATCAGGATATCGGCTTCGCCAGCAGGAATGGATGGCGACATCACCTTCTCGCCAAACCGCACATGGGAGGTGACAATGCCTCCGCGCTGCGACATGCCTGAAACTTCGGTTTTCTTGGTATCAAAGCCTAAGGAAATGGCCGTCTGGGCCAGAATTTCAGCCGCCGTCATCACCCCTTGCCCACCAACGCCGCAGACAAGGATATTGATGATATCATTGCGTTTACCGCTCATCGCTTATGCTTCCTGCGCTAAAACAATAGCGTTGGGTGCACAGGTTTGCTGGCAAAGATCGCAGCCCGTGCAAGCCGCAGTGTCAATTTTCACCCAGGCTTTTTCAACTTCGCGACCGGACTTTGATGTTTCGGTATCGCGACGTGTGACACTGATGGCGGGGCAGCCGACCTTAAGGCAGTTGGCGCAGCCGGTGCACTCTTCCTCAACAACCTTGAACGCAGGCTTACGCTCGAAGCGGTCAATAAGAACGCAAGGCTGGTTGGTGATAATCACCGATGTTTCCGGCTGGGCGATTTCCTGCTTGATCAGTTTGTAAAGCGACGGCATTTCGTAGGGGTCAACCACATGGATGCGTTCCGGATTAACGCCCAGGGCCTCGCATAGTTTTTCGAAATCTACTTTCGGGGCTTCAGCTCCGTAGATATCCTGCCCAGTACCGGCATGATCCTGACCGCCGGTCATGCCGGTGGTTGAATTGTCGAGAAGTAACACTGTCACATTGCCGTGGTTATAGTTCATTTCCAGCAGGCCCTGCATGCCCATGTGCAGGAAGGTTGAATCGCCTATCACCGACACAATAGCCTTGTCCCTGTCGGCTTCAACCCGGCCCAGATCCATACCCAGCGCCATACCCATGGAGGCACCCATGGAGATTGTGGTGTCCAGGGCCCGCCACGGATGGCCCGCGCCAAGGGTGTAACAACCGATATCGCCAACGATGGTCGCCTTCTTGGTCAATTTCGACAGACAATAGTAGGGCGGCAGATGCGGGCAACCCACACACATGGTTGGCGGGCGCGGAAAAATCGCGACATCGCCAGCCTCGTCATCGGCTTTTTCGCCGTTCAATAGAAGATCAACGCCCTTGGCGACAACATGGGGCTGTAATTCACCGCACCTGGGCAGAACATCCTTGCCGTGGCAAAAAACGCCAGCAGCCTTCAGGGCGTTTTCGACCAGAGGTTCGGTTTCTTCGACCACCAGCAAATTATCTACCGTATCCGCGAAGGCGCGGATTTTTTCGATGGGTACTGGATGAGAGAAACCAAGCTTGAGAATTGGAGAATCAGGAAAGGCTTCACTCACATGCATGAAGGTCGGACCAGAGGCAACAAATCCGACTTTCCTGTCGTCGCCTTCGATAACGCAATTCCAGGACGTTTGCTCACTAAAGATCGCCAGTTGGTCATCACGTTCAAACTGAAATTTCTGGCGTTCCTTGG
>JADHSW010000020.1 GCA_016776705.1 Rhodospirillales bacterium
CTCGCAGCACTAATCTGCTACTGGATTTGAATGAGTCTGGACCCTAGGAACAGCGCAAAAATCAGCCGTTTTTCAGTGGGTGAAGGCTTCTCCCACCCCATCCGCCATTGTTCTCTCCGAAATTTTCGAAGTCGTCTTGAAAAAGCATTGAATTGACGCCAAAATGCCCCACCAATACACTGGCAATAATTTATTTCGGAAGTCCTTCTTATCCATTTTCACTGCTCCGAGAACATGATTGTCCTGCTAATAATGCTCCAGCTATACATTGATGCTTGACGCCCTGACTGACAGTCAATTTTTTGCCATTATTCTGATAGCATTTCTTATATGGATTGGCATGCGCGCCATCAGGCCCAGGACAATACGCTATCGCCAGCTTTATATACTGCCCAGCGTTTTCCTCGCCATTTCCTTCAATCAGTTATTCAACTCATATACCTTCAGCATTGTCGGATTGCTGGCATGGTTGGTGGCGGCACTGTCGGCGGGGGTGATGAGTTGGCGCAGTGCCGAAAAAACCCAAATTCAAATCGAACGCAAAGCAGGAAGAATCGGATTACCCGGAACATGGCTAACCCTGTCCCTGGTTTTAGTTTTTATCACCGCCCGGCTTTATTTTGGACGTCAGTTGTCCGTAACACCGCAATTGCGCAGTGATTTCGCTTTTACCGCACAAATCCTGGCCATTAGCGGTGTTGTCACGGGATATTACCTTGGTCGTTCTTGCTCTTTTCTGCTCCGGTATTTTCGCACTGCAGCATAAGCAAGCATCGTCGGAGTTCTATTTAATTTCACATTTAACAAATGGTTATTCCGTTTAATAAAAATGTTCTTGCTCACATTATTGTGACGGCGAAGTGACTTGAGCTGAGCAATCTGTTGCCCTATACAATGCGGGAAATTTAATATTAGGAACATCTAATGAGCCCTGTTTTTCGCTTACCCATCCCTTCCGGCTTCTTGGCTGTGGCTGTTTTTTTGGCTTTTTTCCTTGCCGCCACACCCTCAACACTTGCCGGTGAAAAAATAGTCAACGGCAATCAGGTCGCCATCGTCACCAGCCAATTGACAGTTCGAATGGATGCCGCCGACCCTGTCAAGGGCGAGAAAATCTTCAAGCAACGCTGCCGGAGCTGCCACACCCAGCACCAGGGCGGACCGAACAAAACCGGCCCCAACCTTTGGGATGTGGTTGGACGCAAACTGGGTTCCCAGAAGGGCTTCAAGTATTCCCAGGATATGACGACCATGAACAATCACTGGGGATATGAAGAACTGGATAAGTTCCTGACAAAGCCTTACAAATTTGTTGCCAGCACCCGCATGACCTTTCCGGGCCTGAAGAAGCAGCAAGACAGGGCGAACCTGATTTCTTATCTGAGGACAAACAGTCTCAAGCCCCTTCCCCTACCGTCCGAAATGTAGAAATTCATTGGGGTGAAGCCTGAAGAATCTTAAGAGTTTCTGCGGCCATATCTTCGGGCGGCATGCCAAACGGAAAATAGGTAATGAATTTTCCATCCGGCCCCATCAGATATGTAGCCGCCGAGTGATTATAAAGATAACCTGACTTTTCATCTTCAACGGATTTTTCAGCATTTTCATCAGAGTCGCCAATACTTGGCGGTAAAAATACCTTGAAATAAGAAGCTCCGTAGTCGTTGGCCAATGCCAGCAGTTGTTTATTTGAGCCCGTCAGTCCAATCATTCGGGGATGGAAATGGCTGACAAATCCGGCTAGTGCTTCCGGGGTATCGCGTTCAGCATCGATGCTGACAAAAACGGGTTGTATTTTTTCGCCCTGTGCACCAAGAATATCCAGGGTATCGCTTACAACCTGCATGGTGGTCGGGCAAATGTCGGGGCAGAAGGTATAGCCAAAGAACATCATCACATAACGGCCAAGAAAATCCCTGTCGGTGACGCTTTTGCCATGGTGATCGATAAGTGTGTACGGCCCGCCGTACTGACCATACTGGGTAAGCTTCTGATCTTCGCTACTGGCCGAATGGGCGCTGCCATTCATAATCACAACAAGCAGTAGTGCGAGGGCGGACATGATTTGGAAGATGTTATTTTTTTTCATTGTCGTCTCTTAGGGGAAATGGGGCAGACTTCGCAAGACATTCCACAAAGTCCCCATTCAGGGAAAGGCCGTTTTTGCGAAGTTTGAATTTTCCGGTTCTTCCATACTGTATAATCCCCGGAGGTACCCGTCGGTTCGTTTGCACATTTCCAGGGATTGCTTGACGCAGGTGGCGACCGCTGGCCCGGCGAAATAGTTCCCGGTTATGAACAGTCCTGGATGGCGATCTTCGGCATCTTCAATTCTTTTCAACCTGCCCGTATGGCCCGTGGTCAATTGTGGCAATCCCTGCTGCCACTGGCGCACTCTGAATACGACAGGCTTCCCTTTGACACCCAGCAAGTCGCGAAATTCCTCAAGCGCCAGCGCGGTTATGTCTTCCACGCTCATCCTCGCCATTTCCGGGGCGCGGGCACCGCCGACATATCCCGAAAGCGCGACGTGGCCTTCAGGAGCGCGGTTTTTGAACATGGAGGACGGAAACAGGGCGCCGCTCAGAGGCCGTTTCTCGCAAGCCGGGGCAAGATAGCCCAGTCCATCAAGCGGGTGGGCGACTTGTTCACGCCTGAAGCCAAAAAAGGCGACGGCAACGGACGGCGCGGCGATTTCGGAAATTGCTTCGGCGCCTGTTGCATCCATGTCTTCAAGCAATGCCGCCGCGACATGGGGTTGCGTGGCGATGATTACGGCGCGTGCACTTAAATTACCCGACCTTGCAGTTTTGATGTTGTATGCGTGGGCTGATCGCTTAATCGAGATGACGGTAACACCAGTTTTTACGGCGTCTCCCACATCACTGGCCAGTGCCGCTGGCAAGGTGCCGATGCCATCCCTCCACGAAAACAATCTGCGACCGGGCATTTTGCCGCTGGCAATGCGCTTCTTTAAAACCGCATGAGATATGGATCCGTACTGACGTTCCATTTCAACAATCGCCGGAAAAACAGCATCCACGGAAAGGTTATCCGCCTTACCTGCATAAAGCCCGGCGACTAGCGGCTCTATTACCTTGTCGTTGAATTCACGGCCAAAGCGGCGAGTCCAGAATTCACTGATTGTTTCTTCCGGACCGGACTTGCGACCGGGCACTAGCATTTCTGCCAGCAGGCGCAACCGCGCCCGGGGCGAAAGGTACCCCGACATCAAAAATCCCAGCGGATGGGTCGAAATACCCTTCAAACAGCCAGCGCCAACCAGATACCGCGACTTTACAGCGTTACCCAGTTCAGCGCGCAGGGTGTTGAGCCCAAGATCACGGGCCAACCCAACCGTTTCCATGGCCTGGGCATTTACCGAACTGGGTCCGTGTTCCATCAGAAAACCATCGAAACGTTCGGATTGGGCATTGCCGCCGGAGCGCACCTGGCGCTCCAGTACGACGACGTTATAGCCGCGGCCTTTCAGTTCATAGGCCGCACTCAGGCCCGAGACGCCTGCACCGATGATGGCGACATCAAAGGTCATTTTTTGACCCCCAATCGGCTAAGCAAAGAAGCTGCAGGGCCTTCCGATACAAATAAGGGCGGCTTACCACGGCCCTTGAATTTCTTGCGCGCCATTTCCCCCATAATTTCAGCAGTGACTTCCGTTCCCCCCTGCTTACGCACATGACTTTCGGCACGTACACGAACGAAGCGGCGCACAAACGAGGGAATACGGCCAAGCCACTCTTCCGCCCCCGGCGTCCACACCAGAGTGCTTTCTTGGGCTCCAAGCGGCTCAATAACAGCGCCGCCCTGAGGCTCGTAGCCACACAGAAAATCTTCACCCATCATATTGCCATCCCGGGCCAGCGGACGCGCCCGACATCCGCCGCACAGCTTGGTGTATTCGCATTCACCGCAACGTCCCTCAAGAATCGGTGCGCGTAATTGCCTGAAAATCGGTGAATTGAGCCATAAATCCGAGAACGATGAGTCTCGCACGTTGCCGACGGAATTTTCCATATAGGGACACGGGGTCACATCACCCACAGGCGTAATCCGGGCATACCGGGTGCCGGCCAAACAACCGCCGGCTTCATATCCGTGGGCGGCGGTCACAGGCCACGCAGAATCCAGTTCCAGCGCCATACGCTTGAAATGCGGCGCACATTTGGCGCGCACCAGCAGGCCGTTTTCTTCCCGCGCGGCTTCGGTCACTCGGCGCAGAACCTTCTCATAGGTTTCAAGCGAAATGTTGGTGATTTTTTCACCGCGGCCCGTGCAAACAAGGAAGAACACGTTGAAAACAAAAGCACCGGATTCACGGGCAAAGGCGATCATGTCATCCAGTTCGTGGGCATTGTCGTTGGTGACGGAAAAATGAATTTGAAAACGCAGATCGTTTTTACGACAGGCATCGATGCCCATCATCGCATTTTCCCACGAACCGGACTTACCGCGGAACTCGTCATGATAGTTGGGGTTCAGGGAATCCACACTTATACCAACGCCCTGCACACCGCATTCCTTGAGGTGCCTGGCCCGTTCGTCGTTCAACAAAGTGCCGTTTGAGCCGACCACGACCATCAGTCCCCTTTTGGTGGCGTGGGATGCCAATTCTCCCAAGTCGCGGCGCATCATTGGCTCGCCGCCCGTAAGCACCACCATCGTCTCGTCACTTAAGGCGGCGATGTTATCGATAACGCTTTTGACTTCTGTCGTGCTTAATTCCGCCTTGTCGCCTTCCTTTCGCGTTCCTGCATCCAGATAGCAGTGCGCACATTCAAGATTACAGCGCTGGGTAAGATTAAGCGCGACCAGGAATGGGGCTTGTGGGTCTGTGGCGTAACTGGACGTCAATAGGATTGTTCCCCTGCATCCACGGTTTTGGTGTGACCGCCTTCGAGCATTGCCTCATGCATTGCCTTGCGGGCATCTTCCAGACCGGCTTCGACGATCTCGAGCGTGATTTCGTTAACGCCGCGCTGGCGCGCCACGGCCTCTATACGAGCCCTGGTATTTTCGCGCATGGGATCAGGAACCCGCGAAATGCGAGCCAAAGATGCGGTTTGCCAGTTAAAGCCTTCAGTTTTTTCAATAACCTTGTCGAGGAATGGCGTCACGTGGGCAATGCCAATTTCCGCAGCGCCTTCACGGCGGGCCTTCTTTTCGGCCCGCAACATAACACCAGCGGCGATGTCGTTGTCACCCGTGGCATCGACCAATGCCATGGCTTCAGGATTCCATTTCAGGGCCTCTTCACCGGTTTCCTTGGCGCGGTGTGCAGGACAGCCCTTGGGCATCAGTTGATGGGAAACGATTTCGACAATGTCCCGGGTGATAAAAGTATGACCATGTTCCTGGGCGTGACGAATGACCGCCTTGCGAGCCATACCGCGGGCAAATTCAGGAGCCCTGCCAAGATAGGCTTCGGCTTCATTGCTCCAGGAAATCGTTTCTTCGGCGACAACTTCAAACGGTGGCCTGAACGATGTTTGCCCCAGCCACACATGACACGGGGCCATGCGCAGAAGGTTTTCGGCATTGCCGCCAATATCCAGATCGGCATCTGCATGAACACCGGTCTTGCCGATTACGAGCAGGCTGGCGTTTACCTCAAAAAGGTAATCATTAATGGCCTTGAAGACTTTACCATCAAGGAGTTTTGTTTTCAGCTCCATGCCAATATCCGACGCAGTGCGTTGGGCGATTTCAAGATGGGACTGGTATATCTTGGCGATGCCGTCGTCGATCAATTCTTCGTGAAGCTGTTCCTGTTCTTTGAAACGGAACACCTTGCCTGCCTCGTCGCTCAACACACTTGCGATCTTGTTGAAGGCGACATAGTGGTAATAGGGATCGTAAGCCGCGACGCCATGTACTTCCACACCTAAGCGGCGGCCAATATCCAGAGCCGTCTTCAAAGCGCCATTGGAAAGCTCGGACCCATCAATGCCGACAACAATCGGGCCATCGCCAATGGCGCGCCCGGAATCCTTGATAACAAGGGTGTCGATAGAACTGCGACGAACGACGCGTTCGCAAACAGTGCCGATCAAGCTTCCCGGCACCGCGCCAAGACCCAACGCTCCCAGCACAAGAACGTCGAAATTCCCGCTTTTTGTTTCTTCGACAATTTTGGCGTAGTTCTTCCCTTCGGGGCTCAGACGATGGAACGGCAGTTTGGCTTTTGCGCAGGCAACTGCTGCAACATCATGATAGCTGTCGGAAATAATGTTCAGGCCTTTTGTAATCAGGCTGTCATGAACATCACGCTGATACATCATTTCTTCTTCTTCCAAATAGCGTTCGGGCAAGCCGCCTTCCATCTGCTTAAAGCGACGGTCGTGCAGCATCGCTGCGTAAGCATGAATACCCGTGATTTCGCCATTTACGGTTTTGGCAAGTCGCACGGACTCAGCAAGGGCACGGTCGGAATATTCCGATGCATCGAGGGCGACCAGCACCCGCCCCAGCTTGCAGGCTCCGGCGGTAAGCTCGTCGTCGCTCGTTTCAACTTTTTGAGACTGAGTTTGTGGGCTCATGGGAATATCCTTTTTTTGACTGTCGTCTTAATGATTTTCATCTAGAACAATGGATGGCTATCGTCCTTCGATTCTTTTAAGGTTGCTCCCGTGTGGGAAGCGCCACCGACCATTTTCCATTTGCCATCGATCCGCGTCAGCCAGTGGTTAAGCATGATCCAACGATCAACAGCCAAAAAATCCCTACCCTTTTTCTCGATCCCCATCAGCGCCCCGGTACAATTGAGAATGGCGTCGGCTCCGGTAACATGGATGTTCGAAAATGCGTGAATCGAATACAGGTCGTCATAGGCATTGAAAATCTCCAGCCACATAAAACGGAGCTGGCGTTTTGTGATACCCTGGTGCAGATAGTCATCAGCGTACAGGGCCATGATACGGTCTATATCCTCGGCCTTGAGAGCTGCCTCGACCTCATCATAAAAAGCGCGGAACTCCTGCATGGTTTGATAATTTGCGACGATCTTTTCTTCTTCCGGCAACTGGATTTCGGCCCAAGCCGAATCTATGACGAACAGAGTGAACGTCAGCAGAAACATCATCCGTATAAATATCTTCATACTTTTTCTCCTACATCCGATTGGGGGCGTGACGCGCCCTTGGCGGCACCGATTGCGTAAAAAAAGAAACCGATCCCCAGGATCAACACCTGCCATAAATTGACATCAAGGCTGCCCCGCCAGGAAACCATCAGGTTCAAAGACGCCAGGATGATCAGGGAAACCCCGAACAGTTTCATCTTTACACCTTTTGGTGGGGATAATTCCGTCATGCCTGATCCTGCTCGTGCCCGGCGCTACGCGCCCACCAGGCGAGACCACAAAAGATAATTCCGGCGACAATCAATGCAAAAATGTAGGGCCTGGCGCTGTCAGCAGGTTTCAGCAGTAACCAGTACCAGGTCGTGCGGGTATGCTTACTTCCAACTTCGCTGTTGGAGCCGTCCCAATTGGCAAAGGCGATGGGGATGAAACGTCCTTCAACAAGTTGCAGGTCGTTTTCAATATCCGACGTGACCAAAGGCCGCTTCATGACCACCCGCCACGTGCCGTTCTTGTAAGAACTATTGGCGCTCAGTCCAATGCTTGCGGCGTCTCTTTCTTTTATGTTTTCGGATCCCATCGCATTAGCGGCGTTGGCCGACTCTTTGGAATCAACGGTTCCGCTGCGCCACGAAAGCAAATTCACCGGGTTGGACGCATCGCCATTGATGAAGTACGGCTTTTGTGTTCCTTCAGGTATTTTCACCGGCAACTGAACCGAAATCATGTCCTCGAAAGGTTCTTCATCTGCTATTTTGTCAATGTTCGGATCACCCGGAATACTCTTCGTACGGTCATCCCATTCAAGCAACATCGCCAGTTCAGTCTCGTTGTAGAAGGCGCTGACGGTAATGGTGTCATTTGAGTATTTGAACACGCGGTCTTTCTCGAAAATCTGCGGCACGGTCATAAACGTTGTCAGTTCCGCTGTATCCCATATTGGGTCATTGGGATCAGAAGGCACATCGCCTTCAATGCGGTTGGCCTTGACCACGGTGTTTTCAGCGCGGACCACCTTGTCCGTCTTGGCGAGAGACTGGACGTAATTGGCGACATGCCAGCGATCCTCGATGGAAAGCATGGTTTTACTTTTCGGGTTGGCGAAAGACGGCATTTGTGTGCCGGGAATGCCAACCGAAATACGGGTGAAAATGTCCCTGGGATCGTTTGATCCACGGAAGGTCCAGGGCTTGGTCAGGTTGCGCGGCCAAGTACGCGCACCACTATCGCCCTTGAGCTTCTTAATGCCGTCGCCCTTGCCGTCCTGACCATGGCATTCCGAGCAGCGATCGCCTTCGTGGAAGATTTCCTTGCCCTTGGCGATGCTTTCTTCGGACGTCGCGATCTGCGTTCCATAATCGACAATCTTTCCGGGTTCTTCTTCAAGTTCCGCAAACGCCTTTAGGTAAGCCACCAGATCCCAGCGATCCTGTTCGTCTTTCAGGATATCTTTCCAGGCAGGCATGTCCGTACCCGGCATACCGTCGGAAATCATCCGAAATATGTCCGCATCATTGGGGAAGTCCTCGTCGAACGGGGAGGTCTTGATCTTGTACAGTCCAGACGTGAAGTCACGTGGTGGCGGCACCAACAGGTCACCGGCGGGACCATCCCCCTCGCCTTCTTCGCCATGGCACCAAACACAACGCTTCATGTAAATTTTTTCACCGTTTTCCACATCACCGGGTGCAGCCGAAACGGGGAAACAAGCGAAGACACTCGCCATCAAAGCCGAAGCAGCCAGTCCATTGATGAATTTAAAGCTCATAAGTTTTCTCATTATTCGTGCTCCCAGGACCGGGGCGAATAGCCGGTGTAGTCATAAAGGAACAGAATGACCTTCCAGATTTCATCTTCCGTGAGGAAGTCTTCCCAAACAGGCATGGCGGAAAGCCACGGCGTCGCTTCCTTGGGCAAGCCCGGACCGCCAGTAGAAATACGCCAGAACAAATAGGCTTCCTGTAACTGGGCAATGGTGCCGACGTCCTGGAAATTCAAAGGCACCGGGTTCAAGCCTTGGGCATAAGGCCCTTTGCCGTCCAGCTTGTCGCCATGGCAGTACTGACAGTTTTTGATGTAAACCGCGCCGCCTTCGTTCACCAGTTCATCAAACTTTTCCGGATCTTCCTTTTCAAACTTGCGATAGGGATTCACCAGGGTCAGCAGGTTATAACGCTTGCCGAACACCTTGACCGCCGCCGGCGGTGCCGGGTGAATGGTGCGCAGTTCCAGCGGTGCTTCAAAGCTGGGCTTCATTTGTTGATACGTGAACAAGCCAAAGAACAGCGGCAGCACGACAAAGACAACGTTGCGAATTTTCTTCCTGGACGGGTCTTCAACCAGGGCCTTGATGGGGGCGACGATCTGTTCTGTGCTTTCCTCGTTGAAGGTAAACACCATGTATGTGCCTGCCGCTACGAAAAACATGTACATGTTCAAAAGGCTGGAAGGGATCACCTGCTCCAGAATAACATCAAAGACCAGGACGAAACCGCCATAGACGCCCACCAGGACAAGAACAGCTTGCAGTAGTCTAGGTATTTTCACCGCATTCTCCTCCTACTTGAGCCCGGCTAGGTAATCAGTGATACGCTCGACTTCGACGGCGAACATCGTATCGCCCAGATCATCAGGCATGATGTCCGCTTCATAACCTTCCGCTAAATCGACATTGGGATACAGGATTGACCGGCGCAGGTATTCCCTGTCGCGGGTGGCCCCTATCGTCGTAAGGTCCGGTCCCAGATCGCCCTCATCCTCACCGATCTTGTGGCAGGTACCGCATCCGAATTCGGTGGCGATTTCAAGGGGGTCCGTAATGGGGTCACGCACTTCGGCATCTGCTTCCTCGTCCGCCGCATTGCCCACATCGGTGGGAATTTCGACGGTGACTTCTGCCCCGCCAGAATCCTGAAGATAAGCCACGATGGCAAGAAGTTCGGCTTGTGAAAGCCCAATTGAACCGGTTGACACATCTGGCATAGGGCTAACCGTGTCGTTGGAGCCTGACTTGCCAAAACCTGCAACAACATAGGCCGACGGCATGACCATGGATTCCATAATATATCCGGCCAGATCTTTGGAAGCGCCTTTGTAGCGTTCATCCGCCAAACGTTTTTCTGTATTGGGTATGATTTCCTCAAGCATGGGCGCGCGGCCAAGTTCGTTATGGCAAAGCTTACAGGTGCCCTTGCCATTCAGGGTTCTTTCGCCCAAGGCAATGAACTGGTCCATGGTCATGGCGCCAAGATCAATCTTTTCTTCCGTCGGCGGTGGAGCTGGCTCAATACGGGGAATACCAAAGTTCGAGAACCCGGTAAATCCGGCGATGGTCAAAAGCGAAAACCCGATGACTGCAAGGAATTGTTTCATGTGGCTATTCCTTCCAGAACCCGGCGGTTTGCGTTTTCTGACCGCTTATCTGGGCCAGCCAGAAGACAAAAATAACCATCGCCATGAACATGATCGTCGCCACCGAAATAACATTCGTCGCGTAACCCAACGAGGGCGTAAAGGCGTCCGGTGAATTATCACGGAAGACATCCATCACATGCCAATGTTGGCGAATGCCTGAGCGGATGTACCCCATCAGCCCCATCAGCCACGTGAACGATACCGCCAACAGGAACAGAGCGTACTGCGAGCGCGGCGGAACCCGCCCCCATCTTTGCGGCGCGACCTCCTTCGAATTTTTGTAAATGAATGAATCGATCACGGTTGATATGACGATAACAGTGAGCGTCGTCAGCACCTGCGGGATAGACGCCGCCACCTTGTAAACCGTGTTTGTGAAATAGCCGTGATAGATGCCAAGGAAGAAGATATTGGCAAACGCCATTACGAAGAGGGCAATTTGAGCGGCGTTACCCGCCTTCACCCAATCCACCGTGGCGATTTTATTGGCGCGCCTGTAGTACAGAAAACTCAAATAGGTCACCAGGATCATGATGTTCACGGCGGTGTTTTTCGCCGGCATGATGCCGAGGGGCCCCAGGTACTTGTGGTAGGGTCCGCCCAGGGCTTTCAGTTCTTCGTTGCTCAGCACCAGAGTGTGCGGCGTGAACCAGACCAGGAAGGCGGCAACGATGGCCAGGGCCAGATATTTCATATATTTGTAATAGCGAACACCACCTTCGCTGCGTCCCAGGCCACACCACAGATAGTAGTTGGCAGACAGGAACAGGGTACCGATGAGCACCGCCTGAATAATGAACAACCAGGCGAAAATGCCGCCCATCAGGGTGATGCCCATTTGCTGGCTGTAGGCGTATATTTCAGCAACCAGATAGTAACCGGCGAAGGGTAATGGCAGCAGGCCTGCAATGGCGACAAAGTTTGCGTTGTAGCCCATCCAGTCGTAATGGGCTTTTTCTTCCGCCGTGCGGGCACTCAGGAACTTAAACGCCGCGTAGGCACCGATAATGGAACCGCCATAAGCAATGTTGGCGACGAAACGGTGCAGGTTAATCGGGTTCCAAAGGAAATTATGCATGGCAACCCATACGTCCCCGCCAAAGACACCAGCAGCATCGATGCCAGCCGGACTCATCATGAAGGTCAGCCACGAATTGGCCAACAGCATCAAAACGGTTCCAACGGCGTTGAGCAGAAGACCGATGGTCAGGTGTACCCATTTTTTGAAAGGTCCCTGCAGCCAGTGCCAGCCGTAGTAGTAAATATAAAGGCACGCGCTTTCGGCGAAGAATATCAGCGCATAGAAAATCATCGATTCCTTGAAAATCGATGTCATGTAACCCATTACATGGGGATAGAAAACCAGCAGGCCAAAGGCCATCAAGCCGCCAAGGATTGCCGTCAGTGAATAGGCCGTCAGGCTGACCTTGATAAACTCGTATGCCATGCTGTCAAAGCGCTTGTCCCGGGTTTTCATGCCGATGGCTTCGATGATGAAGACAAAAATCGGAACGGCCAGAACAAAGGCGGCGAACCAAAGGTGCAATTGGGCCGCAATCCAGACAAAAACTCGTCCGTTGAAACCAAGGAATGTCGGATAATCCTTTTCTGTCAATTTGGGCGCCGGTTGATAAGGTGAGACGGCCTCCTCCTCAACGGCAGGGGATTCATCTGCGGCGAATGCAGCGCCGGCATCAATACCAAGCTGATCAATTCCTGGCAAATCCACAGGGTTAATGAGAAGGCCCAGTGACAGAACCAGCAACGCACCACCCATTTTAATTAGAAAACCTGGCCTCATTAATCTTTCCTTTTGCACCGTAGGCTGTTCCGATTCAGCCGTGGAAGAACAGGGTTAGCCCCTGGGCACTCATCAATGCGTAATCAAGCGATAAGAAAAGCGCACCGAACGCGGCGGCGGCGGCGGCGAATGCGACAAATGAATTGTTCACTGTTTTCCTCACTGGTTAATGGATCATGCGACTTTGTACGATCAAAGGAACCAGATGAAAAATGCCAGGCAGGCACAAGCGACGACGGTAAAAAGCGTCGGTCCCGCCCAAGGGTATTTATTCTCAGGTTCTGCGTTCATGTTCTTCCTCGTTCAAAAATCTCTGGATAACTTGTTTCTTGATGTTGACCCGATCCACTTTCACCCGTACTTTCCAAACCCATGAGTACTGATAAAAAAACCCGCTTCGCGAATGGCTTCATCTTGTTCGGTATGGCGATCAACCTCGTCGTTATCCTCCTGATCCTCGTCTATTACGTCTTTTGATCTTTATTGAGGCTCCGACGGGGTCTCATCAATTAAGACGAGACACCGTCGGCCTCTCCCCCCTAGCAGGCTGTATCAACCCTGCTTCCCTTTGCATTGGCACAGGTCACGAAGCTTTTTGACCAGACCATCAATGTCAGCCTCACTCAGCGTTTTGCCCCAAGGAGGCATCATTTCTGATTTCGATGCGATGGGACCACCTTCGCGGATAACGTTGCGAAGGTCGGCGTCTGTCAGCTTGTTCATTTCATCGGCGTTGTTGAAGGCGCGTGGGGTGACCGGGAAATCCTTGGTCACGTTTACACCCAGGCCATCGCCTTTTTCACCGTGGCATTGCGCACAATAAAACTGGAATACTTTTTCGGTGTCTTCAGCGAAAGCCTTTGCCGTGCCAACCATTGCGGTCATGACGAGAGCCACAGTGAAGATGATGTGTTTCGTTTTCATGGTCATCTTATCCTTATTTATCCGGTTGGAAACTGGCGACAAAACGCGAGACATTCAGCATATCCTTGTCGCTAAGAAGGCCAACGAAGTTGGGCATATCCTTTACCGGTTTGAAGACTGACGGATGCAGCAGGTAAGCGAGAATCCAGTCCGGGTTCAGGCGCACGCCCGCCTCGACCAGGGACGGCCCACTTATGCCACCCTTCGCACTGTCTTTGTCCGGGTACTGATGACATCCGGAACACGGCATTTTTTTGGTGAAGATCAATTTGCCCTTGGGGTTTTTCTTCGCCTTGACCTTACCGGCTTCAACATCGCCCGAGGTCAGGCTCATCAGGAAGTCCCTTACTGACCCGGCATCTGCAGCGGCCAGTTTGGGATGATCACCGGGGTTTTTTTCCTTCAGGGAATTATAGGCAAGAAGGCGAATTGGTTTTGGGTCGGCAAGCCAGCCCCCTAACCAGTCAGCATTGAATTTTGATCCGGCGTACCACAGTTCCGGTCCTTTCTTGGCCAAAACATCGTCGATGGTCTTTTCCTTGGCTGGACCATCCGTGTAATGGCATTCGTTGCATTTGTTTGCATCGAACGCAGCCTTCCCGGCGGCGGCATCGGCCCGGGCATTGTCCACCGAAAGGCCTGCCAGGGCCAGCCCTGTCAGCATTATAATGACTGTTTTCATATTCATACTCTCCTCTAGAACGACCTGCGTTAAATTCAATCACAGGCTATTTGATCTATGTCGCTTCGGAACCAGGTTCCGCCTGTGCTTTTTTTGCAAACCAAACCAGAACGCCGCCGGTCAGAAGAAAGCCAAGCGCCGTAAAGATATAGACGGTGATTGGCATGGGCGCTTCGATAAGGACGTAATGCCAACTGGACACACTCATGACCAGTCCATGCTCGCCGTTCGATCCGTCCCAAGCATTTATGGACATCGGGATGAACTTGCCGGGCATGAACTGAACATCATTTTTGTCATCGGTTGTCAGTGCGCGTTTCATGACCATGGTCCATTGACCCTGATCCCAATTCGCCTGTGAGACAACTTGCTGCTGATCATCTTTCTGAATTTTTGGCGGTTGACGCCAACCACGAGCGTTGGCATCAACTGTGGCTTTTCCGCCTGCCTCGGCAACATCGGCATTCCAAATCCACAGGTTTACCTGATTGGATGAATCGCCACGCAGGAAATGCGGCTTCTTGGTACCTGACGGCTCCTTTACCGGGAATTGAAGTGCAACAGAATCGCGGAAGGTATCCAGGGCGCGCGGAATCATGCCATTAGCCGCTACATAGGAGTTGAAGATACCGACTTTCTGAATCTCGTCGGTATTCAATTCCTTTGTGACATCATGCTTGATATCCTTGAACGGGTCGTCCCAGGTCAGCTTGAAGGCGATATTCCTGTCATTGGCAATCGCCTGTATCGTTACCATTTCAATGCTTGGATTTTGCCAACGTGGCGGCACGATAACCTGACCGGCCAGGCGCATGTCCATGGGTTGGGCATTGTTCCAGGCTTCGTTTGCCGGGTCGGTAGGCACATCGCCTTCAACAGTCAGTGCGGTCAACACCTGTTGCGAGGTCAGGTTATGCTGCAATGATTTAATATAATTGGCCAGAGCCCAGCGATCATCTTCAGACAATGTCTTGACGAAAGACGGCATCGGCGTGCCATTAATGCCAGACGTGAAGCGCAGGTAGATCTGTTCGACATCTCCTCCACCCTTGATTTTCCATGGGTGAGTAACGTTTCGAATGCGGATCGGAAAGCCCCAGTCATCCTTTCGGAATTCCTTGTTGCCATCGCCACGTCCAGCTTTACCGTGGCAGCTCCAGCATTTTGCATTCAGGAATACCTCCTTGCCCTTGGCGACCAGCTCGGGGCTGAATGGAGGCATGTTGGCTGGCAGGGAAACTGTCTTGCCTGTTTTGATGGGGTCCATGTCGGGATTATCAAATTCCACAGCAAAGGTCTTGATGTAGGAAATGACCTGCCAGCGTTCTTCTTCGGAAAGGCCATTTTTAATCAAGTCGCTGTCGAAAGCCTGCATAGCGGTGCTGGGCAGTCCACGTGAAACCGTGCGGAACAAATCGTTGTCGGTTGGCAGTTCACCAGAAATGGTGGTCCTGAACTTATATGTACCCAGCGTGAAGTCACGCGGTCGGGGATCAAGATAATCAGCAGCGGGACCATTACCGTCACCCAGAAGGCCATGGCAAAAGCTGCACCGCTTGATATAGATCTGGCGACCCTTTTCGACAAATTCCTCCGTCGCTTTCGGCATCGACCCACTGGGGACCGTACTGGCCTGCGTTATTCCCGGAACCATTAACGCCATGAGCGTCAGGGCTGCGCCAAGTTTTCCGAAGATCATGTTTGTTTTCCTGTTCATGTTATCGGTCCCCACGGCTTAGTGTTTTTCAGGAATACGAGGGGTTTTTTCCGCCATATCGTATTCGGCCATGATGATTAACCAGCGCTCTTCCTCGGTCAGACTGACTTTCCATTCTGGCATCGCAGAATCCCAGGGCGTTGCTTCCAGCGGCAAGCCGGGGCCGCCATTTTCAACACGCCAGAAGGTATAACCTTCGACGATTGTTTCGATGGTGCCGTTATCTGTGAAATTAATGGGCCTTAGCTTGAAGCCGTCGGCCATAGGGCCGTCACCAGCGGTACTGTCACCGTGGCAAGGCCTGCAATTCATTGCATAAAGCGCACGGCCTTGAAACAATCGTACTTCCATCAGGGCAGCGTGGGCTGTTTCGTTATCAACATTGTCGGCTTCCAGTTCGGCCCGGAACTTTTTGATGGCTGGTGTATTGATCGCCAGCAAGGGATCTTCCTCGCCGGTTTCTTCCTTCCATGTTTCAAAATCGGGTATGACCTGTTCGATGAACTGAACTTCACCGGCCTTGGCCTGTTCGATAAAGGCAGCGACCTGATCTTCGGTCGGGTTGGCCATGGGGTTTTGCGCGTCTTCCATTTTTTTCGGAAAATTGGATGACGGATGCTGGATGCGCAAGGCAAGCGGAGCAGCTATTTTCGGCACCGCATTGTCGTAGACATACCATCCGGCTGCGGCTGAAATGAGTACGATACCAACGGCGCGAACCGGTTTGGAGAAGTCCCCGCGCAGAAAGCGCTTGATCGGGCGCAGGAAGTCATTCAGCGGCCCATCGTCAAAAGTGACGAGCAGGAACATGGCGATCAGGGTCAACACCATATAGATGAAGATCAGAGCACCCGGAACCGGCAGCGGAAATGGTAACCCGGTAACCTGACGGGCGACCGCCGGTATCCCGAACTTGACAATCAGATAAATGACAACGACCGAAAGAAGGACGGTCCAGAAACTGTTAAGTCTAGATTTCATGGTATCATTCCCCCTCCTTCTTTTCTGCTTTCTGCATAATCATGAAGGATTGCAGATCCTGGAAATCCTTGACTGTCATCGCCTCACTCAAATCTTCGGGCATGACTGACGCATTCTCATCAATGGTCATCGACTTGATATCGGTTTTGGCGATCACGATTTCTTCACTACTTTTATTTGTGATCGTCACTTTGTTGGCATCCTCGGCGGTTTTCACGCCTACAATCATGGTGCCATCCTTCGTCTCAACATTGTAAGTTTCAAAACCCGGGGTGATTGACTTGGCCGGATTGAGGATACTTTCCGCGATGAACTTTACGCCTTTATCACCGATTGTCGAAAGATCGGGACCAACCATAACCTCGCCTTCGAGGGAATGACATTCTTCGCAGTTGTCCTCGTACACCGTCGCACCAGCACCAGGGTCACCGCCACCGGCCGCCTGAGCCGCCTGAATTTTTGAATAGAACTTCGAGGAAATTTCGGACGGCGCGCTATCAATCGCTTCCATATCCAAATCCCCGCCCTGAACCATCATGTAAGCAACGATGGCCTTGATCTCAGTAAGATTAAGTGAAATTGGTGGTGCGTAAACGACGGCCATTTCGTTCTTGTAACCGCTAACCACGTAGGCGCCGGGATCAGCCATACTTTCAACGACATAATCGACAGCGGTAAATTCTTCACCGGTTTTTTCAGAGCGTTCCTTTGCCCGTTCAACAGCACGCGAACCCATGGGAAGTGGGAATTTTTCACCAAATTGCCCGTGGTTGGGGCCGCGAACGGCGCTGCCCTGGCCGCCCAGGCTATGACAGGTGTAACAACGACCCTTACCCCAATAAAGTGTCTCGCCGCCTTCCGGGCTGATATCGACTGCGGCAGACGTATCCTTTGCACCGCCTGAAAGATCGGTAATGGCGTAACCAATCCAGTTATACAGAACGACAGTCAGGACAAGAAAACAGAAGACTTTTACTAGAGGACTTTTCATTCTGCGGTCTCCCCGCTATGGGTAGAATCTGACGCCTTGTTATTAGCCTTGCTAACGAGATTGCCGAGCCAGAACATGAAGGCGCAGCCGACCAGGAAAAGCAAAACGGCTGCGCCAACCTGTTGGGTCATAACAAAGTTGGTTGGCGTCGCCCCCCAGTCGGAGGTGTCGCGCATGACGCCAAAAATGTGCCAGTCACCACGAAGACCGGAACGTATAAAGCCCATCAGGCCCATGTTCATGGTGATGACAATGGTCAACAAAAGCAGCGCATACTGGGAACGGGTCGTCATCTTGCCCCACTTCAGCGTGCCAACTTCTTTCGACCCTTTCCACAGGAACAAATCGATGGCGGTAACAAGGATCAGACAACTGATCAGTTGCAGGAACTGGGAAACGGCGACGTTACGAAGAACCGGCGAGGCTTTTTCCATAACCACGAAGCCCCAGACGCCCAGGAAGATGGCAACGTTGAAGGCGGTAACAGCAAGGTAAATGCCTTGCGCCAATTTGCCACGATCACTGAGAGCGAGCCACACGCAAAAGGCGGCTGTCACACATTCAAAAATCAACAGCCAACCCATGACGCGCATGTAATAAGCCCGATCAGCAGGAAGGTCCAGGTCCGCAGGGTTCATTGTCATCATTGTCAGGGCGTACTGACCGACAAGAAGAATGGCGGCGATACCGGCGCCAATAATAACAATCCTGGAGCCCTTGCCCTGATCCCGGATCGACACAGGTTCAACCTTGTTGCCCCGACGGTAAAGCAGGAAGCTAAAGAAGGTCGACAGAATGATCAGGTTAACCACGGCGTTCTTGGCAGGCATTAGCCCCAGGAACTTGAGCATCGGATGATACTGGCTACCGCCCATCTCACCTACTTCAAGAGCCGAAAGTGGCAGATTGTGCGGTGTCAGCCAAATCGCGAACGACAGGATCAGCGCGAACAAAATGAATTTAATGTAGCGATAGAACCGTTCCGCGCCGGGGATACGGGTCATACCGCTCCACAAATAATAATTGGAAATAAGGAACAGGGAGCCAACAAGCATCGCCTGAATGATGAAGGTCCACGAGAAGTCGCCACCCATCATGTTGTTACCCATGACGGCGCTGGTCGAATAGACCTCGCGGCCAAGATAATAACCTGCAAAAGGAAGCGGGATCAGCGCAGCCACGGCGACCATGTTGGAGACATACCCCATCCAGTCGTAATGGGCCTTCTCCTCAATCGTTTTGGAACCGATAAATTTAACGGCGGCGTATGAACCTGCGACCAAGCCACCGAAGGCCAGATTTCCAAGCATGCGGTGAATGGCGATTGGTGTGGCGAGGATATTTTCGAACGCCTGCCATGTGGTTCCGGTGACCTCACCCGCTTCGCTGACCCCGACCGGGCTCATCATGAAACCGGCCCAGCTGTTAGCCAGCATCATGATCAGGGTTCCTGCAACGTTCAACATAATGCCAATGGCAATATGCGTCGTCTTCAGGTTCTTGACCATAAAGAAGCAAGCGGCAATAGGGATTAAATACAGGACGATAATAAAGGTACGGGTATCGGTGCGCATACCGCCTTCAGGATCGAACATGCCGAAGGCGAAGGCCACGGTGAAGACAACGCACAGGATACCCATGGCTTTCAGGACCAATTGCAGAGGACGAGAAAAATCACGCCCCCCCTTCATGGCTTTCCAGCCGTAGTAATACAGATACAGGAAGAATGTCTCGAAGAAGAACATCAGGGCATAGACGAACATGATGTCTTTGAAGACACCCGCCATAAAACCCCAGAACGTTGGATACAGGGTGACCAAAGCAAACGTCAGCAAACCGCCAAGGGCGGCGGTGGTGGCATAGGCAACGCTGAGCAAACTGGTAAACTCGTAAGCCAGCTTGTCGTATTTCTTATCACCGGATCGCCAGCCGACGATTTCAATAACCAGTGCAAACATCGGAACGCCAAGGACGAAAGCACCAAAGTAAAGATGCATTTGCGCAAGGAACCAGATAAAACGTCTGGAATCCATGCCCAGGAATTGCCTGTAAACATTAGCTTCCTGAGCCAGCGCCTGAGAGGCGAACAGGACCATGGCCAAAAGGGTGATAACGATCACACCCGGTTTTGCAAGGCGGTTAAACCCCTGTTTCATATCCAATTGTATCCCTGTTCCTGTTTGCTTCTTGTATCAGGCACGCAGACGTACCTAACCTTCGTTTTTGAAGGTAAAGCTTTGCTCAAGCGAGCCGCCCGCTTCGACTGTAATTTTGGCTTTCTGAATGCCGTAGCGCGGATGCCATGCTTTAAGCGTGTATTTTCCTGCCGGAATTCCATCCAGTGAGTACGAACCATCTTCGCCGACAACAACCGCATAGGGATGGCTGGGAGCCATCATGAAACCGAACATGAAATTGTGGGCTTCACAGTTGATTCCGATGTAAGGACCGCGACTGGTCTTCAGTTCCTGCACCAGATCACCCGGATCAGGCTGGCCGAAGTTGAAGATACCCTTTTTGACGACGCGGCCTTTTTCAACACCGATCATTTCGCGAGTGTTGATGTTGTGAAGAACCCCTTTGTCGCTATTTCGAATAGTAATTTCGCCAGGTTTGACAACCTGTGCCCAGGGGTGGAAACGACAGTCTTCCTGATTGATCAGGTAACCGCCGGACGGCGGCATCCAGTCCTTTCCTTCCTTGATCTTGTCCAGGAACACGAAGGTACCACGCAGTGCGCCGTCCTTGACGTCAACCCAGGCAATCTCGCGCTCCCCTTTGCCGCAGACAGTTTGATCCTTTGTTATCAGAATGTTCTCTTTAGCATCTTCAGGCAGTGCGCCATCGAACATGACTTTTCCGGAAATCGTTGCGCCGTTGGCGACAGTGATAACCTTGTATTCATCCTTGGCTGCTTGGGCGGCAAAGGGAGCCGTCACCATCATTGCAACGCCAACGGTGAGAGCCTTAAAAACAAGAGCTTTCTTCATAGGTGTTCTTCCTTTCTACTTCTCAATCATTCAGGCCGGAGCATGGGCAGAGGCCCGGTTCTGGTTGATTTCTTCAAGGCCTTCGATGGCCACTTTCCAAATGCGTTTGCGTTCTTCATCATTCAGCGCTTCGATAAACAAGGCGTTGGCTGCCGACTTGTCGATATTCGCCAGCAAGCGTGCGGCCTCACGTCCGTGATAGCCTTCAAACGAGTAGGCATATTCGACGAGGGTTTCGACTATGCCGCCTGCCCTGGTTTCAGCAAGAGCCCGTGCGGCTTCCAGTCGAACAAAGGCCTCAGGGTCTTTGAGGAACCGGCTGACCCCTGTTCCCGCTTCACCCAGACGCCCAAGCGAACGAATAGCCTCTGTACGAACAAAGCTGTTTTCATCGTCCAGGGCGTTAATCAAAGCCATCACCACACTGCCTTCTTTTGAACAGCCCAGCGCCCGTATGGCCTGGCGGCGAATATCCTGATTGGATGATTTGGCTTCAACCAACAGGGCTTCAATAACGTCACCGGGAAGTTCAGATACGCTGGCGCAAATATGGGCCAGGGACTCCAGCGCCGTTTGCTTCAGGTCTTTAATGTTGCTGGACAATGAAGCAACAAGGGCACCGGCGACTTCTGGCTGGGCAAAATTGCAAAGCAATCGCGCAGCGAAAAAACGCACATCCTCATGAATGACCACATCGGGAACGAGAGGCAATGTCCGCCGGTCTTTCTTGTTCCCTCCGGTCAAGCTCAGGAAATCAATATCTTCAGCAGACAATTTCACTTCTTCAGATGATGGCGCCAGGGTTTGCGTTTTACCCACATTCATAATCGAATCCAGGGTCGAGGTCGGGAACTGATCGCCTTCGGACTCTTCCTCGGCTTCCAGCTCAACATCTTCCTGTGATTCGTTCTCTAATTTCTTTTCCTCTTGCACCCCTTCGCTCACCTCTTCGGGGTTGCTCTGCGGTTCCGGAACCAGTTCACCGGAAAGAGCTGCGAGAAGAATACCACCAGCCGCATTGGGCCAGTCGGCTTCCTTAGCCAGATCGGCGATAGCGCCCATGGCTTCCAGCCGCAATTGGCGGTCATCACCGCCCAGAATGGTTACCAGGGCTTGCAAGGCTTCATCACCGCCAACCCGTTTCAAACCACGAATAGCGCCCCGCCGGACTTCCTCCGCGATATTCTCTTGAGCCAGCAATTCAACCAGTTCAGAGACCGCCTTTTCAGAAGTAACGACGGCAATGGCGAGGGCGGCGGAAGCCGCGACGGGGACCGATGACGAATGCAGAAGTTCCCGCACCCGCTCACCAAGCATT
>JADHSW010000021.1 GCA_016776705.1 Rhodospirillales bacterium
AGTTGTCGCCATTGTCAATTGTAATGCTGTGCCGCTCCATCCACACCGCGTTTTCCGCAGGTGGTGACATATTTCCTTTTGCATCGTCTTCACGTACATACCACCGGGAACGTTCTCCCTGGATGCCAAACCCTTCGGCTTCCTTTGTGGACATGACTGTGAGTGTTCTTGCGGCCCTGACCGCACCCGCAAGGGCCGATGCCCCTCTGGCTTGGTTGATGTCGCCAGCGAGGCCTACGATGCCGGTAGGGGTCTTCCTGACATGATGTGCGAGGTCTATGGCTGTATTTGTGTCGTTTGCCAGTTGCGCAAATATGTCGAGAACGCTGTCGATGGCTTTGTTGTCGTTTTCATCGGCGTAGTGTGACTTAACCAGGGGGTCGATTGAGACAACGTCGATGCTGTTTTCGATGATTTGGGTGCGCAGTTGGTCCACATCGGGGGTCTGTATGACGAGCCCGTTGTCGCCTTTTTCTGCGAGGATAACTTTTCGGTCACGGCCTGAATGAATGAAAACCCGTTTGCCGATGTCAACATGATCAAGGTTGAAGTGGTCAAGAATGGCGTAATAACGTCGGTTTAGTTCATCCTGGGGGTCTTCGAGGTTGATGTGTAAGACACGGAGGTTCTTTTCATAAATTTTAACGCCGAGCAGGGATTGCTGTGCAGCCATAGCGACGGCTTCAATCATCATCAAGGTTGTCTTGCCGACACCGCCAGGGCTGATCGTTGCCGATGTGAACTTCCTGATTAAGTGTTTCCCATAGACGAATTCGCGAAGGGGAATCTCCCTGACGCTTGGGCGTTGTGTCATGGATTTAAGGATAAGGTCAGGTAGGACACTCGGTGTAACCGGTGGCGGTGCGTGCACCGGTTCGGGCGCATATCCCTTATCGATAGCACCTCTCAACATGACATCGACCTCTGTCGTTGTCTGTTCGGTAGTGTAACCAGGCTGCGTGAACGCCAAACATGATAGGCGAATAGCGTCAGCCGGCCACCCTATAGCCACCCAGGACGCTACCTGGTCACGCACAGCATTGTGCCAGTTGCCTTCCTGGATGGCGTCTAGGGTCTTCTGTAACTCGACGCCAGGACCGAAAGTAGGTAGACCCAACCCACCCTTGGAGCCTTCCGATCCCGGCGTCACACTGGCTGTAGGGGTGCCAGCGTATGTCGTATGAAGGTGAACGGTGTCCACTGGATCACGCTCTTCACCATCGAATTCTGTTTGTATCGTTGCGGTTTCAGCGATGTAGCCTTTGTCCCGCTTCTTTGCTGTGGGGTAATTTACGCACCCAGCGAGGCGCAGTATGCGGCGGGGATCGATGACACTGTCACCCTTGAAGTAATTGGCTATGCCGACCTGGGTCTGTCTCCAGGCTTCCAGGTTATAGACAGGGTTCTCATGTTCCCAGTACAGATGGCACCGGCGCCAGGGTGTTGTGCCTGTGTTTGTACTGTATGTGTTGTTGATCGGCATCCCAGCCTTGGCTATTTCTAGTGATTCTTCGCTATCGAGATCACCGAAACTGAAGAATGCACAGTGAATATCTTTATCCGTTGCGCTCTTGTTGTGGTCCAAGCCCAACTTACGGGGGTTAGCGCCAACGTATATATTCCAACCGGCGCTGTTCCAATCCATTGCCCACTGCACTGCTTGTGCGATTCCGACCACTGTCGTTGGAAACTGGTGTGATATCCACGCTTGCCCGTCCACTTCTGATCGATCCAGTTGCAGTGTGGTATCTGGGCATTCGTCCTGGCAGCGCCTGAAGAGGCGCTCCAGATGATGTTGTGTTGCGGTTAAGTCTGGATTGATATTTTTGGGGTTATCGACTATATTCATTTTGCAAACTTTCTTTGCCCCGTATCGACTGTGGAGGTCGTGCGGGGCGTTTTCATGCCACCGCAATAAGGGTGAGATAAATGAGAGGGGCTTAGGCAGCAGATAGTGCCGCTCGCCCCTTTTCTCGGCCGGCTTCAGCATCAGGTATTTCGTTTGTTGGCTTGCCGCGATGGGTTTCTAGCCACTGATAAAGTTCAGTGAGGCTGTAATACTTGCGCCCGTTGATGACATACGCGGTGGGGAACTTAGGGCTGTACGCTCCGTCAGGCTCATCCGATTGGTTAGCCTCTTCAGCTACATCTAAATCGACGGCCCCTTCAGACCCAACTGATGCACTGTGCTCCCAGCGAGACCAGGTCATAGCAGACACGCCACCGGCGATTTTCTGACATTTTTTCTGGGGGGCTAATACGAAATCATTGTTGTTGGCGGACATCGTTGATACCTCACTATTTAAAAGTTAGGTAAGGATGGCTCGCGCTAGGCGGTTACGATATGGTAGACGCCCTAGGGGACATTGACACCCCCGGCTAATTCAGCCCGGTATTTGATGACCAGTTCGCGGTACTTTTCTTTCTTTTGGTAACTGCTGACTGTCGCCCGTGCAATGCCCGCCTCGTCGGCAATGCCCGCCTTTGTTGCCTGGCTGGGCTTTTCTCCCGTCGGATCGACGTCATGTTCTGCCTCATACTTCGCAGCCGCGACCAATTTCGGGTATTGGCCAGGGGGGACGTCATATTCGGAAGCCAGCAGTCGCATTATGTATTCGGCTTCACGCCCACTACCGACACGCCCCAATCCAGCCGCTTGCATATCTTTATCGGACGGTAGTGTGTTGCGACGGTCATCCCCGATAAAAACCGCGATCAGATCTATCAACTCGGTTGGTGGGGCAACGTTCTCATCATGACATTGCTGAAGAAGTGATAGTGCCCGGTCCCGGCGGAGTTGATTTAACGGCTTATTCCCACGCAATTGATCCCCAGCAAGCTCGCCGATGACACGTCCCCATTCAATTTCATCGTCACTCATACCGGCATCTCCCAATTTATAACTTATCTTTCTCCAAACTATTTCTCGGTAACGATCTTCTCAACGTGCACGCCCCAATCATTGAGCGCGGCCTTCCTTGCATCCATGTATTGCGCCTTATTATAAATGCCGGCAACTTCAGCCTTCGCTTCCCCCGATATATGATTGACCACAGCCTCAACGACATGTGGCGCGATGCCCATCTCGTTCATACCCGTCACCATTGTGCGGCGGAAATCATGAATGCGCCAATCTCTGACGCTTGATTTTCTGTCGATGCTTTTCTTTGTTTTGCTAAAACCAACGACAGGGGTGGTTCCTTTCGTCGAAAATACAAACTCGCCTATGCGTTCCTGATTTTTGATAATTGATTTTGCGATTGGTGATAGTGGAACAATATGCGGCAAGCCATTCTTAGTGCGCCTACCATCTAGAGTGAGGGTGGATTTTTTAAGGTCGACCTCGGCCCATGTCATTTCGGATATTTCCTTCAGACGTTGCCCTGTTAGAATGAGTACTTTCAGGCAATCGGCTAGTGGGCCGCCATGCACATCACAAGATTTCCAGATTGCCCGCATTTCATCATCTTCAAGTGTGCGATCTCTTTGCAGCTTCTCCGGGACTTCGTCTACGAACTGGCATGGAGAACTATCAATTAGCCGTTTACGTACGCACCAATTCATCATGGTGTTCAAGACTTCAAAAGAACGGTGCGCTGAAGATGCACCCGTCAAGTTCCGGTTCTTGGTTTCAGATACCGACTCTTCAATTTCTCTCAGGGCATCGGTTATGTCGTGTTCGGTGATGTCTCTGATGGACAGATTGTTCCACGCATTAAATTTGCTCAAAGCCCAGGTGTTATCTTTCAGCGTCTTTTCCCGCCATGCACTTTTGGCTTTCTTCCGCCCCCGTCCAATTCCGTATCTTTTTCCAGTTTCCAGAAATTCATCCCGACATACTGAGAAAGTAAGGCGAGATGCCTTTACCTTTTCTCGTTCTGTTATTTGTTTAGCCTTGCGGGGATCGGTTCCTTGTTGTGCGAGGGTCTTGTTCTCAATAGCTGTTGCGCGCGCATCGGCAAGTGTCGTGGCGGGGAAACGACCCAAGGTAACGCGGACGTTCTTCATCTTGCCGTTCACAAGGGTTTTCGTGAGGAGGGTGAAAGCCTTCGTTCCCTTAGCGCCGACACGCAGTCCCAACCCAGAAACTTCGGTGTCCCAATGCTCCTTCTGGTCTCTGCCAACAGGTGGCTTTATCCGTTCAATGCCTTTGCTTGTTAGCTTTTTGGCCATCGGCAGTGATCCTCATTTCACAAATAGGTAGCGCTATAGGTAGCATAATTTCGTGATTTGTCATGCTAGCTAATGTTAGGCCGTGAAGAGAAATATAGCCTGGTTTTGCTGATAATGTAAGAGGAATACTGAGATTTTCTATGAGGCTGTTAGGGGGTGTTAGGTATCAACATAGGAAGAATGTCTGTTTCAATCCCAGTCGTGCCCACCATTTCTTTCCGTTTAACATCACAGAAGGCAGCCACTTAAAACCCACAGAACTTCATGCGGTCACATTCTGGTCACACCAGAGGAGTTCTCGATTTGTCGGGGCCTTGGCATAAGCCATCAGGATCGCTGTCGACCCACAGCAGATGTTTGCTAGTCCGGACGTTGCACCTTGAGGTCGTGTATTTTCTCTAACTCGTCATACATTCCCTCAGCAACCAACACCCGATAGGACCGGTCAAAATCGGCAATGATTTTATCTTTGTTCGGATGTTGTTTCGAAATAAGGGGAGAGTTCAGATTGACCCTCAAGGGCGGATCAAGCGCCTTAATTTTATATGTGAACGGCTGGGCAAATGATTTGATTGCTTCATTCAGGCTGACAGGGTCGCTGACGATGGCGTCAAATCTTTGACCTGCCAACATGGCGGGAAGCTTTTCCAACTTGCCGACTTTCACGACTTCGATTTTTTCCTGGTCCGCGAATATCGCCTCAAGCCCGCCTGCTTCCCTAACCAGCCCGACTTTTTTCCCATAAAAATTTTTCATCTCGCCAGATTGAAGGGGCGATCCTTCTAAAGTGATGAAATTTACGGTGTCTTTAACAATTACATTTAGGTAATCGAAATACGGGGCAAAGTTATCACCGCGCCAGCCCGAAGCAACAAGATCAATTTGCTGCTGTTTTACAAGTTCAACACATCTTGGCCACGGCATGATCTTGGTTTCGACTTTATAGCCCGCATGACGAAATACCCTCATCGCCAAATCGGATACATAACCCTTACCCGGAAGGTTTTCGCCGCCCAATTTCCCCCATGTTGTGCTGCAGAGCTTTAAGGTCGTTCCATTTTCTGCCGTTGCGGGTGTCAATTGAGCCGCGAGACCAAGAAAAAGAGCAATAGCCCCAATAAATATCTTCATTTCACAATCCAAATTCTGAAGTGGAGGTTTTTGATCTGAATATTAATACATCAATATATTAAGCACAGACGCCAAATTCATAATTTGCAGTTTCATGGCAAATATTCAACCCAATAAAAGATTCAGCTTCTTTCTGAGGCTGTTCACCGTATTAACCGTGAGGAGGGTCCACAGGTGCGCAAAAGAAAACGGATCGGCCCACCCGACGTGCGGAACCTGGAGCGCCTGTCGGAAAATCGGATACTGCCCGGTGCCATCGTCGTCGATAATGGTCCCTATCCGCTGTTGCTTATATTCGGGATCGTTCAGGCTAATTTTCTGGATTGGTTCGCTTTGTCCAGATAGGCCGTAAAATTTTCCACTGTCAGGGGCTTCGAGTAATAATAACCCTGAATGGTATCGCATTTTTCAGCTTGCAACATTTCAAGCTGATCCTTTGTCTCAACGCCCTCGCCGACAACCTTCAGATCGAGTGAACGCGCCATGGCGATAATCGCTGTGACCAATGCCGCATTTTCAGGGTCCGAGGTGATATCGCAAACGAATGAGCGATCAATTTTAAGGGTGTCGAAGGGAAAGCGTTTCAGGTAACTCAAAGCCGAATAGCCGGTGCCGAAATCATCGATCGACAGGCGGACGCCCATTTGCTTTATCTCGCGCAAGGTGAAACTTGTAAGCGGCGCATCCTCAACCAACAGGTTTTCAGTCAGTTCCAGTTCCAGGCAATGGGGAGGCAACCCGGAATCCAGCAGGGCCCTGACGACCATATCGACGATTTTCCCGTCCCGGAATTGTCGGCTCGATACATTGACGGCGATCCGAAAATCAGGATTACCGGCGTTGACCCATTTAGCTGCCTGTTGACAGGCTTCCATCAGCACCCATTCACCAATGGGTACAATCATTCCTGTTTCTTCCGCCTGGGGAATGAACTTGTCCGGACCTACCCGTCCAAGCACCTCGTTATCCCAACGCAGCAAAGCTTCAGCACCCGTCAGAAGCCCGGTTTTACCATCAATCAACGGCTGGAAATTGAGGCTGAGTTCATTCATTTCCAGGGCATGACGCAAGTGGCCATCAAGGCGCAAATTATCGTGAGCGAGTTGGTCCAATTCCAGGGTGAAGAAACTGTAGGTATTGCGCCCCTTTTTCTTGGCCCGATACATGGCCGAGTCGGCGTTACGCAGCAGCACATCAGGTGTTTTGCCATCTGCAGGATAAACGGTGATTCCCATGGAGGCGGATATAAAAAGCTCCTGCCCCTCCAGATAAAAGGGCTTGGAGAAAGCCTCGAGGATTTTATGGGCGACAATTTCAGAGGATATTGCAGCGCCAAGATCAGGAAGCACCAGAAGGAATTCATCGCCACCAAGGCGGGCCACCGTATCTCCGTCGCGAATGCAGTCTTTAAGACGCATCGCGGCTTCCTGTAACAGTTTATCGCCAATATTATGACCCAGGGTGTCATTTACATTTTTGAAACGATCAAGATCGACGAACAGCAAGGCGACCATTCGACTTTCCCGATGGGCACGCGCAATGGCCAGGGACAGACGATCCATGGCCAGCACCCTGTTGGGTAGATCAGTCAACTCGTCATAGTTGGCGTTATGGGTCAGTTGTTCTTCGGCTTGCTTGCGTTGGGTGATGTCTTCTTTTACAGCCAGGTAGTGTGTGATTTCACCGGTTTCAGATCTAATCGGCGAAATCGATGCCATCTCCCAATACAAGTCGCCATTTTTTTTGCGGTTATACATTTCACCCCGCCATTCCTTCCCGGCGGATATGGTTTCCCACAAATCATCGAATGTACCCCGGGACGATTGGCCGGATTTCAGAATGCTGGCGTTCTGACCAATAATATCCTCAGGCTCATACCCGGATATTGAGGTAAAGCTTGGGTTGATGTATTCGACGATGCCCCTGGTATCAGTGATCATCACCGATGAAGGGCTTTGTTCGAGGGCCTGAGACAGTTTTCTTACTTCTGTGTTGGCCTTTTTTCGCTCGGAGACATCGCGGATGATGGATTGAATGACCATTTCACCGTCCATGGGAACCAGTCCGCCGACTATTTCGGCATCAAAAGCCAGGCCATCCTTCCGCATCATTTTCACTTCCGTAAAGGGCAGGGCTTCGTCGTTCTGGCTCAGGGCGGCAATGCGTGTCTTGATTGTTTCTGTTGAATCAGGCGGGATGAAATCCCAGATACTTTTACCAATCAAATCGGACCGTTCAGCAAAAGCGAACGTTTCAGCCGCTGCGGTATTGGCATACAAAATTTCCCCTTTCTTGTGAACCAGGATGGCGTCTGGTGACAAGTCAGCAAGGCTTCTGCTGCGAACATGTTCTTCAGCCAGATTACGAGAATGCTCTTTCTTGCTGTTTTTCAGTTCGCTCCGAGTCATTTCCAACGTGGCTTCAAATTTTCTACGGGATTTATCCGCCGGAAGGATGATCCAAAAATAGATCATTGGGAACGAAAGAGCGACAAGGGCAAAGGCGTCAATGGTCGACATTGCATAGGGCGACAGGCTTGCGCCGAACATGTTCAGCCCGACCATAACAACAATTTCGGCGACGAAAACGATCGCCAAAATTTTCAAAACAACGTTAATTTTATTCATTAACCAATGCCAGGATGGAATCTTGGCGTCCCGCTCCAACAGGGCGCTTGGCCCTTTACTCCCGATAACTCATCATCCCCATGATGTCGCAAAAACATACTACGTTGTTTTAGGCAAATTCCATAGCCTTAATATAAATATGGTTATTCATTTTCTATATCTGGCTGATTTTACAGGCAGTGCCCAAGGCCGGGCGGCGTTGCAGCACCAGGGTGCGCCAACCCCTGATATGATAAGATCGCATCAACCTGAAACCCTGACGGTAATGGGCCGCATAAACACGGTTGGCGTCGCATTCAAGAAAACCCGCAAGAATAACAATCCCGCCGCCTGCTGTGGCATTCCTTAAAGTGCTTCCCAACGACTTCGCCATGTTGCACAACGGATTGGCAAGAATGTTGGATACGATCAGATCATATGGCCCGCCCTGCCTCACCAGTGGCGAGTCGTAGCCATTGGATCGCGATGCGCGAACCAGACCCGGAACACCATTTCGGTGAATGTTCTGCCGGGCCACGACAATAGAATTAATATCGATATCAACCGCCCGCACGGGCACCCGCCACGCCTTGGCGATAGCGATCGACAAAATTCCCGATCCGCACCCCATATCAAGTGGTTTTTTAAATTTCCGCATGCCGACTAAATCACTCAAGGCAAGCAGGCAGCCCATTGTTGTCTGATGCTCGCCTGATCCGAACGCCCGCCCCGGATTAAGCAGAATAGGAACCCGTCCGACGGGCGGCGGCGTATCATAATGGGTGCCGTAGACAAAAAAACGCCCGGCATCAGTTGGCGGGAACATTCTCAGGTTATCGGCAACCCAGTCGCGTTTCTCGACCGAAATGACGGACACTTCTGGAACGGCAATGGAAAATTCCCGGGCGACGACGCTCAACGCGGCAGCCAGATCAGCGCCATCGGGTCTGGTCTCGGTAAAGCCCTCGATACGCCACTCACCTTCACTGTCCGTTGCAAACCATGAAATTGCTTCGCAGAAAGGGTCCAGCGCCTGTTCAAACGCGTTGACACTTTCTGCCGTTGCGGCGACTTCGATGCGCCATAGACCTGCTGATTTATTCATAGTGAGGGTATGAGGGAGCCACCGGACCGGCGTCAACTGAATTCGATAGGATGCAGTTAGCTTTATGCGACGTTTCGTTTGCGCGGGGCGGAAGAACTGGGGATGAAATCGCCGTATTTGTCCTGCGGCTCAATGACGAATTGTTCGCTTTCAGCGTCGCGCTTGCGTTTGGTCCCTTGTTCAAGCTTACGCAGGGTTTCCCGGTTGGCTTGCCGGGAACGCTTCAATTCCTGAATTTCCTTTTTCACAAGAATCATTTCCTCATCCTTGCTTTCAAGGTCGGCCCGGATCTGCTTGACGTAGGCCTTCAGGAATTCCTCGTTCTGACCGTTAATGCGACGCAAAGCCTCGGCGCCGACAACGACCGCCGAAACCGAAAGCAAAAAAGCAGCAACTGATAAAAATAAAGCCATTCTGGCCCTCCTTTGTTCAGAGGAACAGGCTAGAGATTTATTCTAAACAATTTGTTAATGCGTTGGAGTCAAAGACTGAATCAAGGTAATGAGACAAAACTGGCCATCACCTTTTTGGTTCCGGCCTTCTCGAATGCGATTTCAAGCTTGTCGCCATCAATAGCCTTGATCACGCCGTATCCAAATTTTTGATGGAATACCCGTTGCCCCGACTGCAAGCCTTGCCCGCCTTCACCGGATTCTAAGGAAAGAGAGCGCGTCTTCCACGCCGGTTGCTCCGTAAATCCGCCCCGGCGGCGCTGCCGCTGGCTGGCAGTATCAAAAAAGGCCGACCGTTCACCATAGCCGCTACCACCATATAACCCCTGATCGGTCGATTGCTCTATATTCTCTACTGGCAACTCGTCAATAAAGCGCGATGGAATCGCTGATTGCCAGTTTCCGTAAACCCGGCGATTGGCGGCAAAGCTGACCATGGCGCGTTTACGTGCCCGTGTCAGGCCAACATAGGCAAGGCGTCGCTCTTCTTCCAAAGCCGACGTCCCCCCCTCATCCATGGCGCGTTGGTGGGGGAACAGGCCTTCTTCCCAACCCGGCAGGAAGACCGTATCGAATTCCAGCCCCTTGGCTCCGTGCAGGGTCATCAGGGTGACCTTGTCTTCGGATGTGGATTCTTCATTTTCCATTACCAGCGAGACATGCTCCAGGAACCCCTGCAGGTTCTCGAAATCTTCCATGGCGCTTGTAAGTTCTTTCAGGTTCTCAAGCCTGCCCGGCGCTTCCGGTGCCTTGCTCATTTTCCACATGGCGGTGTAACCGGACTCGTCCAGAACCTGACGGGCTAAATCAACATGGTCGACCTCGCCCGCAAGGGTTCGCCAGCGTCCGAAGTCGGTGAGAAGATCGCGCAGGGTGGTGCGCGCACGGGCTCCCAACTCGTCGGTTTCCAGCAGTTGGTTGATCGCCAGTATCATCGGGATGCGTTCGGCACGGGCAAATACGCTGATCGTCTGAATGGTGACACTGCCCAGTCCGCGCTTGGGAGTGTTGACGATGCGCTCGAAAGCCAGATCGTCGTCGGGTTGTAAGGTCACCCGAAGGTAAGCGATGGCGTCGCGAATTTCCAATCGCTCGTAAAAACGTGCGCCGCCGATGATTCGGTAAGGCAGGCCAAGGGTAATCAGGCGTTCTTCAAATTCGCGGGTCTGGAATCCGGCGCGCACAAGCACTGCCATTTGATTCAGACTATGTCCCTTGCTTTGTTGAGCCTCGATTTCGTCGCCAACGATGCGGGCTTCCTCAACCCCGTCCCAAACGCCGCGGATCCCAACCCTGTCGCCCTCGTTCAGATCGGTCCACAGGGTTTTGCCCAAACGCCCCTGGTTTTTGGCGATCAGGCCGGACGCTGCGGCGAGGATATGGGGAGTTGAGCGGTAATTGCGTTCCAGCCGTACAACCCTGGCGCCCGGGAAATCGTTTTCAAAACGAAGGATGTTGCCAACCTCGGCCCCACGCCAGGAATAGATCGACTGGTCGTCATCACCCACACAGCAAATATTTTTATGCCCCTGGGCCATCATCCTGAGCCACAGATACTGGGCAACGTTGGTATCCTGATATTCATCCACCAACAGGTAGCGAAACTTGCGTTGGTATTCAGCCAGGACCGACGGCTGCTTCTTGAACAGTTCAAGACACAACAACAACAAATCTCCAAAGTCGGCGGCATTCAGGGTCGTTAACCGGTCCTGATATTCTTTATAAATCAGCACCGCCTTGCCGTCGGCGCTGTCCGACCCTTCCGCATCTGTCACCCCGTCCGGCATCAGGCCACGGTCTTTCCATCGCTGGATAACGCCGGAGATCACCCGGGGTGGCCAGCGTTTTTCATCGATGTTATGGGCTTCAACAAGTTGCTTGAGCAGGCGCACCTGATCGTCCTGATCGATGATGGTGAAATTGGATTTTAGCCCTACCGCCTCGGCATGGCGACGCAAAATCCGTGCCGCCAGGGCATGAAAGGTGCCGATCCACCAGCCCTCGGTCTCGCGACCAAGTAAAGCGCCGACCCGGTTTTGCATCTCGCGCGCTGCCTTGTTGGTAAAGGTAACGGCCAGCATTTCCCACGGGGACGCCTTGCCCAGCAAAAGAATGTGCGCAAGGCGCGTTGTCAGCACCCGCGTCTTGCCCGTACCGGCCCCGGCCAGAACCAGAACCGGCCCATCAACGGCCTCGACAGCCTCGCGCTGGCTCTCGTTCAAGCCATCCAGATAGGTTGGGGCGGGCGTTGCCGTAACCGAATTTTCAGGAGCAGGTTCGCCAGAAAGGTCAAAAGGATCAGACATCCACGATAATATAGCGCGGCAGTAGAGGGATGAGAAGGCGGATAGTGCAGCCAATTTTTTCTTGGCGATTTTGCAAAAAACAACACATGATTATTACCATGGACCCGAAGCCATTCCTGAGAACTGCGCTACTGGAGATGCAAGGAAAACTCTCCACGCAAACGCTTGCCCTGGTGATCTGCTCAATCCTTATCCTTGGCGGCTGTTCTGCTGCGCCAGCCCCTGCTCATCAAGCCGCGGAAACCAGCAAGGCGTCCCAGGAACAGGCCACCGCTTTCGATTCGACCTTTTCCGCCGTTGTTGGTGTCTTCGCCAATGTTCCCGAAGATGCCCGAACGGCGCAAATTCTTGGCACCCGGCGTCAGGGAAGCGGAGTCCTGATTGATGATGACGGGCTGGTTCTGACCATCGGCTACCTGATTATGGAGGCCGAGGAAATTGTCATTAGCGGCCCTGATGGAGATCAAATTCAGGCGAGTTTTGTTGCCTATGACCACGCCACAGGGTTCGGCCTTGTCCGCGCCATGAAGCCGATCAGGGCGGCGGCGTTGGAACTGGGGGATTCTAAAAGTTTGAGCGAGGGCGAACCGGTCCTGGCCGTCAGCTATCAGGGTCGCATCCCCGTGATCGCCGCCAGCGTCGTCTCGCGCCGTCCTTTTGCCGGATACTGGGAATACCTTCTGGACAACGCCATCTTCACCCTGCCGCCCCATCATGAATACGGAGGTGCTGCGCTGATCGATGGATCAGGAAAACTGGTTGGCATCGGATCATTGATCGTCAATGACGCCATCATTCAGGAACGCCCGGTAATCGGCAACATGTTCGTGCCCGTCGAAAGCCTGAAGCCCATTCTTGCAGACCTGATTTCCCACGGCAGGCGCAAACCGCCTGTACCGCCGTGGCTGGGTGTCTATACTGAAGAAGCCGAAGGCCGGGTCTTTATCTCGCGGGTGACCGAAGGGGGACCTGCCCAGCAGGCCGGATTAAATGCTGGCGACATAATTATTGGCGTCGGCGGCAAGCGGATCGGCACCATGATCGAATTCTTCCAAAAGGTCCGCAACCAGGGGGGAGCCGGAACAAATATCCGTCTTGATATCATTCCTTTCGACACAAGAGATCTGACCATCAACAAGGTCGACATCAAATCCCTGGATCGTTTTGACTGGCTGCATATGAAATAAACACCGACCAAGAGGGGGGGAGATCAAGCCATGACCATTGAAACAGCTCTTTTAATTGATTTGATCGGCTATCTGGGCGGGGCAATGACCCTGTGGGGCGTACACTCCAAGACCATTATTCCGCTTCGCTTGGGGGCAGTCGGCGGAAATCTGGGCTTCATCATCTTCGGCCTGCTGGTGCCGAGCTACCCTACGCTGGTGGTTCATGCCCTTTTGTTCCCGTTAAACGCCTACAGAACATGGCAAATGCTGAACCTGGTCCGTGAAATCCGCGATGCGGCTGAAGGAGACAACAACCTTGATGCGCTGCTTCCCTACATGAGCAAAATTACAGAACCCGCCGGGAGCGTATTGTTCAGAAAAGGCGACAAGCCGGACCGAATGATTATTATCAAAAGCGGAGCGGTGCATCTGGAAGAGATCGATGTGGTCTGCGGTCCAGACGACATTCTTGGGGAAATCGCCGCCTTTACGCCGGACAACCGGCGCACCTGCACTGCCATTTGCGTCACCAAATGCGATCTTTACACCCTGACCAACGATGACATGATCCAGCTGTATTTTCAGAATCCACAGTTTGGCATGTACCTGATGCGCATTGTCGTCGGACGCCTGCTGGACAACTGGCATAACGCCGAAGCCCGAGCCAAGGCGGTTTAGATTCTAATTGTCGGCATTTAATTGTCGTTTAATCTAGTGTTTGCGCCCTTGATTCATACGGTCTTTCAGGCTGTACCAACCAATGACAGCGGGAAGGAACCAGGGATTGCCATTGTAAAAAGGGCGGGTAGGGAATGGCATTTCATCGAAATTCGACCGTGCGTTTTCCTTGTCGCCTATAATCATCAGTGCCGCCTTCTTTCCCAACCACGGGGCCCAGACAACGCCGGAACCACAGAATCCTGTCGCGTAATGAATGCCGTCATGAACAGTCAGATGCGGCAAATAATTGAAACTGTGGCCCGTATATCCCCACCAGGTGTGGCTGAGGCGAACACCCTCAAGTTCGGGAAATATTTCCACCAGATTATGATACAGGTGCAGGCACTTTTGCATGTCGTCGTCAGTATCGGCTCCGCGCCGCCCGCCGAAGATAATCCGTTTTCCATCCGGTGAGGGGCGGTAATAATTAAAGATATTTCGAGTTTCGCCAATCATTCGTCCCTTGGGCATAAGCCGGTTGATCAGGCCCTGATCAAGTTCGTCGGTCGCGATAAGTTGGCTTGGAACGGCGACAATTCGGCGCCTGAGCCAACTCGTCACCTTGTCCGTGTAGCCGTTGGTGGCGACGATGCAGTGCCCGGTTACGATTGATCCCTTAGCCCAACTGAGAGTGAAATCAGAATTGCCTTTTACAATACTCGTAATCTCGGTTTCATCGACCACCCTGACCCCGGCCTCAACAGCGCGTTGGTAAATTCCCCGATGAAGTTCGGCCGGTTGGGCGCCGCCAATATCGGGGCGAACCTGTCCACCCTTGTAGAAATCCGTTCCCAGTTCCTCGTGTTGCTTGTCTCGCGGCACCAGATACACCCCCAGATCGAAATGCTTGTTCATTAGGTCGGATTCTCGGCCCATCTGCTCGTAGTCATTCACGTGCATGGCGCCATCGAAACGCCCGGTCATTTTGAAGCCGCAATCGATGCCCTCGTCCTCAATCAGTTTTCTCAACGACGATCTGGCGTTGATCCCCTCCTGGAATATGTCCTTACCCTTCTCCAGCCCAAATTTGCCTATCAGGCCTGATAAGCTGAACTTCAGATTGCCGCTGCATATGCCGCCATTTCTACTGCTCCCCCCCGCGCCAGCCTTCAGGGCGTCAAAGACAACGACGCTGCGCCCGGCTCGCGCCAGCGTTAGCGCAGCCATCATACCGGCGAAACCGGCACCGACGATCCCCACATCCGCCGTCACGGGAATGTCGCTGTGATCGGATTCAGGAGATGGCGCAGATTCCCACCAGTAGGGGGTCAACTTCAGGCCTTCAACATTCGGCGCTTTTGGCATGGACAAGTCCTTTTTGCGAGATTAGTGACCACGTTCTTCACGGCGGCTTTCAACCAGGGCGCGGTTGTAGGCGCTCATCAGGCGGCCTTCACGTACACAGCCCATGAATATCAAGTTTTCACGGTTTTCGACAACTGCGATGTATTCCTCGCCATTATCACGCATTGTCGTCATCGCGGTCTCAAGATCATCGGAACAGGCCAGCACAGGCGGGTGACGACGGGCTATATCGCTTGCGGTGATCAGTTGATCCAGTTCCGGGTCGAAGGCAAATTCGCTCATATCGGCCAGGGTTATTGTGCCAAACAGAACGCCATTACCATCGACGACAAAAAGCTCTCCTGCTTCGGATTTTTGCAGCATTGAGCGGATGTCCGGCAAGCCGACGCCCAATGTTACGAGTTCACCCCCGGTCGATAGAATGCTCCGAACCTTAAGATTCCGCAGCAGGGTCATCTCGAAGCCTTCACGAAGGTCATGGCCGCGCAGTTCCAGCTGCCACGCGAAAAAGGAGCCACCGTGGAACTGGCGGGTAATCATAGATGCGATGACAACCGCAACCATCAGCGCCAGGGTCAGGGCGTAATCGCCGGTCATCTCGAAAATAATCAGGGCGGTAGAGATTGGCGCCCCCAGCACGGCGGCCGCCATCGCCCCCATACCCAAAATGGTGTAAGCGCCGGTACCTGTTGAAAGCAGCGGGAACAGACTGGTGAAGACCATACCGTAAGCACCGCCCAGCATCGCCCCGATAACCAGCGCCGGGGCGAAAATGCCTCCTCCGAAACCAAAACCGATGCTGATCGCTGTCGCCAGAATTTTGGCAATACAGATTGAAATGAGCAGGAACAGGGTCAGTGATTCCATCACCGCGGCCTCGGTCACGCCATATCCACCGCCCAGTATCTGAGGATACCATATCGCCATGAAACCAATAGCCGCACCGCCAATAGCAGGCTTGAGAACATCAGCGACCGGCAACTTTTGGGCCAATGAGCGGCTCATCATGATGCATTTCATGAAACCCATGGCGGTCAGTCCGGCAACAATGCCCAGGACAACAAAAGCCGGGAATTCCCAAAAGGACTGAATAACGTGTTCGGGAATAAAAAAGGCAGGGAAATTGCCGAAATAATAACGCGAGATCGCCGTTCCCGTGACGCTGGCGATGACAATAGGGGCAAAAGCGCTCAATGCGTAATGACCAATCACCACTTCCGATGCGAATAGCGCCCCGGCTATGGGCGCATTGAACGAGGCCGCAACCGCCGCCGCTGCCCCGCAACCCAGAAGCGTGCGCGATACTGATCTCGTCAGATGCAAGGAGGAAGCCAGCCAGCCGCCCAGGGCGGCGCCAAAGTGAACGGCCGGACCCTCGCGACCGGTGGACGCGCCAAAACCGATTGAGCACGCATTGACCAGCGCCGCTTTAAGGCCTGTCAATCCGGACATCCTGCCGCCGCGAAGGGCGGCGGCTTCAATAACTTCGGCGACACCTTCCGGGCGTTTTTCCGGCATCAGGAATTTTACCAGCAAGCCGATAATCAAGCCGCCAAGACTCGGAACTGCGACTATTTTCCACCAGGGCAAGGTTTCCAGATGGGTAAACAGTCGTTCACTGCCCGTCCCATAAGTGAGGGTCTGCACCAGTGTTATGGTTTCGCGCAGAAGAACTACAGCGCCGCCAGCGCCACTGCCTACGAGAAAGGCGAGAACAGACAGGGCCATTTGCCCATTCTGGGTGATACGCCGGATGCGAACAAAAAATCGACTTAAAGAAAATCGCATCATGGTCATGACAGAATTACCCCCCGGGACCGCAGATTGTTCTTAAGTCAACTAATCGAAGGACAACGTATTTTTGTCGACCATATCTTCGGACATAACCTGGTTTCGCCCGGAACGTTTCGCTGTGTACATGGCCTCGTCGGAACGCAGGATCAATTGCGACAGGGGTTCGCCATACTTGAAGACGCCAACCCCGATAGAAACCGTAATCTGCCCCAGTGTTTCGCCGGTTTTACGGTTCACGACCTGCTTCTTGCCGACTTTGGTGCGAATGACTTCAGCTACCTTGACGGCGTCTTTCAGGGCGGTGCCGGGCAGGATAACGCAAAATTCCTCGCCACCAAAACGCGCGGCCACATCTTGTCCCTTGATGCTGTCTGTTAACGTCATCGCCAGCAGCTTGAGCACCTGATCGCCGATCTGATGGCCGTAGGTGTCATTAAAACTCTTGAAATGATCAATATCCAGAATAAGCAGACACAAGGGCGTGCCTTCTTCCATGGCCAGCATGGCCAGGCGGCGAAGTTCCGTGTCAAAAAGCTTGCGATTGGCGATACCGGTCAGGCCGTCCGTCATGGCCTCGTGACGCATGGTTTCCAGATCTTCCCGCAGACGCGTGATTTCCGCCGACGAAGCGTCGAATTTTTCTTCCAAGCTCTTGTTGTGTTGCTCCATGGCCCGGGTCGCATTCAAGGCGTTGGTGATCGTCGTTTTGATCGATTCTGGCTCGCCACTATCGCTGATTTCACCGGAAAAAGCCTCCAACGCCTTGCCGTAATCCGCCACGCCATCTCCGGCAACGCCCAGGTATTGAAGAATACGGGTCAATTCCGCTTCGGCCTTGGTCGCCGCGTCATCAATGGCGACGCCTTCCGAATGAAAGGTGAAGAATTTTTCGAATATTTCCTGATTTCGCTTCTCGGTGAATTCCTGATCATTATCGAGAAGAATCTTGAGAGCCCGCTTCAAATCGGGAATTTGGCCAGAAAAATAGTGGAACCAAACTGTAAAATTGTTTGGATTCGCTACTATTCCACGCTCTTTCATCATTAAAAGCGCTGAATTCCCAAATTCTGCCGCCTGATCAAACGATTCCGTGTAGTCCAACGAAGCCTCCGGCATTCTCAAAAATCTATAACTTCAGGAGCATAGACATCCCGTCCACGAGTCCAAGTAAAAAATTACCGGTTTTTAAGCCCAATAACTGATCCTGCCTGCGCGGGGTGCATAAAGGGGGGCTGTTTGTCTGAAAATACCTGTAATCCCTTGCCAGCCATTTGCGGAAATGGTGCCGAACGCCGTGTCTTCATATCCACGTGAACCATCAATATTTCATTGGTGGCGCACAACTCGCCGCTTTCCCGGTGGTACATGTGGTGAAACAGGTGCATGCGCTTCTCATCAAAGCCCAAAAGCAGGGACGCCACTTGTAATGGATCGCCTTCGACCACTTCGCGCATATAGGTGATATGGGACTCGACAACAAAATCGGAACTTTCGGTTTTTTTTCGATAATCCGCCCCCATTCCAAGAAGTTCCAGCAAGGCATCGGTTCCATGATCGAAGACCAGCACGTAATAGGCCACATTCATGTGCCCGTTATAGTCAACCCAATCGCAATGAACTGACTCCTCGTGAACCAGTCTTCCGCGGTAGGGCATAAGGGTATCGGCCATCGTCTTTACCTTTTCACTGAATATATCTCGCCTCGGCCATAATGGCTTATCCGCCCGGAAAACGGAAAGAACTTTGCCGAACTGGTCCCCGATGTTAAGTAAGCGGTTACTTACACTCCGCCAACTGACCCTTTGCAGACATGATCGATACAAGCCGCACCGAAATTGATTCTAGCCAGCCGGAACTGTCCATTATCGTGCCCATTCACAATGAGGCCGATAACCTTGCCTCGTTGATCGCTGAAATCCGTGCCGCCATGGATAATGTCTGCGCTGATTTTGAAATTATTTACATCGATGATGGTTCGACGGACGACTCAGTCAATCGGCTCATGGAGATCAGAACCGATTGTCCGCAATTGAGAATTTTACGGCATCACCAGTGCAGCGGTCAAAGCGCAGCCATCATGACCGGCGTCATGGTCGCCAGGGCAACTGTCATCGCTACCCTGGACGGTGACGGCCAAAATGATCCGGCGGACATTCCCGCCCTGTACACAGCCTTGAAGGGCGAGCCTGATCGTGACCGCCTGTTGGTCGCAGGAATGCGCGCAAAGCGAAAAGATACATGGGTCAAACGTGTATCGTCGAAAATCGCCAACAATATTCGCGCCAGCCTGCTAAAAGACGACACCCCTGATACCGGTTGCGGACTGAAGGTCTTTACGCGCGCTGCTTTCATGGACATGCCCCGTTTCGATCATATGCACCGTTTTTTACCCGCCCTGATGATCCGCCGGGGAGGCCGCGTGATTTCCCTTGCCGTCAACCATCGCCCGCGCGAACAGGGTGTTTCCAAATACGGCACCCTTGATCGCCTCGCCGTCGGCATTGTCGATTTGCTGGGCGTTCTTTGGTTGCAACGCCGCGCCAACCTTCCTGAGGTCGACGAAATGGGTTCCCCGCAAAAGAACCAACCTACGAAGGCCACGTCTAAATGAGTCTGAAAATCCTGTTTCGTGGTCTTGTTCTGATCGCATCCCTGGTCGGGATTGGCTATACGCTTAAAATCAGCGGGCTTGGTTCCTCCATCGACAAAACCTGGATCGACAGCGATATCCGTGGTCAGGGTTTTTCAGGCGAAATGCTGTTCATCGTCATCGGCATGCTGTTTACTGCCGTCGGCCTGCCCCGTCAGGTGATCTGCTTTCTGGCCGGATACGCTTTTGGACTGGTTGAAGGCACGGCGCTGGCCTTGCTGGCGACCGTTTCGGGATGCATTGTCGCTTTTTATTATGCTCGTATTATGGGTCGGGGTTTTGTTGTCAATCGCTTCCCCAACAGGGTCCGGGGAATTGATAATTTCCTGCATGAAAATCCGCTGAGCATGACCTTGCTGATCCGCCTGCTGCCACTGGGCAGCAACCTTGTTACAAATTTGGCCGCAGGCGTATCCAGCGTAGGCGCCGCACCCTTTTTTCTGGGATCGGCCATCGGCTATTTGCCGCAGAGCCTGATTTTCACCCTCATCGGCAGTGGCTTTGGCGTTGATCCAGAATTGCGAATTGCCATCAGCATTGTCCTGTTTATTATTTCCGGCTTTCTGGGGGTCGCGCTTTTTCGCAAGTATCGCCATGGCAAGTCTTTCGACGCCAGGGTTGAACACGAACTGGGTGTGGATTCGAACGGAGCGGCCAATTCATGACCGCCCCCACATCAGTAGGCCGCCTGGCGGCCATCGGATACACCCTTTACTGGGCTGGACTTTGGCTTGCGATTATGGTTGTGGCGTTGAAATTCAGGCCTTTCCTGCCCGTTGATGAAACCCGTTATCTTGCCGTCGCCTGGGAAATGTGGCGCGACAAAAGCTTTATCGTTCCACATCTGAACGGTGAACCCTACAGCCATAAGCCACCGTTGCTTTTCTGGCTGATGAATGCCGGATGGGCAGTCTTTGGCGTCAACGACTGGTGGCCACGACTTGTCGCCCCCCTGTTCGGATTAGGCAGCATGATGCTGACCGCCATACTGGCACGAAGGTTGTGGCCGGGACGGCCTGCGGTCGCGGTTGCCGCGCCATTGATCTTGTTCGCCTGCCTTTTCTGGACCCTGTTCACCACCCTGACCATGTTCGACATGATGCTTGCCTTCTGCGCCCTGTTGGCGATGTTTGGCATCATTCGCGCATGGCAGGATGACCGTACCGGCGGCTTTACCCTTCTGGCCCTGGCCATTGGCATTGGCGCCCTGACGAAAGGTCCGGCAATCCTGCTGTCCACCCTTCCGGTCGCCCTGCTGGCGCCCTTATGGGCATCGAGCCTGAGCGCCAGGGATGATGAAATCGATACCGGCGAACTTGATCTGGATGCAACGTCAGTCCCCCAAATGTGGAGCCGGGGCTGGAAGAAATGGTACCTTTACACCGGCCTTGCCTTGCTGGGAGGCGTCGCCATTGGTTTGGCCTGGGCCATCCCGGCGGCGATCATGGGTGGGGAAGAATACCGCAATGCCATCTTCTGGGGGCAATCCGCAGGACGCATGGTCGACTCCTTTGCCCATGCCCGCCCCTGGTGGTGGTTCCTTGCCGTCCTGCCCGGACTGGTGCTGCCATGGACAATATGGCCCGCTTGCTGGCGCTCTATTGCCGGACTGCTGGCCATCCGCAAAGATAACGGTTTGCGGTTTTGTCTGATCTGGTTCCTGCCCGCGCTGATCATTTTTTCCGCCATCAGCGGCAAACAGCTTCATTATCTTCTTCCGGTCTTCCCGGCAGTGGCCCTTATCCTTGGCCGCCTTCTCGTCGATTTCCACGATACACAGGACACAGAGACATCCTGGTCCCGTTCGGGAATTCAGGTGCCGGCGGCTTTTTTCGTTATCTTTGGCTTGATCATTGGCATTGCTCCGTTTGTCGCCGGATTTATTGACCTTCCTCCCATAGTCGCCAAAATTGATTTTATCTGGGGATTGGGGCTGGCGCTGTTCAGCCTCAGCCTGATTTTGCTGACCCGCCGCCGTTTGGGACTTCTGATGCGCCTT
>JADHSW010000022.1 GCA_016776705.1 Rhodospirillales bacterium
ACAGTGACGGTGAAATTCAGGTTGATGGCACGATTGTCGGGGATATTCGCACCAAATCCCTGTTGATCGGGAAAACTGCGGAAATCAAAGGCGAAATAATTGCCGATACTGTTCGGGTGCACGGGAACGTCAGGGGGCAGATCAAAGCCCGGGCAGTGACCTTGGTAAAAACCGCCCACGTCATTGGCGACATCCTTCACGAAGATCTGTCGATTGAAACCGGCGCCTTCCTTGAAGGCCTGTGTAAACGCATGACTGGGTCCGAGTTGAAAGACAGCACAAAGATCAACGTCGTCAAAGGTGGGGCAAATGCAGCGACCTCTGTACAGAATGACGATGCCAAGAAAGCCGCCACAGGTTCTTAAGCTTCGCCTAAAGCCTTGATGTAGACGTCTTGATCCACATTCCCACCCGAAAGCACGATCCCAATGGTTTTGTCGTTCGTGTGAATTTGCCCGCTCAAAACAGCCGCCAGGGCAACCGCACCACCGGGCTCTACAACCAGTTTCAGGTATTCGAAGGCAATTCGCATGGCCTCAAAGGCCATTTCGTCGGAAACTGATAATCCACCCTTTAGCAGCCGCGCATTGATACTGAAGGTTATCTCGCCCGGTACAGGGGTTAGCAGGGCGTCACAGATCGACCTTGAAGACGGATCGTTGCTCAACCTGTCTCCGGCCTGCAATGAGCGCGCTGTGTCATCGAATCCCTGAGGCTCGACGCTATATATTTCCGTATCGGGGCTTTCGGACTCCAGCGCCAGTGCACAGCCACTGATCAGCCCGCCACCGCCACAGGGGGCTAAAAACACATCCATTCCGGTATCCATCTCCTGGACCTGTTGCACCATTTCCAGACCGACAGTTCCTTGCCCGGCAATAATCATCCCATCGTCGTAAGGGCGGACCAGGGTTGCGTCGCGTTGCTGGACAAGCTTTTCGCCTATTTCCTCACGATTTTCATTTAGACGATCATAAAATACGATCTCGGCGCCATAGGCCAGGGTATTGGCGATCTTGATGGCGGGGGCGTCTTCGGGCATGACGATCAAGGCGGGCATTCCCAATAACTGCGAGGCTGCCGCCACCCCTTGGGCGTGATTTCCTGACGAGTAGGCAACAACTCCGCCCTTGCGCCGGTCTTCGGGAATGCGCGATATGCAGTTGTAGGCACCGCGAAATTTGAAAGAACCGGTTCGTTGCAAGGATTCCGCTTTGACCAAAAGCCGACACCCCAGGCGCTTGTTCAGTAGGGATGATTCCAGAACCGGCGTCTTGCAGGCCTTACCCTCGATGCGCAGGGCAGCGCTGCGAACGTCCCCCACACTGGGCAGGTTTTTTTCCAATGGCTACAGGCCCAAAAGCGGAGGCAGTTCACTCAGGTTCTTTATTTCGTGCTCAGGGGTACCGGGAAGGCGTTCTTTCTTTTGGCCAAAGCGATTGACCCATACGACCCTGAAACCAAAATTGGCGGCGGCTGATGCATCCCAGGCATTGGAAGACATGAAGCAAATTCTTTCCCTGGGTACGTTCAGGCCATCAACAGCCATTTGGTAAACCCTTGGGGTCGGTTTGTAGACGCCCAGTTGATCGACGGAGTAGTTGTCGACCAGATCGTCTGCAATTCCAGCATTTTCAACGGCTGAGGCCAGCATTTTAGGTGATCCGTTTGATAGGATGGCGCATTTCAATCCGCCGGCATTCAACGCTTTCAGCATCGCCGGCACTTCAGCGTAACAGTCCAGTTTCAGGTACAGGGCCTGTAGCTTTTCGCGAAGCGCCGTATCGCCATCCAGGCCAAGGGTCTCCAGGGCATAATCCAGTCCGTCACAGGTTACTTGATAAAAGTCCACATATTCACCCATCAGGCTGCGAAGCCATGTGTATTCAAGTTGCTTGCTGCGCCACAGGGCGCTCAAGGCGTCTGCCTTGTCACCAAGGTCTTCCCGGCAGTGGGCGGCGGCGGCGGCAACATCAAACAGGGTGCCGTAAGCATCAAATACACAGGCATCAATATCTTGCATTGGTTTTAATCCATAATCAGGGGGAGGGAGACTTAACGGATTAAGTCTTGTTCAAGAGTTTCGGCGACTTCCGTATCTGCCAGTTTAAGACGATAAATCTGCAGGTTTTCAAGGACCCGCTGAACGTAATTCCGGGTTTCATTGAAGGGGATCATTTCAATCCAGTCAATGGTATCTATAGTTCTTTCGCGCGGGTTGCCGTTCAGTTGAGCCCATTTTCGCGCCCGCGACGGGCCTGCGTTGTAACCGGCCAAAGCCATAACGTATGAGCCGTCGAATTCATCAATCAACCCGGCCAAATAGGCTTGCCCAAGGGTCATATTGTAGTCAGGGTCACTGGAAAGGCGCGTTTTTGAATAGTGAATTTTCAGGCTTCGAGCGACCTTTCTTGCCGTACTTGGCAGGATTTGCATCAGACCACGGGCATTTGCGTGGCTTTTGGCGCGAACGTAAAAGGCGCTTTCCTGTCGGATCATCGCCATTACAAGCGGTACTTCCAGCGGGAATTTGGGGGCGCGAATTCTAAGCGGCGGTGTTTCCAGGGTGGGATAACCGGCTTCAATCAACTCCTCTCCCTGACGGCTTGATCTTTTGGCGATGGTGATGCCCACATCAGGCCTGCCATGATCCACGGAAAGGCGCGCTGTCAACTTGCGCCATCCAGGGCTCTCACGATAATCGTTCAGGGCAAGAATGAAATATTTCAATCGTTCCTGTTCGCCGACGCTACCAAGAATTTGAACGGCCCTGACCAGGTCCATTTTATTGAAGGTTGCTATCTCTTCTTCGTCAGGATCAGGCTGTACGGGTAGACGAAGGCCATGACCGGGACCCAAATGAGCGGCGGCCAGTTGTCCGTAGTAGGCGGTCGGCATTGTTGCGGCCATGCGAAACCACATTTGAGCAGCCTCGTCCTGATTCAGGGCTTCTGCAGCTCGGGCAGTCCAGTAAGCGCCCCGCGCCTTGCTGATGGGGAAGTTGACGTATTCGTACATGGTCTGAAAATGGGTGAAGGCGGTTTTGGGATCGTTCAGGAAACGAAGGGATATCCAGCCCGCCAGCCATTCCGCATCCGCGAAGCCGGGGCCTTCCTTAAGCTGGTGATCTTTGACCAGCCGGTAAGCGTCAGTAACATGCCCCTTTTGCAGGGCCATACGTGCAAGATATGCCCGTTCCGTCCACCACAAATCGGGTCGGACAAGATTTTGCGGTGGAGGCATCAGCAATTCGACTGATTGCTCATAGCGGCCCTTGCTTCGTCGCCAACGCAGCCTTTCATAAACAAGCCCCGGATTATTGACCTGACTTTCCGGGATTTTGGAAATTGCCAAATCGACATTGCCAAAGCGGTGGCGCAACATCATCCGGGCCTCGGCTAAGGCGCGATATTTCGAATCGATTTTCCAAAGCATGCGCCGTGAGGGCCAGTTTTGGCCTTCCCATAACAACCTGTCCAATCGTGCAAGGTGATCTTCCCTGGTAAGATATTGACGGTATCGTTTGTAAAAATACTGTTCCGGACGCTTGGAAAAATTGCGGTTGATCCATGTTTCGCGAATAAGCTCGCGGGCCTTTTCTTCTTCACCTGTCACCAAAAGGGCGCGCACAAGCTGTATCCAGCCGGCGGTGCTGACCGGGTCCTTTCCATCAAACCAGTCCAGGACCGTTTGGGCGGGCAAATCGTCCTTCATGGCGACCTCGGCCCGGCTTTTAAGACGGTATATCGACGGCCAATGCGGATTTTCCTTGATAAAAGACGACAGTTCATTGAACGAGGCCGTGGTTTCCAGGCGTTCCAGATCGACGTACTGGATAATCTTTCGGGCAAGGGGATCCTTTATGCGTTTGGCAGTGGAGCGGGCGCGTTTCCATTGATTTTTCGAGACGTATTGAAAAGCGTCTTTCAGATTTTTCAGATCGCTCTTGGAAAGGCTTTCTGCGTGGGCGCTGGCAGGCACACCGAATCCGACGCTGAAGGTTGCGTATGTCAGGACAATAATAACGAGGCGGGACAACCGCATGGGTAACGCTCCGTTTCGATGATAGCAACAAGCTTAACCTAAACCAGCGAGGTTAAGGAAACTCTACGATGGGGCATGGAACATAAGCAAGAATTTGCAGTGCTTGCTCCCAAGAGGTTGTAGGGGTATTGTGCGCGCCTTGAATCCATAAGCCATTAGGAGATAACCATGTTTCAGGGATCCATGCCCGCACTGATCACCCCGTTTTCCAACGGCAAGGTGGACTCAGATGCGTTCAAGAAATTGGTTGAATGGCAGATACAGGAAGGCTCTGACGGGCTGGTTCCTTGTGGCACTACAGGCGAATCCCCGACATTGAGCCATGAAGAACACATGCATGTCACCGAAATGTGCATTGAGGTTACCGCCGGACGGGTTCCGGTGATCGCGGGTGCTGGCTCCAACTCAACGGACGAGGCCATTGCCCTTGCCGTACATGCAAAAAAAGCGGGTGCGCAGGCGGCGCTAGTGGTTATGCCTTATTACAACAAACCGACACCGGAAGGACAGTATCGGCACTTCAAGGCCGTGCATGATGCGTGTGAACTTCCAATCATTATTTACAATATTCCCGGACGCAGCGTCGTCGACATGACAATCGCCACTATGGCCCGTCTGGCTGAACTGCCCAACATTGTCGGCGTCAAGGATGCTACAGGTGATCTGGTGCGCCCGATAGTAACCCGCAACGCCCTTGGAGAAGATTTCTGCCAGCTTTCCGGCGAAGATGCGACGGCGTTGGCCCATCTGGTTGGTGGCGGCGTCGGCTGTATTTCGGTGAGCGCCAATGTAGCCCCGCGTCTGGTCGCCGATATGCAGCGCGCCTGGCGTGAGGGTGATTACAAGAAAGCCATGGAATTGCAATTCCGTCTGATGCCTTTGCATGACGCCATGTTCTGTGAATCCAGCCCTGGTCCGGTCAAATACGCGGCTGAATTGCTGGGGCTGTGTTCTTCCGAAACGCGCCTGCCTATCTGCGAAATTTCCGACGCCAACAAACAACGGGTCAAGGACGCCTTGGTTTGCGTCGGCTTGCTGAATTGACTGGCGGAGACTAAAGGCGTGACAAATGGCTAAGAAAAAGAAAGGCCCGGATAATATAGCCGCGCAAAACCGCAAGGCTCGTCACGACTATTTCATCGAAGAGAACTACGAGGCCGGTATCATGCTCACGGGTACCGAGGTTAAATCCCTGCGTGAAGGGCGCGCGACCATTACCGAAGCCTATGCCAGCGATGAAGACGATGGTGCATTGTATCTAATCAACGCCTACATCCCTGAATACGAATCCGCCCGCCATTTCAACCACGACCCTAAACGCAAACGTAAATTACTGTTGCATAAACGTGAGATTGAAAAACTGAGAAATGCAGTGAACCGCAAAGGTATGACTCTGGTCGCGCTCAGTATTTTCTTCAACGAACGTGGCATGGCCAAGGTAGACCTGGGACTGGCCAAGGGCAAACAACACCACGACAAGCGCCAGGACATGAAAGACAGGGACTGGAAGCGCGATAAGGCCAGGCTGATGCGGGCCAAGGGGTAGGCAAGAAGGTCTTCAGCAGCGGGTTTTGGTTCTTCGTCAGTAAGCCGGTAGCCGTATTTTTCGTAGAAACTTATCACCCAGGCCATTCCCGCGATCGGTTATTCGCACATAGGCGTGATGGATCATTATCGCTATCGGCAATGGGAAATCAGCTTGATCCTTTCCCCGTGATGCTTATGTTACCGACAACTGTGATCCCTTCAGGAGCCTCCCGCAAATGACCGACAAACCACTGCTTCACCTCGTCTTCGGCGGAAATGTTGATGACCCCCAAAAGCTGAACTTCACAAGTTGTGACAATCTTGATGTTGTCGGAATTTTTCCAAGCTACCAGTTGGCGCTGGATGCCTGGCGCGGCGCATCACAGGCTCGCGTTGATGAAGCGGATGTGAAGTATGTGATTGTTCACCTGCACCGACTGTTCAATCCCGATACCGGCGAGTCAGTCGATGACCACGGGCACGGCCCGGCAGACGATTAAACCCTGCTAGTTGATCTCAACGTAAAGGATTTCACCTTTTCTATTGCCCAGAAACATGCGTTTTGTTCCTGCTTCAAGAACCACGAAGGGTCGCAGATTTTCTGTAAACTGGATGGCTGATGTTCCCTCGCCGGTTTTGTGGTCCATAATGTGCAGGACGTTTTTCATATCCAGCACGTAAATGCCTTTTTCGTCGGCGACGATTTCCGCCATCACCGGCGCCCAGGGCGTGCGTTTTTTGCTTTTGCGCGGGAAATAATCAGACTTGGTGCGCCAGTTGCGCTTGCCTGTTTTGGCGTCAAGCGAGTAGACCCAGCCCGTTGGCGACCAAAGATACGTTGCGCCACCGTAAACCAGATGGGAATTGATGAAATTTCCTGAGTACCAGTACCAGGCTTCTTCACCTGTCGCCGCGTTCAGGCCGAACAGGTTGTCCTTGTAGCCACCGGCGACCAAAATTCCGTCCCAGACGTAGAGCTGGCGAAGGTACTGCCATTCTTTCGAGCGATCGACTTGCCATTCAACTTCTCCGGTTTCAGCGACTAGGGAGTACAAAAAACCGTCTCCCATTCCAACCAGCAGATGTTCCTTCCCAAAAGCAGTGGGGGCATACCAGATGCCTTTTGCCTGATCGGTTGACATGGTCCACTTTATTTTCCCGGTTGCGGCATCAAACGAGGTCAATAAATGGCCGACGCCCAGTATAATGCTGCCATTATGATAATAGGGCGTGCCCAGAGGCGTATCGGGCTTGATAGACCAGCGGGTTTCGCCCGTTTTGCGGTCCAGCGCCATCATATAAGTCTTGGAGTTGGCGAGAACGAGATCACCGGCCAGTCGCGGCCTGAAATCAGCACCTTTTTCGAGAGCTTTCTCCCAGAGGCGTTTTCCGCTCTTCGTATCCCATGCTTCAATGGTTTTTTCCCCTGCCAGATAGAGGTTTTGACCATCGAAAGTGACAGGCCTGAGAGTCTGATTTTCCGTGGCCCAGCGGCCAAGGACGTTATAAGGGGTGGGTTCGGCGCTGGCGGGCGGCAGGTAAAGAAACGGTGCTGCCACTATCAATGCCAAAGCAATGAGTTGGCAGCACCGTCTGATCTTGCGTCCGCCAGCCTTTGGGGGCTGGTTGAACATTACACGATATTAGTTACAAGACGCACCCTGGTCAATCCAGCGGAACATAACGTGCATGTTCGGATGGTCACGGCCTTCGCTGGCGCTAATACCACCAGGCATCCGGTTTTCGGTGACCCTGAGATACATTTTACTCTTTATTGGATCGCCGGGAATGACAACCTTGACCGGAGGCAATCCTTCGGCTGCCTTGGCGACCGCGTCAGCACCCAGCATGACACCCTCGTAAGACGTCAGATCAAGTTCATGGAAGCTTGGTGGTTCCTGATTGGACATATGACATTCGGTGCACGCCTGTTCTCCTCCAAACGCAGTTTCAGATTTGAACGAGGGCAGAACCTTCTGCTTGAAGTTGGCATCGTTTTTGGCGCCATCCGCAATCCATTTTTTGAGGTCCATAATGGCAGGAAGATCCGAAGCTGTGTCGAAACGCACACCCAATGGCATACGGTTGTCACGCATGCGACGACGGAAGGTGCCACCAGTATGCTTGCCGGGCGTGATCATTGCGCCACCTGTTCCACCCTTCTTAATGCCTTCACAAGAGCTCAAGTCGAGACCGGCGGGGCTTTTCTTCGGGTCGTTGGATGTATGGCATACAATGCAGGCAGCGCCTTCACCAAAGGCGTTTGGAAGGCGCATTAACATGGAAATGTAATCGTAAGTGATAGGAATATCGTAGTTTTCCAATACATGCATCACAGCGGCCTGTGCATCTTCCATGCCTTCATCTTCAGAAGCAATGGCTGGTGCATTAAAAGCGAAAGCACTGCCCAGGACGGCAGCCAGTGATAATTTCATTAATTTATTCATGTTTTCTCCCCCAAAAAACTTTGGGCTCCCAAGTTGTTAATCTGTTTTTGTGTCAAAAATCAGAAAAGGCAGTTGTTTGTTTTTGCAGAATTCTTAGGACTGCTTGGGGTTTTCCCCTTGGGTTTTAGCCATCCAATTTTTGTTTTCTCTCGTTGCTACTTGTCACCTCCCTGGATTAAATCTGGTGGATAATCTTGATTTTATTAGAAATGTTGTTTTGGCTAACAAGTGCCTAAGTATATTAAATTAGAATAATATAAAATCATATTTTGCTATAGATCGATTGCGAAATTCTCTCTCTTTTAAAAAATCAATAGATTTGAGATAGACAAAACAAAAGTGGGCCATTTATAAATGACTCCAGTAAAGCACTCACTCCCCACTTGATATTGTGGGAAAACATAGCTCCCAAGCTCTTGAGTGCTGGGTCGGTTTCTTCGGAGACCGGCCCACTTTTTTTTATTCCAGTTGTATACTGACGCGCATTGTCGGGAAGCTACAATAAACCAAGGTTTCAAACCGCCTTTTTATTACTATAAACGCTGTGTGTCAGGTGGAAACAACAGTATATAATTGTATTTTTTATAATATAGTAAAATCAATGTGTTAGATGCTTTAAATCAAGACTTTTCAGGGTTGATATTACCATGTTACCCTGCTTATCTATTCTGATGTAGCAGGTGCCTTTTATGGCTAAATCGAGCCTTCACGATTTACGGAATTCCTGGCAGATCCGGATTCTCGGGATTTCGTTTGTTATCCTGAGCCTGTGCGAAGTCGTTCTGATTCTCGATGTTTCGACAGAGTTTTTAGGTTTTGAATTTGACTTCTATCATAAATTCCATGGCCTGATTGAAACCACTGCCGTCACAGCATTAGGCATTACGCTTGTTGTGATCGGGGTGGATTTCTTGCGCCTGATCAGAGAGAACTCTCAATTTCGCTCTGTCGTTGGCATCGCATCCGGGGAATTTCTTTACATATTGGGCGGCAAATTTAATGACTGGAAACTCTCGTCTTCTGAGCGCGAAATAGCCTTGCTGTTGATCAAAGGGCTCTCAATTCAGGAAATAGCTGATATCCGGGTGACAAGACCAGGCACAATCAAAAGTCAGTGCAGCGCGGTTTACCGAAAGGCTGAAGTAAAGGGTCGCAATGAGTTGGTTGCCTATTTTGTTGAAGATCTGCTGGCGGGCGATTCATTAACTGACGGGGCGGGTATGATGCCGCCTTCGTCTCAATCCCCTCCAACACCTCCTATTGATTCGACCTTATCAACACCGGAAGTGCCCAATTAAGGCTTAATGATCTTTATCACCGTCTTTTTCGGGGCGATACAGGCGCAAACCGTCAAGCTTGCTGGTCACTGAATCCTGCTCAGCCTTATTCTTTAACTTTTGCCCCTTGGTCAAACCATGGCGGCGGTTTTCTTCAGTCCTGGCTTTTTTATCAACCTTTGCCTTTTGTTTTCTCGCCTTGTTCAGGTTGATGATCTCAGCCATTTTTCTGCTTCTCGAAAATCTCAATCAGTTCAGTATAACTGCGGCGCACAGGCAGGTGAGGAAAATCGGCGATGACATTGTCTGGAGCCTGAAAAAGCACACCCAGTTCTGCTTCTTGAAGCATACCCGTGTCGTTATAGGAATCACCAGCGGCAAAAACCCTGAAATTAAGATTCCTGAAGGCTTTCACTGCCTCACGTTTGTGGTCGGCCATGCGTAAATTGTAGCCTGATATCCGCCCATTTTCGACTTTAAGGCGATGGCAAAACAGGGTCGGCCAATTAAGTTGGCGCATAAGCGGTTCGGCAAACTCGTAAAAAGTATCTGACAGAATGACCAGCTGGTATTTCGTTTTCAGGTATTCGACGAATTCAAGCGCGCCATCCATGGGCTTCATTGTGGCGATAACGTCCTGAATATCATCCATGCCCAAAGCGTTTTCATCCAGAATGGACAACCGCTGTTGCATCAATTCGTTGTAATCAGGGATGTCCCTGGTGGTGGCGCGAAGGGCGTCGATACCAGTTTTTTCAGCAAAATTGATCCAGATTTCAGGAACAAGCACTCCCTCAAGATCAAGACAGACAATCTCCACGCTATTTCCCCCTGGTGCCCTAGAATTGGTTTCGAAGGGTATAGCAGGGGTTATAGAAGAGAAACAACGGCCTGAAACACTTCGTTGAACATTTTTTCGGTCAGGCGGCCCGTATTGGTGTTGTAACGCGAACAATGGTAGCTGTCGGTCATGATCAGGCCAGCGGCCAGTTTATGACGGGCTCCATGGGCGAATTTACAGGCGCTTTTTTTCTCGCCAAGGGCTGAAAGGATAGCCCCGTGGGCAACCCCGCCAAGGGCAACGATTACCTTCAGGTTTTTCATGGAAGCGATTTCCGCACTAAGGAAGGGCCGACAGGCGGCTGTTTCAGGCCCGGTTACCTTGTTTTGCGGCGGTACACAACGCACAGCATTTGTAATTCTGCAATTGAGTAACTCCAGTCCATCGTCGGCCTCGGCACGGAAAACACCTTTGGCCAGTCCGTGACTGATCAGGGTCGGATACAAAAGGTCGCCCGCAACATCGCCGGTAAAGGGCCTTCCGGTCCTGTTTGCACCCTTTAATCCCGGTGCTAAACCGACAATCAACAGGGCAGAGTCCGATTTGCCAAAGGAAGGCACAGGGCCATTATGCCAGTTGGGAAAACGTGTGCGATTTTCCTGTCGGTATTCGACAAGACGGGGACAAAGTGAACAATTATTTTCTGGTTGCTGGTTCAAAGACATGAAACCGGCTTAGTTGGGAATTCAGGCCGACTCAAGGTCTAAATGGTGATCCTCTGGATGCGGCGGATTTGAATCCTTGTCAAAACTATTTCCTGAACGGGCAATCTTTTCCTTTAAATCTTCCAGTTCAATGAAAACATCGGCCTGTCTGCGTAATTCATCGGCCGCCATGGGCGGATGGGAACGCACAGTGCTAACAACGGTGACCCGTGTTCCGCGACGTTGCAAAGCTTCGACCAGTCGGCGGAAATCTCCATCACCGGAAAACAACACGATATGGTCTAGTTGATCAGACATCTCAAGGGCATCAATGGTTATTTCGATGTCCATGTTGCCCTTTATCTTTCGACGACCTGCAGAATCGGTGAATTCCTTTGTCGGCTTGGTGACCATTGTATAGCCGTTGTAATCAAGCCAATCGACGAGGGGGCGAATAGGGGAGTATTCCTGATCTTCTAGAAGGGCGGTGTAATAAAGTGCGCGAACCAGTCGCCCCTCTTTTTGGAACATTTTCAAAAGTTGTTTGTAATCAATATCAAAACCCAGCGCACGCGCCGCCGCATACAGGTTCGATCCATCAATAAAAAGCGCAATACGCTCATCTTTATAGAAAACCATTGAAAAATACCTTTTGGATTAAATTGTTGTAAGAAATTCTTAATCTTAAAAAGAAAGAAGATAACTGTTTTAAATAAGGTCATTAAAAATTGAATATAGCCTCGCAAATTCGAGTTAGACTATAGGTAGGCATCCTTGTTGTGAGTGGCAAGCTGAAACTGTTTGATCAGGAATGCGAATGAACGATAGCCGGCCCCTGATCCTGATAGGCATTGGTGCAAACCTGAATTCCCCTGAATTTGGAAGCCCACGCGATACCTGTAATGCCGCTGTCAGGGAATTGGAAACTGCGGGTGTTGCGATTGTGCGTCGCTCAAGCTGGTTCAAATCTGCACCGGTTCCTGTTTCTGACCAGCCCTGGTTCATCAATGGGGTAGTCGCCATTGAAACGTCTCTGACACCCTCAAAATTGCTGACAGTGCTGCAGGCGACCGAAGATCGTTTTGGGCGTGTGCGCACCGCAAAAAATGCGGCGCGGACGCTGGACCTTGACCTGCTCGCCTACGGGGAATTGGTCGTTGGTTGGGACGACGAAGGCGACACGGACCTGGTAATGCCTCATCCACGTATGAACGAAAGGGCTTTCGTTCTGTTACCTTTGCAGGAAATAGCCCCGAATTGGCGTCATCCGGTCTTGAATGTATCCCTGGAGAAAATGATCGCCGGATTGGACCCAGGTCAGCAAACCCTGATAGACTGTGCAAGTAACAAAAAGCCATGAGAATAGCGATCTAGAATGTCTATTTGTCTTGCTTTATAGTGCATTGCACAATATATAATCTGCGATTCCTTATCAGATTTGTTCCTGGAGACTTTATACAGATGGCTCGTGTCACAGTCGAAGATTGCGTATTAAAAATTCCCAACCGATTTGAGTTGGTAATGCTGGCTGCGCAAAGAGCCCGTAATATTTCCGCTGGCGCTGGGTTGACGGTCGATAGAGACAACGACAAAAACCCGGTTATCGCCTTGCGCGAAATCGCCGAGGAGACCATAGAGTTGGATGATCTGGAAGAGACATTGGTCAAAGGCTTGCAGCGTCACGTCGAAATGGACGAGCTCGAAGAAGACGATTTGGACATTCTTTCCATTCAACAATCCCAGAATGGAGATGAGGGTGCGGAAGACGGCCCGCCACCCATGGAAAAACTCTCTTCCATGTACGAAGACGCCGAAATGTCGGTTGCTCCGGAAGATGAGGATTCCTCAGAGGAAGAGTGATGTATGCTCGAATCCTCCGCTAACGTATATCGGGGGGGCTCTGAATGATCCGGCAATTTGAACTTGTCGATCTTGTAAAATCCTACGACCCTAACGCGGACGAAGAAGCGCTTGACCGCGCTTATGTGTTTGCCATGAAGGCCCATGGCAACCAGATACGAGCCTCTGGCGATCCTTATTTTCTGCATCCACTTGAAGTGGCAGGAATTCTTACAGATTACAAATTGGACTCTGCAACCATCGTCACGGCCCTGTTGCACGACACCATCGAAGATACCAACGCCACCCAGGAAGAGGTCAATAAACAGTTTGGCAATGAAGTGGGACGCCTTGTTGATGGAGTGACAAAGCTTACGCGTATCGAGTTGCAGTCAGATCACGCCAAACAGGCCGAAAACTTCCGAAAACTTTTGCTCGCCATGTCTGACGATATTCGCGTCCTGCTGGTCAAGCTGGCAGACAGGCTGCACAACATGCGTACCCTTCATCATATAAAGAAGGAAGATAAACGCCAACGCATCGCCCTGGAAACCATGGAAATTTATGCCCCGCTGGCCGAACGCATCGGCATGCAGGAGATGAAAAACGAACTCGAAGATTTGGCTTTCGCTGAAACCAATCCTGATGCCCGCAAGTCCATTATGGCGCGACTGGAATACCTGCGTGCAGAAGGTGGAGACCTTGTCGAACGCATCAAGAAGGAACTAAGCGAGACCCTTACTCAGGCAGGTCTGAAGGTTGAAATCAAGGGTCGCGAGAAACTGCCTTATTCTATTTGGCGCAAAATGCAGCACAAGGAAGTCGCTTTCGAGCAATTGTCAGATATCATGGCTTTTCGGGTGCTGGTGGGGTCAATTGAAGATTGCTACCATGCGCTTGGCATTATCCACAGCAGTTACCGCGTAGTTCCGGGACGCTTCAAGGACTTCATATCAACAGCGAAACCAAATGGATATCGCTCGCTTCATACCGGTGTTCTTGGCCCCGAACAGCACCGTATCGAAATTCAGATACGCACCAATGATATGCACGACATTGCTGAAAATGGCGTTGCCGCGCACTGGACCTATAAGCAAAAGGCCGGAAAAACAGAAGGGCGGCAATACCGCTGGATCAGGGAATTGCTGGATATCCTTGAACATGCCGCGTCACCGGATGAATTTCTTGAGCATACAAAGCTGGAAATGTACCAGGATCAGGTGTTCTGCTTCACGCCGCGCGGCGATTTGATCAATATGCCCCAAGGGGCGACGTCCGTTGATTTTGCCTATGCGGTCCACTCTGAAGTCGGGGATCGGTGTGTTGGCGCCAAGGTCAACGGGCGTATGATTCCCCTTCGCAAGGAACTTCGAAATGGCGATCAGGTCGAAATCCTGACGTCGAAGGTTCAAACACCGTCTCCCACATGGGAACGCTTTGTCGTTACCGGCAAGGCGCGGGCGCGTATTCGCCGTTTTGTCCATTCCCAGGAACGAGAGCAGTATCTTCAACTTGGTCGGGCGATCCTTCAACGCGCCTTCAGGGAAGAAGGCTACGAGTTTACCGAAAAGGCACTGAGCGGTGTCCTCAAGGTCTTCAAACAAGGCACGACGGGCGATCTTACGTCGCAAGTTGGAGCTGGACACTTAAATGCCCGCGATATCGTCGAAGCGGTTTTCCCTGGAACCAGAAAGAAACGTGATCAGAATGTCGTCCCCTTAACCAAAGCCAGGTCAAAAAAGGGCAAGGACGGCGGAAAAAATTCTTCCGAACACGCAATCCCAATCAAGGGTTTGATTCCCGGCATGGCGGTACATTATGCAGGATGCTGTCACCCGCTACCCGGTGACAGGATTGTCGGCATTATCACCACGGGCAAGGGCGTCACCATTCACACGATAGATTGTGACACGCTGGAAAAGTACGCCGATACGCCGGAGCGATGGCTCGATGTATCCTGGCATCAACAAACAGAAGACCCGGAAATTCATGTTGGTCGCGTCCATTTAACAGTTTCAAATGAACCCGGTGTTCTGGGCACGCTGTCGATGGTTATTGGAAAGAACGGCGGCAACATTTCCAACCTGAAGATTACCAACCGTTCGCTTGAATTTTATGACCTGTTAATCGACATTGAAGTGCAGGATTTGAAACATCTGACGGAAATTATCGCCGCCTTGCGGGCGACGCCGGCCATCAACATGGTCGAGCGCGCTCGCGGCTAGGCCTGAATAGGGGGCAAACTGGAACTAATCTTGCTTAAAACACTGGAATCACACGCTCTCTAGCGTATATTCGCTTTTATGTTCAAACGTCGCGAAAATCCAAAAATGCATCATCGGGCACGGAATTTTCTGTGGCCAAGTTTGGGCTGGAAACGTTCGACTCAATATCTTCTTCATCGCATTGGCCGCCTGCCGGGAACGTCTTATTCCATTGCGGCCGGTTTTGCCTGCGGGGCGGCTATTTCGTTTACTCCCTTTGTCGGCTTGCATTTCGTTTTAGGCGGACTGTGCGCCTGGATCATACGAGCAAATGTTATGGCAGCGATTATCGGTACGGCAGTCGGAAACCCGTGGACCTTCCCCTTTATCTGGACCTTGACGTACAATCTGGGCGTTTGGATGGGGGCCGGGGACAATAACACCAGCGCAAGCGAGCTTGATTTTGCGACAATATTCTCATCAAGCATGGACGCCATGCTGACGTTTAACATTGCCTATTTGTTTGAAACGGCATGGCCAGTGGTATGGCCCATGTTCGTTGGCGGATTACCGTCTTTTTTTGTTGTTTGGGTTATCTTTTTTATCCCCCTGAAACCGATAATTCGAAATTATCAATCGAAAAGGCGCAATCGTGTTATGCGCAAGATCATAGAAACCAGAAATCAGGAATCCGAACGATGAGTTCCCCCTTACGCCTGGGCGTTAACATTGATCATGTGGCGACGATTCGCAATGCTCGTGGGGGCAATCATCCTGATCCTGTCGATGCAGCGAAGCTGGCCGTTAAAGCCGGGGCTGATGGCATTACCGCCCATTTGCGTGAGGATCGGCGGCATATTTCCGATAACGACATCACCCGCCTGTGCAACGAAGTCAATAGGCCTCTAAACTTTGAAATGGCGGCAACCGATGAAATGCTTGAAATCGCATTGGGTCACATTCCCCACGCCGCCTGCATTGTTCCGGAAAAGCGCGAAGAACGCACCACAGAAGGTGGCCTTGATGTGGTCAGCGGCTATGATCGCCTGAAACCCTATGTTGAGACTTTAGTTAAAGCGGGGGTCAGGGTCTCCATGTTCATTGAACCCGACCCGGCGCAACTGGATGGGGCAAAAGCCTTGGGTGCGCCCGTTATTGAATTGCATACAGGAGCATATTGCGAGGCCATGGGTGCGAATCGGGAGCGCGAACTGGCGAGGATTATCAGGGCGGCAGAACACGCCGAGAAGATTGGCCTTGAATGCCATGCCGGTCACGGGCTGACTTTCGACACCGTTGCAGCCATTGCCCGCATTCCGTCAATTGCCGAGCTAAACATCGGCCATTTTCTCATTGGCGAGGCGATCTTCATCGGATTGGAGCAAAGTATACGTTCCATGCGTCAAAAGATGGATGAAGCAAGAGCATAAACTTGACATCCGGGCCTTGGGCTGGCTTGATCGCGTCGCATTGAATGGCGGAATTAAAACCCTAGTTCCAATTGCCTTTATATTTTGAATGGACCTTCATGGACTCGAGCGACGACACCGAGGTGACGACCGACACCGAACAGGTTGGCAGCATAAAAGAAACGATTATCACCGTGGTTTACGCCGGTCTTATCGCGCTTGGTATTCGCTCGTTTGCCTATGAGCCATTTTCAATCCCTTCCGGTTCAATGATTCCCACCCTGCTTGTCGGTGATTATTTGTTTGTTTCCAAATTATCATACGGTTACAGCAGTTTTTCATTGCCCCTTGGCTTGCCTTTAATTCCCGATCGTATCCTGTTCACCGAGCCGGAACGCGGCGACGTTGCCGTTTTCAGGCTTCCAACAAATACGGACAAGGACTACATCAAGCGCCTTGTCGGCCTTCCAGGAGATAAGATTCAGGTTGTTAAGGGTATTCTGCATATCAATGGAAAAGCAGTTAAACGTGAGAAGGTTGATGATTACCTGATAGATAATGGATTCGGCAGCGTTCGCCGGGTTACGCGCTATCTGGAAACCCTGCCCAATGGACGCAAACACTTCATAAACGAAGAGCAAGGCGACGACGGCCCAAGCGACAATACACCCATCTATAGCGTCCCAGAAGGCCACTATTTTGCCATGGGTGATAATCGGGATAATTCGTCTGACAGCCGCTTTATGGACAGGGTTGGCTACATTCCCCGCAAGAATTTAATCGGACGCGCCGAAGTGAAATTTTTCTCAGTTGACGGCGCTGGCTGGAAATTCTGGCAGTGGCCTTCAAGTGCCCGCTTTGAGCGCTTTTTCGATGGTATCGAGTAACAGAAAAAAAATGATCGACCAAATTGCAGACCTTGAAGGGGCGTTGGAGTATTCCTTTACCAGTCCCGAATTGCTGATCCTTGCCCTGACCCATTCCAGTATGGCGAAAAGCAGGGCCGAGCGTGACCAGACCAATCAACGCCTGGAATTTTTGGGCGACAGGGTTTTGGGCCTGGTCATCGCCGGAATGATATACGAGGTCTTCCCGAATGAAGAAGAGGGGGCAATGGCGCGGCGTCATACGGCGCTTGTTCGTAAAGAGACCCTCGCCCGCGTTGCCCTGGAACTGGGCCTGGGCGACTATATTATGATGGCGCCGTCCGAAGAAGATGGCGGCGGGCGTGAAAATGCGGCTCTATTGGCCGATACATGCGAGGCCATTATCGCGGCCCTGTTCCTGGATGGTGGACTTGGCACTGCCGAAGGTTTCATTCGCGCTCACTGGACGAAATTGATGGCCGAAGACCTTAAACCCCCCAAGGATGCCAAGACGGCTTTACAGGAATATGCTCAGTCAAAGGGATTGCAATTGCCAATATACCGCGAAATTTCAAGAGACGGACCACCACACGATCCTGTATTCACCATTGAGGTATTGCTGAATGAAAACGTGTCCATGATGGGAAAAGCCGGGTCAAAGCGCCATGCAGAACAAAAGGCGGCATCGGCTTTGTTGCATCATTTGGGCGTTGATGACGGGGATACCATATAGATGAATACGCGTTGTGGTTTTTATGCCCTGATTGGTGCGCCGAACGTCGGCAAATCGACCCTTGTGAACCGCATGGTCGGGGCCAAAGTCTCGATTGTTTCCCCCAAGGTTCAAACAACCCGGACCCGCGTTCTGGGCATCACCATTCGTGAACAATCACAAATCATCTTTATCGATACCCCCGGTATTTTTGCACCCAAACGCAGACTGGACAGGGCCATGGTCGCCAGCGCCTGGGGCGGCGCATCGGATGCGGATGGGGTGCTGTTGCTGGTCGATGCCAAACGCGGCATCGATTCTGATACCCAATCAATTTTGGATGGCCTGAAAAAACAGCAACGCAAGGTAATGCTGGGCATAAACAAGATCGATTTGGTCAAAAAACCGGTACTGCTAGATCTTGCAGCCAGGTTATCCGAGACGGATATTTTCACCGAAATTTTCATGATTTCAGCTGAAAACGGTGATGGTGTGAAAGATTTGCTGGATAATCTGTCAGAAAATCTGTCTGAAGGTCCATGGATGTTCCCCGAAGACCAGATTTCGGACATGCCTTCACGACTTCTGGCTGCCGAAATCACCCGCGAGAAGGTCTATCTCCAGCTTCATCAGGAATTACCATACGCAGTTACGGTTGAAACCGAAAAGTGGGAACAGGGCGATGACGGATCAGCCAGGGTGAACCAGATAATCTATGTTCAAAAAGCAGGACAAAAGGCCATTGTGTTAGGCAAGGGTGGTTCAAAAATAAAGCAAATCGGCGAATCATCCCGCAGGGAGCTGGAGGATCTGCTCGGTCATCGGGTACACCTGTTCCTGTTTGTTAAGGTTCGGGAAAAATGGGGAGATGACCCGGAACGGTATCGGGACTGGGGACTGGATTTCGACGCCTGACAAGTTCTTTATAAATCAGTGATTTTGATTTTTTCCAGCTCAGGTGGTTTTGTTACCTTTTCAAGTTTTTTAGCTTCCTTGGCCTTTTCGCTGGCCAGGTCGTCAATGCGTGCTGCGCCCGCTTGCCGGCGATCAACGCCGCCGTTTTCGGCCAACCATTGCTGACTTTTGGCGACAGCTTCAGACCATTCATCCGGATCATCTTCCGGATCGGCAACATCCGTATCCCGATAGGGCCATGTCAGTTTGTGAACACTCTGCATGTGTTCTTCAATTTCGCCATTCTCATGCTTTTCCAGGGATAATTTGACCACCTGATGAACAAATTCTCCCGTCACATCGCGGATAGAAGAAGGATCGTGCACGAAGGACGGATCAAAAAGAGCTATTTTAATCCTGTTATGATTCCGATGGACAAATTCAATTAGCAGCTTGATTAGCTCTTTTTGCTCAAGATAAATCGGCAACTCGAGCATGACATCTTTCAACACTGAATAGACAAGGTTGGCGGTATTCTCGATCCGCTTGTCTTCTTCAAGCTTGTTGGCGACGCCCCCAAAATAAGTTGCTCGTTCCGCGTCCAGTTGCCCTAAGGCTTTCTCGATTATCTTTTTATGCACGGGTACACTCTATATTGATTCGCACGTCAGTTATATCATGTGGAGGTTCCGTTCGTCAGATGGAATGGTCAGATCAAGGAATTGTCCTGTCGGCGCGCAAGCACGGCGAAACGTCGGCGATCCTGACATTGATGACCAGGGTGCAAGGAGTTCATGCCGGATTGGTGCGTGGTGGGGCGGGAAAACGCAAACGCGGAGACCTGCAACCCGGTAACCGGGTCGAGGCCCATTGGCGAGGACGATTGGCCGAACACCTTGGAACTTACACCTGTGAAGTCGTGCAAGCCCATGCAGCCACACTGCTTGACAGCCCAGATGCACTGGCCTGTTTAAGCGCCGCCCTGGCATTGACCGAAAGCGCCTTGCCGGAACGCGAACCCCACCCATCAATTTTTGAAGGGCTGGACATTCTGCTGGGTTCTCTTGAAGGCGAAGACTGGCCCAGTATTTACGTAAAATGGGAACTGGGGCTATTGGGTGAACTGGGCTTCGGATTGGATTTCAGTTGTTGTGCGTCTACGGGTGAAACTGAGAATTTAATCTATGTTTCTCCTAAATCCGGGCGGGCTGTGTCAGCCGGGGCAGGGGAATCTTACAAGAAGGTCATGCTGGCATTGCCAACGTTTCTTCTGGGCCACGGGATCGCCGGTTCGCCTGAGGAAATTGTTGATGGACTTAACCTGACCGGCTTTTTCCTGGAGCGTCATGTTTTCGGGCACTTACGCTCTGAAAAACTTCCAGCAGCCAGGCGCCGGTTACTTGAGCGGATGAACAAATTTAAGTCTTGAGTTTGTTTATATAACGTATCTATCATGTAGTTACAATGGCTTGGGAGTGGGAATTGAAACGGTTTATTTTATCAGCCCTGTTTGCTGCGCTATTACTCGTTGGCGGTGGCGTACAGGCGGAATATCGTCAGGAAAGCATCGACAACAATTATCAGGGCGAAATTCAATCCCTTGCCGATGAAGGAAAATTCCTTGTCCTGTTTTTTCATCAGGCCGGCTGTCCATACTGCGATAAGATGCGTGCGCGGGTTCATCCTTCGAATAAGGTAATGACTTATTTCGAAGATAAATTTGTCATGATGGAAAGTAATATTCGCGGCAACCTGGATATTGTCATGCCCGACGGAACCCAGGGTACAGAACGGGACTTCGCCAAAAAGATTCGGGTCCGGGCGACGCCAGTTTATATTTTCTACGACAAGGATGGCACGCCTGCGCTCAGAACAACCGGGTTCCTGGATGAGGATCGCTTCATGCTGGCCGGTAAATACGTTGTCGAGGGCGTTCACAAAACCAAGAAATCCTTCTTCCGCTACATTCAGGAACAGAACTGATCGATGCAACGACTTAGGCAAGGCCTTGTTTGGGGTGTGATTTGTCTTTCCTTGTGGAATCGTGCGTCTGTGGCACAGGAAAATCCGCCGGAATTAACGACCCCTCAAATTCTGAAGCTGATTGAAACTCATGGCAGTTATGCAATTGGCGAAGCAGCAGCCAATATTGATGTTGCCCGTGCTCGTTTGGACGAGGCGAATTCGGCCCTGTATCCACGGGTCTCTCTGGATGCCACGGGGCAAAGGTATCAATCGACCCAGAAGTGGCAAGCAGATGATGCCGAGATTTATGGCGCCCTTGAAGTCGTTCAGCCGATCTATGATTTTGGCAAAAGCGGCTCAGAAATTGACGCCGCCGTCTCCGAAGTCGCAGCGGCTGAACAGGCCATGATTACGGCGCGCAATACCGTGCTGCTTGAAGGTCTGGCCTTGTTCTTCGAGTTACATGCCTCAGAATTGCAGTTAAGGGCCTTCAATGAAATTCATGCATCCGCCTATGTGAGCTGGGATCGGGCCAAGGAGCAACTGGGCATTGGTCGTGCCAGCCCCGTGGATGTTGCCGAGGCTCTGGCATTGGTTGAAAAGACTCGCCTGGATTACTTTAGGGAACGCAGTCATAATTTTACCTATCGTATCCGTCTTGAGGAATTAATCGCCCAGACCTTACCCGCAGAATTGATTTCGCCTCCAAAGCCGCCTGAAAAGGCACCGAT
>JADHSW010000023.1 GCA_016776705.1 Rhodospirillales bacterium
GACAGCTTTTCCAGCAACGTATCGGCGACGAACTGCGCCAACCTTGTCGCCGCTCCACTGGGCAGCTTGGGACGGCTGACCAGGGGTGCGTGCCATAATTCGATGTTGTCGGCCTTTTCAATAAGATCGTCCAGGGTTTGCTCGCGGATTTGGGCGGTATCATTGCCCAAAAGGTCGGCAATCGCCGTTTCGTCGTTGGTGGCGACAATAGCGTCGGACACCCCTTCGCCGACCCCCTGGCGCGATGAAATAGCGTTCAGGCCGCCTTTCGCCGTGCCGTGGGCGATTATTTCGATCAGGTCTTCATCATTCAGCACCGGTGAACATTCCAGAACAGGTCCGGCGACGACAAGCTCACTGTCCAGAGCCAGTCTTTTGACAACATCCGGGGGGGCGTTGGCGACATCCTTCAAGGTTTCGGACAGAATCTGGCGAACTTTTATAATTTCGTCCTTGGCCAGCAGGTTCAGGCTTTCGTGTGTGCTCTGGCGCAACTTGTCGCGTTCGTCATCACTGAGATCGGGGGCAATACGGGCCAGTTTTTCGGCCAGCCCAAAGCGCACTTCTGCATCTTTATCCTGGGCTAGAAGAGTGTGGGTTTGCCGTGGAGCCGAGGCGTTGGCAGCCACCGTGCGACGTACTTCCGGGGCTTTGTCTTCAGCCAGAAAATACAATATTTCCGGCGTCAGGTCTTCACGGGCCGCCAGCTTGCAACGCACTGCCGTGTCATTGTCATTGGCCAGATTACGGGCCTCATTATAACTCAGGGGAGCATCGGCGCTCATCCGGCTTCTCCCGAATTACCCGGCTCACAGGGCCTGGCGACATGATATCCGCCCTTTCCTGCCCGCTTGACTTCATACATCGCCGCATCGGCCCGCGCGACCAGGGATTCAAGATTTTCGCCAGAATCAGGGTCGTACTGGGCGACACCGATGGAAACACCAAGGGGGTGCTCGTCATCGCCAGAAAACTGCCTCAAGCACTCGCTGGCCTTCAGAATCGTTTCAACACGCTGGATCATTACATCCGTTGACATGCCGTCCATCCACAAGGCGAATTCATCGCCCCCCATCCGGACCATGGCGTCTCGAGGGCGGGAAAATTCTATCATCATATCGCGAAGGCAAAGAATAGCCTCGTCGCCTTTCTGGTGCCCATGAACATCATTGACCATTTTGAAATTATCCAGGTCCAGATAAAACAGGGCGGCACCCTTTCTGTTATGTTCAAGTCTTTTAAACCTGCGCGGCAGTTCTTCTTCAAAAAATGCACGACGGTTTAAAAGGCCGGTCATGCTGTCTGTGCGAGACAGGTTGATGATGCGCTCATGGTTGGCAATTTGCTCGTTGGCGATGCCGATCTGGTTGGCAACGTCACCAATCAAGATATGCAAATTATCATCCCAGTCTTCGGAATCAATCGGCTTCCAGATGCAGATGCCACCATTTATGGCCTGACGATAGTGGGTCGATGTGACGAGCACCCGCCAGGGGCCTATTTCTGCGGGACGAGCGCCAATCTCCTCGCCAATCTGACCAAGCAAGGCTTCAATGCCAGCCGTGTTGGCGGTGTCACCATATTCGGCGGCAATGTTGAACTCGTTTTCAGAGAATTTGCGATAAATTCGACATCCGCTGGCCCCCAAAGCCTGAGACGTAGCCGTCGCCGCCTTGGTCAGCATGTTCAAGGGATCAAGTTCATCGCGGATGGAATTGACAATATATCCCAACAGGTATTCCCGTTCCTGGGCACTGCGAAGGGCGGCTTCACGTTGACGTTCTTCGGTGACGTTCCGGCAAATGCCCCGCGCGCCGCACCATTTCCCGTTCTCATCGCTAAGGGGTAAACACGAAACGACGACGCAGGCGTCCTTCCGCGTTGACGACTTCATCCACACTTCCACATTATCCAACGCTCGATCACTCAGGAAAGGCAGCGGTTGATACTGTTCTGCATCAATAATGAATTCTTTTGGATGGCGGCCAATGATGTCATCGGGGAGGAAACCAAGCGCCCCGTCCGGCGAGACAAAGCAGAAGGTTTCATTCTCATCAACCTCCCAGGCAAAATCACTGGAGACCTCGACCAGGTCTTTATAACGCTGACGGGACTCAACCAGGGCTGAACGCAAATTCCTTTCCATCGTCACGTCATGCGAGAGAACCAGCAAATCGCCACTGGTCATTCCCGACGGGTCCACCTGGGGCATGACCGATATTTCTAGCAGGATTTCCCCCTTGATCCCCTTAAACAGAACCGGGCCGACGACCACCGTTTTTTCAACAGCGGCTTTCTGGATCATGTCGGGTATGGGGTCCGCTTCCCCATGTTCAAACAAAGCCTTCAGGCCAAGCCCCTTTTCATTGGCGGCAATTACGCTGCCGTCGCCCCGGACCATCATGGCGGCATCCGGGTATCCGTTCAATAATATGCTAATCTGGTCGATTTCGCCTGATGGCATGTCTTGAAGGCACCTTGTTGTAGCTGGCTTTTATGTCTGATTTTAACATACCTGCAACAAGGCCGTTGCGGCTACCGATTCTTGGCGAAAAAGGGGTATGAAAACCGAAAATAGTGCAAAGGCGCTTGCCTTCACGTCACAGGAAGGCCACATATAACGCCATGTCGACATCTCCAAGAAATCTTGCCTCTCACGCCGCCTGGGTATTTGATCTGGACAATACCCTGTATTGCGCTTCATCGAACCTGTTCGGGCAAATCGATGTGCGCATGAAAACATTCATTGCCAGGTTTCTGGACCTCGAACCAGACGAGGCTTTCAAGGTGCAAAAGCGTTACTTCCGTGAATATGGAACCACACTGCGCGGCCTGATGGACCGCCACGACATCGACCCCAGGGCGTTTCTGGATCATGTTCATGACATTGACCTTGATGTCGTCAGACCCAATCCGGTGCTGGACAAGGCGTTGGAGAATTTGGAGGGACGAAAAATTATCTTCACCAATGCCGATGTCGGGCATGCCGAGCGAGTCATGGAACGTTTGGGTGTTTCACGTCACTTTGAGGCCATTTTCGACATTGTCGCCTGCGATTATATCCCCAAACCGGAACCGGCGGTCTACCGGCAACTGGTGGAGCGATTCGAGCTTGATCCGAAAAGCACGGTGATGGTGGAGGACATGGCGCGCAATCTTAAACCCGCCGCCGACATTGGCATGACCACCGTGTGGGTGCATACAGACAACGACTGGGGCCAGGATGGCGCAGACGGGGACCACGTTCATCATGTCACGGATGATCTGTCTTCCTGGTTAAGCGACGTTTCATCTACTTCCTGAAACCTACCCGCCGGTGTATTGACAACTAGCCCCCCGCAAAGCATGTTCTGGGGCCTTTTTCACCTTTTTTGGTCAACCTGTCATTTACAGAGCTGGAATTATGAGCAATAGCGATCTGCAAACAACCATCGACGCCGCATGGGAAGCCCGCGACACCATTAACCTGCAAACCACCGGCGAAGTCCGCGAAGCCGTCGAAGAAGCCCTCAACCTTCTGGATTCCGGCAAGGCACGCGTCGCTGAACGCCAGGATGTCGGCAAATGGACCGTCAATCAGTGGCTCAAAAAAGCCGTTCTATTGTCCTTCCGCCTGAACGACATGGGCATGATCGCCGGCGGTCCCGGCGGGGCCAACTGGTTCGACAAGGTTCCTTCCAAATTTCAGACATGGGATGAAGTCGATTTCCGCAAATCGGGCATACGCGCCGTTCCCAATTGTATCGTGCGCCGCGGCTCCTACGTTTCCCCCGGGGTTGTACTGATGCCTTCGTTTGTCAACATCGGCGCCTATGTGGATAGCGGCACCATGGTCGATGGCTGGTCGACGGTCGGCTCCTGCGCCCAGATCGGGAAAGACGTTCACCTGTCAGGTGGTGCCGGTATCGGCGGCGTGCTGGAACCCCTTCAGGCCGGACCGACAATCATTGAAGACAATTGCTTCATCGGCGCGCGCGCCGAAGTCGCCGAAGGCGTCATCGTCGAAGAAGGATCGGTTCTGGGCATGGGCGTCTTTATCAGCGCCTCGACCAAGGTTGTGGACCGGGCCACGGGTGAAGTCCACTATGGTCGCGTTCCGGCCTATTCGGTCGTCGTCTCTGGCTCCATGCCCTCTGACAAGACCATGCCGGACGGCTCCCCCGCCCCCAGCCTTTACTGCGCCGTAATCGTTAAACGCGTGGACGAGCGCACCCGCGCCAAGACGTCCATCAACGAACTTCTCAGAGACTAAAGGAAAAAGCCCGTGGGCGAGATCAATCCGCTCGAGTTAAGTCAGGCCCTATTGCGTTGTGCGTCCGTCACACCAGTGGACGACGGCGCGCTTGATGTGCTTGAACGGGCTTTAAGCGATTTGGGCTTCACCTGCCACCGGCTGCCTTTCAGCGAGGCGGGCACCCCGGATGTGGATAACCTGTATGCCCGCATCGGCACCGGGGAACCTAATTTCTGCTTCGCAGGCCACACGGACGTCGTCCCCATCGGGGATCGCGACGACTGGAGCATTGATCCTTTTGGCGGGCAGGTCCGTGAAGGGTTGCTGTACTCGCGCGGGGCTGTCGACATGAAATGCGCCATAGCCTGTTTTGCCGCCGCCGCGTCGCGCTTTCTTGAGCGCCATGGGGACGACTTCGCAGGGTCGATCAGTTTCCTGATCACCGGCGACGAAGAAGGCCCGGCGGTTAACGGCACCGTCAAGGTCCTGGACTGGATGCAGGACAACGATGAAATCATCCATGCCTGTCTGGTTGGCGAACCAACAAATGTCGACGCCCTTGGCGACACCATCAAGATCGGCCGCCGTGGTTCCATGAACGGCCATTTAACGGTTTTTGGCACCCAGGGCCATTCGGCCTATCCCCATCTGGCGGATAACCCGGTTCCCGTGATGATTAAAATGCTGGGCGCCCTGGACTGCCAATCCCTTGACAGCGGCTCTGATCATTTTCCCCCGTCGAATCTTGAGATCACCACGGTGGATGTGGGCAACACGGCGACCAATGTGATCCCGGCCAAAGTGGAAGCGGGCTTTAACATCCGCTTTAATGACCATCATTCAGGGGCAAGTCTTGAAAAACAGCTGGGCGACGTCGTCAAGGCAATCGCGGACCAGAAGGACACCCGATATGGACTGGAATTCAGCATTTCCGGTGAATCCTTCCTGACCCCGCCGGGCCGCTTAAGCCAGATCATCCAGCAGGCGGCCAGGGATGTCACCGGGCGAACGCCGGAACTGAGCACCAGTGGTGGTACATCCGATGCCCGGTTCATCAAGAATTTCTGTCCGGTAGCGGAATTCGGACTGATTAACGCCTCCGCCCACAAGGTCGATGAACATGCCTGCATCGACGATGTGCACGCCCTTGCCGACGTATACGACGCCGTGCTTGAGGCTTATTTTTCCAGCTGATGGCCGCCGCACCAGAAGAATCGACAAGAGCAATTTTCGGGGCATATCTGCTCGCCCGCATGGACCCCCGTGGCATGGAGTATTTCAGGAACACGCATGGCGCCTTCTGGCGATCATTTCGCGTCGCCGTCTATATCGCACCGTTTTATGCAATTCTGCTCGCGATGCGCTACGCCATGGGCGAAGTATCAACACCGCCCTTGCGTTTCATCACAATCGAAATCATAGCCTACGTCATTGCATGGACAGCCTTTCCTGTGATCATGGATGTAATAACGACGGCGACAGGGCGGCGGGAAAAGTTCGTGCGCTACATCATCGCTTATAACTGGGCGGCGATTTTGCAGAACATGCTCTATCTGCCCCTGGCGATGCTGTCGGTCAACGGGTTCTTGCCACCTGACAGCGGTGGATTTTTAGGCTTTATCGTGTTGCTGGTGATCATGGTTTACACATGGTTCATCACCAAAACGGCGCTGGAAATGCCCGCAGGATACGCCGCTGGCATTGTTGGAATCGATTTGGCGCTCAGCCTTCTTATCAATGGCTACGCTGAAAAATTACTTTAAATTACAATCCAACGATTGACGCCAGCCAGGCAATGCCGAGAAACGTCAATAATACAGGCGAGGTCAGCAGCCCCGCGAAGCTCAACAGAATTCCGAAAATTCCCCACAGCACCTGACCTGAAAACAAGGCGATGATACTGGCCAGGAACGACAGCGGAACAAAAATGTAGCCCGTCGTAAATATGCCAAGCAGCGCCAGACCGACGGCCAGATAACCGGCTACGGGGGCCGGGTCATCGGGCGGTGTGTTGTTTTGCGGGCCTGATTGCCCGGAATTAGTTTCCGGTGATTGCAGGCTCAGTTTGATTTCCGACATTCAGGACTCCTGTCCGATGAAAAGGTGTGAATAACCCTTTTAATAGCTGACGCCCGTCAAATAAAGCCCGTCGGGCGGTGCCGTCTGCCCGGCGGCCCGGCGGTCTCGGGCTTCAAGGCAGGCTTTCAGATCTTCCGCCGTCCATTTACCCTCGCCAACTTTCTTGAGGGAGCCGGCAAAATTCCGCACCTGGTGATGCAGGAACGAGCGTGCCTGGGCATGAATAAGAATGTGCTCGCCGTCTCGTTCCACCTCCAGTTTGTTCAGGGTTTTGACCGGTGAGTCGGACTGGCAGACGGTGGCGCGAAAACTGGAAAAATCATGTTTACCGACAAGAACCTGCGCTGCTTCATGCATGGCTTCGGCGTCCAGTTTAACCGGCACCCACCAGCTTCGCCCTTTTTCAATGGTCAAGGGCGCACGCCGGTTGGTAATCCGGTAGGTATAGGACCGTCCGGTCGCCGAGAACCGGGAATGAAATTCCTCATCAACAATTCTTGCCTGAAGAATAGCGGCCGGGACATCCCTTAAATGATAGTTCATTGCGTCGCGCACGGTATCGGTCGTTGTTTCCCTGAGCAGATCAAAATGACCGACCTGAGCCAGGGCGTGAACGCCTGAATCCGTTCGCCCGGCGCCAAACACACGGGGCGTTTCACCGCTGAAAGCTTCAATGGCTTCCTCCAAAGCCTGCTGTACAGCAAAGCCATTCTCCTGGCGCTGCCATCCAACAAAGCCGGAACCATCGTATTCGATAATCAGTTTGTAACGAGCCATAATCCGTATCGTGATCAGATGTTGTTAAGATTGGTCCGGTTATAAATGATTATTCCTCCCATAAGGGAGCAGTTTGTTATACAAATATAGTGAACGGAGGCGGGATCATCCTGTCGGAAATTCTATTGGGGCGATCAGTAGAGACATGAAAACCATCGATGATATCCAGGATGGCGATCGGGATGCACTGCATATCCTGCCCTTGGCCATGCTGCCTTTCCAAACAGCCGCCTTAAAACGCGCCCGTATGATCAAGAATGTCCGCCTGGAAAGCGTCATTGAGCTTTTTGTCGAAGAAGGCACTGGCAGCGGCCAGATGAATATCCGTGATATCGGGAATGAATTCGGCTGGGATGACGTCGGCTCACACCCGGATATGATCCTGCTGCGAAAGCTGGCGCGAATGCCCAGTTTTGATGTTTACAGCCTTCGTATTCTGCTGCGCCAACAGGGCATTGATGTGGAAAATCATAATTCCCTGAAGCTGTCGCCACAGAAAACCCGCGAGCTGACCGAATACATGACCGGTTTCACCCATGCCCTGATCAAGGAAATTTACGGCTCTACGGATGTGAACATCGAAAGTTTTGATGACATCATCGCCCTGTTCCGTGACCCCGATATCAAAAAAGCCAAGGAACAGCTTGATGTCATGGCCAAGAAACTGGGCATTGGACTGGGCGATATTCCGACCTTCCTGGAAGATTATGGCGATATCTTCCTGTCGCTTTCGTACTACCGGCAAGCCCTGGACGAGATCGAACCGGTTATTGGTGAATTCCTTAATTCAATGGATGAAATTCGTTCCAACTGGCAGTTGAAGCAGGATCAGAACCTGATGAAAACCTGCAAGATGCTGCAGGCGACCATCAACGAGTTGATGGCCGAAATCACCGGGCGTTTCGAGAACTTCGAGCAAGGCACAAAAGAGCTGTGGAATGATATTTCCGCCAAGCGTTTCGAGCGAGTGAAACACCTTATCGAGAGTTATCACACCACCATCGGTGGCGTGCTGTGCGCCCTGAGTGTCAAAATCGATGCCTGGAAAGTCCTGTTTCCCAGCAAGGATGTCGGCGGCCCCGTCAAGCGCGCCGAATTCATCATGTCCGAGATGAAACAGGGTATCGAAAATATCCAGAAGATCGAGGATTCCGCACCAATGCTGGCGGGCCTTGAAGACGATGATGAAGACGTTGAGGTTTTCGAGGTAAGTTAACCCAGCCTGGTTCCCGCAGGCAGCTCGAAGCCGCGCAGGAAATCTTCCACAGCCATCGGCCCCTTTCCCTGTTTTTGTACGCGAGTAAGTTTCAAAGCGCCCTTTGCACAGGCGACGCTCAATTGATCATCAAGCACGCTTCCCGCTTGCCCCGTAAGGTCACTGTGTGTCGCTTCCAACACTTTTATTCGCTGGCCTGCGTGTTCAAACCAGACCCCCGGCCACGGGTTCAGGCCCCGCACCCTGCGTTCCAGTTCATGGGCTGAAAGAGTCCAGTCCAGCTGTCCCTCGTTGCGATCAAGTTTCGCCGCGTAGGTAACGCCATCATCCGACTGAGGCACGCCAGTCAATGTCCCCCCGTCCAGTTCTTTCAGCGCCCTGACGATCAGCCTTGCGCCAATGGACGAAAGCCGGTCATGTAAATCCGAGGCCGTGGTTTGGGCTGAAATGGGGGTTTCTTCCTTGAGCAGCATGTCACCTGTATCCAGGCCTTCGTCCATCTGCATGATGGTGACGCCGCTTTTGTCGTCGCCGGAAATAATGGCGCGCTGGATGGGAGCCGCACCACGCCAGCGCGGCAGCAGGGATGCGTGAATGTTCAGGCATCCCAACCGGGGGGAATCCAGAACCTGCTTTGGCAAAATCAGTCCATAGGCGGCAACTACGCAGGCATCCGCATTCATATCCCCAAAGGCCTGTTGTTCATCGGCATTCCTGAAAGTTTTCGGCGTCCTGACCTCAAGCCCCTTTTCCAGTGCGAAAGCGTGCACCGGGCATGGTCTTTCTTTCTGACCACGGCCAGCGGGACGGGGGGGCTGGGCGTAGACCCGAATAACCTGATGCCCGGCGTCCAGGAGCGCCTGCAGGGCAGCGACGGAAAATACCGGGCTGCCCATGAATATCAGTTTGAGTGAGGCCATCAGGCCGTGGCTTCCTGTTTTTTGATTTTCGCCAGCTTGCGCAGGATCATGTTGCGCTTCAGGGCCGATATATGATCGACGAACAGAATTCCGTCCAGATGGTCGATCTCGTGCTGGATGCAAACCGCCAGGATGCCATGTGCGTCGAGTTCACGAATTTCGTTTTCATGGTCTAGATAGCGCACCCGCACACTGGTCGGTCTGGTGACTTCGGAATACTGCTCCGGCAGGGACAGGCAGCCTTCATCGTGGGAAATGTCATCATCGGAAACCTCAATGATTTCCGGATTGGCCATACGCAGGGGAGTTGGTTTTTCGTCTTCGCGCGACGTATCGACGACAATAATACGCTTGTGAATACCGATTTGCGGTGCCGCCAGTCCAATGCCTTTGGCCGAATGCATGGTGTCCAGCATGTCGTCCATAAGGGTACGCACGTCATCATCGACACGTTCAATGGATTTGCTCTTAACTTTCAGGCGCGGATCGGGTGCAACAATAATCGAATGGACAGTCATCAATACTCAACCGGTTGTTTGAAATTCGGGGACAATATTTCAGAACCTTAAGTGTTAGTCCAGATATGGGGGCAAAGATATTCCCTTCAAGCATTCCTGTTGGGGCCTGGCCCTTTCACCTGAACCATGAATGGATTAGGATATGCCACAAAATCGAGGGGGAAATTCATGCTTGTATGGCAAAGTTTATTGGGGTTGGTTTCACTGACCATCATCGCCTGGGTCATTGGCGGCGGGCGCTCGAAACAGCCGTTAAAGACGGCAGCTATCGGCCTGGGACTGCAAATCCTGATCGCCCTGGTATTGATGAAGATGCCCATGGTAAAGGATTTCTTCATGCTGCTTGGTGACGGCGTACAGGCCGTTTTGAGCGCGACCAGGATCGGTACTTCCTTTGTCTTCGGCTATCTGGGCGGTGGCGACTTGCCCTTTGCTGAGAGATACCCCGGCTCCAGCTTCATTCTGGCCTTTCAGGCCCTGCCTTTAATTCTGGTGATGAGCGCACTGTCGGCGCTTTTGTTCCACTGGCGCATACTGCCCGTCATCGTGCGCGGTTTTTCCTGGTGCCTGCAAAGGACCATGAGCATAGGCGGCGCGGTTGGAGTGGCGGCGGCGGCCAATGTTTTCGTCGGCATGATTGAAGCGCCGTTGCTAATTCGCCCCTACTTGCGCCAGCTGAGCCGGTCCGAGTTGTTCATGGTGATGACCTGCGGCATGGCGACCGTCGCCGGGACCGTGATGGTTTTATACGCTACCTTTATTTCCGCCATTATCCCTGATTCCATCGGTCACATTCTTTCAGCCAGCGTCATCAGCGCCCCGGCGGCGATTATGATCGCCCGCCTGATGGAACCGGGCGGTGATGAAAGAACCGGTGGGGCCATGATTTTGCCGCCATCGGACATTCGCTCGTCCATGGAAGCCGTCACCCGCGGCACCATGGACGGCGTCACCCTGCTTTTGAACGTCACCGCCATGTTGATCGTCCTGGTCGCTCTCGTCGCCCTTGTGAATGCCATATTGGGACTTGTTCCCCCTATCGATGGTGAGCCCCTGTCCGTACAGCGCGCCCTTGGCTGGGGAATGGCTCCGGTTGTCTGGCTGATTGGCATCCCGTGGAGCGAAGCACCCGCCGCAGGCGCTTTGATGGGAACGAAAACCATCCTGAATGAATTCATCGCTTATCTGCAACTGGCCGGGTTGCCCGAAGGCACCCTGAGCCACAGATCGCGCCTGATCATGACGTACGCGCTGTGCGGTTTCGCCAATTTCGGCAGTTTGGGGATCATGATCGGCGGTATGAGCGCCATGGCCCCGGAAAGACGCAGCGAAATTGTCTCGCTGGGGCTTAAGTCGATTGTGTCAGGAACCCTTGCCACCCTGATGACCGGGGCCGTGGTTGGAATTCTCATATAGCCCTTTGCCAACCCTCCGGTAATGACAGCCCCGGCGCAAGATGATAAAAGCGCGGCAATTGTGATTTTCCAGATAACGGGATGAGATTTTATGTACATCAACGGTACATGGACGGCGGCCACGGCCGATGCCAGCTTTGACGTTTTTAACCCTGCTGACGGATCTGTCATCGGCCAGGTTTACGATGGAGGGCAGCAAAGCGCGCGGGCCGCTATCGACGCCGCCGCTGCAGCTTTTCGCACATGGTCGAAGATCACGGCTTATGAGCGCTCTGCCATTCTGTATCGCGCCTATCAATTGATGATCGAGCGCAAGGAAGACCTGGCCCAGACCATGACGATGGAACAGGGAAAGCCACTTCGCGCCGCGCGAATGGAAGTGCAATACGGCGCAGATTTCCTGCTGTGGTTCGCCGAAGAAGCCAAACGGGTGTACGGTGAAACCATTCCATCGGCGCGCGCCGACCAGCGCTTTATCGTCGCCCATCAACCCATTGGCGTTGTCGCCGCGATCACGCCGTGGAATTATCCAGTATCCATGATAACCCGCAAAGTCGGCCCGGCGCTGGCCGCCGGATGTACGGTGGTTTTGAAGCCCGCCGAGGCAACGCCCCTTTGCGCCATCAAGGTTTTCGAATGCCTGATCGATGCCGGTGTGCCCGAAGGCGTTATCAATCTGGTCACCGGCCAGAACCCGGCCCCCATTGGCGAGGAATTCGTGAATAACCCCAAGGTTCGCAAACTGACCTTTACCGGCTCGACCGCCGTTGGCAAGATGCTGGCCGGACAGGCGGCAGGCAACATGAAGCGGGTTTCGTGTGAGCTTGGCGGGCACGCGCCATTTCTTGTCTTTGAGGATGCGGACCCGGTGCACGCAGCCAAGGGCGCACAACTGATCAAGTTTCTGAACACCGGGCAAGCCTGCATAAGCCCGAACCGCATGTTTGTTCACATCTCCATTGCCGACCAGTTCATTGACGTGCTTCAGCAGCGGGTCTCAAAACTGCGCGCCGGAAGCGGACTCGAAGACGGCGTCGCCATTGGCCCGCTGGTTAATGAGGCCGCCGTGAACAAGGTCGCAGCCCAGGTCGATGACGCTATCGCCAGGGGCGCAACCCTGCACAGTGGCGGCAAGCGTCTGATCGAAGGCGGCCTGGACAAGGGGTTCTTCTACGCCCCGACGGTCTTAAGCGGCATCACCGAAGACATGCTGATCTACCGCGAGGAAACTTTCGGGCCGGTCGCCGCCGTAATGACCTTCGATGATGACGCGAAGGCCCTGGAAATGGCAAACGACACCACTTACGGTCTGGCGGCTTATGTCTATACCCGTGACATTGGCCGCGCCATGCGTATGTTTGAAGGGCTGGATTTTGGCATCATCGGCATCAATGACATCAACCCCACCTCCGCCGCAGCGCCCTTTGGCGGCATGAAGGACAGCGGCCTTGGCCGCGAGGGTGCCCGCGAGGGCATCATGGAATATCTGGAAACCAAGATGGGTGGATTTTCCATCTGATTCACTTTTTAAGGACGAGAGACCTATTTAATGAAGTTCGCAGGAACAGAAGACTACGTCGCTACGGAAGACCTGATGGTCGCCGTCAACGCCGCCATCACCTTGGAGCGCCCCCTGCTAGTCAAGGGCGAGCCGGGAACCGGGAAAACCGTGCTGGCGATCGAAATCGCCAAGGCCCTGAATGCGCCCTTGATGGCTTGGCACGTTAAATCCACCACCAAGGCCCAGCAGGGACTTTATGAATACGACGCCGTATCGCGGCTACGCGATTCCCAGTTGGGCGACGAGCGGGTCCACAATATTTCCAACTACATCAACAAGGGAAAAATGTGGGAAGCCTTCGAGAGCGATCAACGCCCTGTATTGTTGATTGATGAAATCGACAAAGCGGATATCGAATTCCCCAATGATCTTTTGTTAGAGCTGGATCGCATGGAATTTCATGTTTATGAAACCGGCGAAACCATCAGGGCCGACAATCGCCCCATCGTCATCATCACCTCCAACAACGAAAAGGAACTGCCCGATGCTTTCCTGCGTCGCTGTTTCTTCCACTACATTTCGTTCCCTGACGCCGACACCATGGCCGATATTGTCGAGGTCCATTTCCCCGGCCTGAAGAAGAACCTTTTGCGCGAGGCGCTTTCCGCCTTTTATCAGGTTCGCGACGTTCAGGGCCTGAAGAAAAAACCGTCAACGTCGGAACTGCTGGACTGGATCAAGCTGTTGCTGGCCGAAGACATTCCGCCGGAAGCCCTGCGCAGCGAAAACAAAAAAGACCTGATCCCGCCGATGTACGGCGCGCTGTTGAAAAACGAGCAGGATGTTCATCTGTTTGAACGCCTTGCCTTCCTGAACCGCAGTCAAAAAGGCTAAGGCAGGTGTTTATCAATTTTTTCACGGAATTGCGCTCGGCCAGTGTGCCGGTCTCGCTCAGGGAATATCTGACCCTGCTTGAGGCGGTGGAGAAGAATCTGGCGGGCTATTCCATGGAGGATTTCTATTACCTGTCGCGCGCCTGCATGGTCAAGGATGAGCGAAATCTGGACAAGTTCGACCGGGTCTTTGGCAGCGTCTTCAAGGGGGTCGAAAAACTGACAGAGGCCTTCGGCGCGGATATCCCCGAGGAATGGCTGCGCAAACTGGCCGAGAAACATCTATCCAGGGAAGAGATGGAAAAGATCAAATCCCTGGGCGGTTTCGAAGAGTTGATGAAAACCCTGGCCGAACGTCTGGCCGAACAGGAAAAGCGTCATCAGGGCGGCAGCAAGTGGATCGGCACGGCGGGCACGTCCCCCTTCGGCGCTTACGGTTACAACCCGGAAGGCATTCGTATCGGCCAGGACAAGTCGCGCCATCGCCGTGCGGTCAAGGTATGGGACAAACGCGAATTCAGGAATCTGGACGATACGGTGGAACTTGGCACCCGCAATATCAAGATCGCATTGCGCCGCCTGCGCAAGTTCGCCCGCGAAGGGGCCGAAACCGAACTTGATCTGGCTGACACCATCAAGGCCACGGCCAAGCAGGGTTGGCTGGATGTAAAAATGGTGCCTGAACGCCACAATACGATCAAGGTGCTGATCTTCTTCGACATCGGCGGCTCCATGGATGACCACGTCAGGGTTTGCGAGGAATTGTTCTCAGCCGTTAAGTCGGAATTCAAGCATCTGGAATTTTTTTACTTTCATAACTGCCTGTATGAAGGCGTTTGGAAGGACAATCGTCGTCGCAGGGATGTGGTGATGCCGACCTACGATGTCATTAATACCTATCCCAGGGACTACAAGCTGATCTTCGTCGGCGATGCGTCCATGAGCCCTTACGAAATCGTCTATCCCGGCGGGGCGGTGGAACACTGGAACGAGGAAGCCGGCGTCACCTGGATGCAGCGCCTGCTGGCCCAGTACGAGCACGCCGTCTGGATCAACCCGGTGCCACAGCACTGGTGGCCCCACACCCAGTCAATCGACATGATCCGGCAGATCATGTCAGATCGCATGTTCGGCCTGACCATCGACGGTCTGGACGGGGCGATGCGGGAACTAAATAAATAAATCCAGACGTCAAACCCTGGAAGCCTTCCAAAATCCATATCCTTCATGATAGGTTATTCCATCAGGAGGAGCAAAAATGCCCCATGACGGTCACGACGACTTTACCGACCCCCCCAGCGATATCGCCCTGCGGGTGAAGGCGCTTGAAAGCCTGCTCACGGAAAAAGGACTTGTAGATCCGGCGGCCCTGGACGCCATTATCGATACCTACGAGACCAGGGTAGGCCCCCATTGCGGGGCCAAAGTCGTCGCCCGCGCCTGGACCGACGCGGATTTCAGATTACGCTTGCTGGAAGACGGCAGCGCCGCCATCGCCGAAATGGGCTTCGTTGGCCGTCAAGGTGAACACATGGTGGTGGTTGAAAACACGCCCGATGTCCATAATCTGGTCGTCTGTACGCTTTGCTCCTGTTATCCATGGCCGGTGCTGGGCCTGCCGCCTGTCTGGTACAAATCCGCCCCTTACCGGTCGCGTGCCGTAAGCGACCCGCGCGGTGTGCTCGAGGAATTTGGCACCACCCTTGATGCGAACGTGGAAGTCCGGGTCTGGGATTCAACCTCGGAAATGCGCTATCTGGTTTTGCCTATGCAACCAGAAGGAACGGAAGGGTTTAGCGCCAGAAAACTGGAGCCACTGATCAGCCGCAATTCCATGATCGGCGTCGAAAAGGTCCTGCCCCCCGGGAACACCCGATGAAGGGCGCCCATGACATGGGCGGGGTTCCGGGCTACGGCCCCATCAAGGCGGAGCCGGAACGCGAAGAACCGATATTTCATGACCCATGGGAGAGTCGCGCCTTCGCCATTACACTGGCCAGCGGCATGTTGGGAAAATGGACGCTGGACCGCTCGCGCCATGCCCGCGAGCGCCAGGAACCGGAACAGTATCTCGCCAACAGTTATTATGAGACTTGGACACAGGGACTCGAGACCCTGCTTCTGGATAGCGGCCTGATTACAAAGGGCGAACTTGAAAGCGGGCGGGCATCTTCATCATCGAAATCTGTCGCCGTCGATGAAAAGCGGGCGCGGGAAATTCTCGGCACGGGCGGGCCGACCCTGATGGATGTCCCAATAAAACCCCGCTATCAAGTTGGCGACATGGTTCGCGTCAAGGACGAGCAATCCACGGGACACACCCGCGTACCTGGATACGCCCATGGTCACATCGGCTCTATCGAGATTTATCACGGCGTCCATGTCTTTGCCGACACCAACGCCCTTGCGCCCGAAACAGGCGGTGAACGGCGCGGGGAGCCGCTTTACTCAGTACGTTTCACGGCCCGTGAATTATGGGGAGAAAGCGCCAACAGCCGCGACAGCGTATCCATCGACCTGTGGCAACCGTATCTGGAGGACACATGATCACCCCCCTGCCCCTTCAACCCCACGATGACGACGGGCCTGTTTTTCAGGAACCCTGGGAAGCCCAGGCCTTTGCACTCAGCGTAGAGCTGTCCCGGCGAGGCCTGTTCAGCTGGCCCGAATGGACCGAGGCTTTTTCAGTTGAAATCAAGGTCGCCCAGGCCGCCGGTGATCCCGACCTGGGCGATACCTATTACGAACACTGGGCGCGGGCGTTGGAAAAACTGATCGCCAGCAAAGGCGGCATTGACGAGGCCGCCGTATCCGAGCGGGCCGAAGCCTGGCGGCGGGCCTATCTGAATACTCCTCATGGAAAACCGATCGACCTGAGCGCGGGCCTGAACAAACCCGGATCGCACTGATGCACCCTTACGGGCGCGACGCGATTTCCTTCATGGCCCATGCAGGCCCGATTGACCGACAGGACCACAGCGACGGCCCCCTTGCCGGTCGAACACTGGCCGTCAAGGATTTATTCGATGTGCGAGGTTTCAACACGGGCGCTGGCAATCCGGCGTGGCTTGAAACCCACGAGCCCGCCAAACAGGATGCCTGGGCCGTTGCCCGATTGATGAGCGCCGGGGCGCACCTTGTGGGTAAGACCCTGAGCGACGAGATGGCCTACAGCCTGATCGGGGCAAATCATTTCTATGGAACACCCCCCAATCCTGCCGCCCCTGATCGCATTCCCGGCGGCTCGTCCAGCGGCTCGGCTTCAGTTGTCGCGCAGGGTCTGGTTAATTTCGCTATTGGCACAGATACGGGCGGCTCTGTTCGCATTCCGGCAAGCTTCTGCGGCCTGTACGGTTTCCGCCCGACCCATGATCGTATTGCCGTCGACGGTCTTGTCCCCTTGGGTCCCAGCTTCGATACCGTCGGCTGGTTCACCCCCGATGCAACCTTGCTGGAGAGTGTGGGCAAGGTGCTACTTGAGAACCCAGACCCGGCACCCACGCCCACGCGCCTGGTTCGCCTTGATGATCTGTTTGCCGCCGCCGACCCGGCTTGCATCACAAACCTACAGGAAGCCGTGGGTCGTATTACATCCCACTTTGACAGTGTTTCCGGGGCGACCATTGCACCGGGCGGCTTCGCAGAATATCGCGACACCTATCGCTATGTTCAGGGTTATGAGGCATGGCAGGCGCATGGCGATTGGGTCGAAACATGCAGGCCAGCCTTTGGGCCGCTGACCCAGGCCCGGTTTGACTTTGCCAAGGCCATCACCGACGAAGAATTTCAAGGCTGGCGCGAAACCCGTGCCCGCCTGCGCGGACATGTACTTGATCTGATCGGGAATGATGGGGTGCTTTGCCTGCCGACGGCTCCCGGCGCGCCCATTGGGCGCAATGCGCCCGAGGCTGAATTCGACGCCTTCCGGGCGACGGTTCTTGATTTTACCGCATACGCCGGAATTGCCGGCGCACCCCAGGTAACCATGCCCATCGGCAGCGCGGCGGGCGGTCCCATCGGCCTTTCACTTATCGGGGCGCCGGGGACTGATTTGAGTTTGCTGGAATTTGTGACGTCGTTGACCCTATCCTCCAGGGCGTAGGAGCAGACAATTCCGGCTGTCTCCTAGGGCATTTTCAAGTCAAAGTCGGCAAAGCCCTGGCTCTCGCCGTTGATCATTATTTCAAGCTGGTGCGCCCCACCATAATATTTTCGCGTCGTGATCGCCCTGATGGGATGTTTTCGTTCCGCCTTGTGAACTTCGCCAGCCTCAAGGATCATGGTTTTCCATTTGAACACTTTGGGCGTGGTTTTTCCATTGGCTTTGCGATGGTGAATTTTATAATCAACGGCCAGTTTCTGATCGAACGAAGCCTCGGACTTCAGTTTCATGCTGAAGCGCAACGGGTCGCCGAATTGAAGGACGGGTGTCCGCACATCCAGTTTTTTCAATGTTATTTCCGGCTTTTTATAACCCAGCGCAGCCAGGGCAACCGGGTGGCCTTGTTTTACCAAAGTCCTGCACGCATGGCGCACCAGCTTGTTTCGCATGGGGGAAGCCCCGACAATCCACCTTGCGGCAATTGCGGCAACTTTATCGGGGTGGTCTTTGGATATGTCATTCAGATTATTGGCGACGGACCGCCTGACATATTCCTGCTCGTCATCCTTCAGCAACTCCAGGATGGGGAACAGGGGGTCAGGGTTTTCAATAAAAACCGGAAGCCGCATGGCCCAGGGCAGGCGCGGGCGTGTCCCTTCGGATACAAGCCGCCTGACATGGTAATTTGAATCGCCTGCCCATTCAGTCAGGGTCTCTAAAGCGCGATCCTTGTCTTTCAATAAAAAAAAGCGAATTCCAAATTCCGAACTGAATCTTTTTGTCAGTTCTTTTTGCACGTTCATTCCCAGGTCGAAGTCATCAAGGCCGTGCTCGCCCACGTACTGGCACATGGGCATAATCGCCCAGCCGCGAATTCCCTTTTCGTCCATGAAGGTTCCGGACAAGTCGATATCATCATCGGGATGCAGACTGTTCACCAAAATTTTTGCGGCATCGGCAAATGAAGTCGGCAAGCATTGCCCCAGGGCACGCTTGATCTGATCGCTGCGCTGTTTCAACTCCAGGGTTTGCAGATCGTGTGTGGCCGCCTTGACAAAGGCGTCCTCATTGAAACCGGCCCAAACCCGTTTCAGGTGACAGGCCATCAGGGCAATTATTTTCTCATTAAAAAGATTCTTTAAGGGTTCTGCCAAGGTGTTCGTCTTTCAAGGTCGGGAAAAATCGGCTGAAATTTGAGCCTCAGGCGATGGCGAGTTTTTCTTCCAGAGCGGCATTTTCGGTCCCCGAATAGGCCTTGTCGGAAAATTCAGCGGCAATACCCAGGAACTCATCCTCGACGGCGAGGAAGGCCTCAATCACATCCGGGTCGAAATGCGCGCCCTTGCCTTCAAGCAGCACATTGCGGGCGTCGTCGTGGGTGAAGGCTTTTTTATAGACGCGCTTGGAAATCAAGGCATCATAGACATCGGCGACAGCCATCAAACGGCCCGATACCGGGATCGCATCACCCTTCAAACCGGAAGGGTAGCCGCTGCCGTCCCATTTTTCATGATGGCTCAGGGAAATCTCGCGGGCAAAATGCAGGAAAGAGTTTGATCCCATCTCCTTTTCAGCAACCTTGAGCGCCTGGTATCCCAGGGTCGGATGGGTTTTCATGATCTCGAATTCTTCAGCCGTCAGCTTGCCGGGCTTAAGCAGGATATGATCGGGAATGCCAACCTTGCCAATATCATGCAGGGGTGCAGATTTATACAGCAAGTCGATATTTTCATCCGTCAGCTCGTCTGAGAAATCTGGATGGCCCTGCAGATGCAGCGCCAGCGCCTTGACATAGCGCTGGGTGCGCAAGATATGTGCGCCGGTTTCGTTGTCGCGGGTTTCCGCCAGTGACGCCAGTGTCAGGATCGACACATCACGGGTGCGGCGAATTTCCTCTGTCGTTTCACGCAAACCCTTGATCATCTCGTTGGTGTGGATCGCCATAATGCCGAATTCGTCGTTGGTGCCAACAGGAACAAAGCCGTTCAGCTCGCCCCCGGTCGCCTGTTTCAAAACACCGTTTTCACTATCCAGAAACCCGCGCAGGTTTCTGACATAGGAGTAAATGACATTCAGCACATGGGCCAGAATGATGCCAATAACAAAAGCAACCTCGGCGAGGATCAGCATATTGGCTTTTTCGTAACTCATGGTGCGACCGACTTCCGACAGCCAGATCAGATCCTTGTTAATGACCAGAACGACGACGCCCATAATGAAAACAACGCTGATTGATGCAAACAGTCCCAGTTTTCCCGTCAACGGGAAGAAGTTTTCATCGACCTGCATGTGATGGCCGGTGCGGCAGAAATAATCTACAAGCCTGCGTTGCCATTCCAGGGCCAGATCGATAGCGGCAAAAAAACCAAGTGTCGCCAGCCCGACGATAATCTTCAGGCCGCTGGTCAAGGGAAACCCGTGCAGGGCGGTGTTGAACACCATCAGGAACGTGCCGGAGGCGAGAAACAGTCCGTATTCAACCCTGAAAACACCCAGGGTCTGATTTTGATAAGGGGCGCTTTCAACATAACGCCTGCGCAGGGGGCCGCGCAGAATGAACTGCACGCCAAGCACCAGTATGATCGGCAGCACCAGTTGGGTCACGGTAAGGGTTTCCAGGAACGGGCAAACCTGCACCCCGTATACGGCAAGAATAAGCGCGGCGCTAAGGTAGTGAAGTACAGCGCGCAGGGATGGTTTCTGATTTTCCATTACCGTCTTTCAATCCTCGATTCCATAGAACCAGTGTAACATAGGCCCGTTGAGACATAAATGTGATCAATGCGAATCACTTTCCTGTTACAGCCATCAAAGAGACTTAGGCATTTGCCTTTACAGATGTCCTCAGGCAAGCTTTTATCTGAATAGATTCGGACACCTCGCCCATGGAACTGCTTAC
>JADHSW010000024.1 GCA_016776705.1 Rhodospirillales bacterium
CGGTCACCTCAAATCAGGGCATCGCATGAAACGAAATTACCTCGCCCATGAACAGGGCGACGCCATCAACCCCATCCTCGCAGCAACAGGATACAACTTCCGCCTTATCCTAAAATGGATCAGGCTTCTTTTGCGCCAGTTCTGGATGATGATGATCTGCAATCAGTCCGCCAGAATCGCGTAGTTCACGGACGACTAGAACATCTCTATGTAATCAAACAAACCTTGGACAAGCCGGGCATTCCCCTGCCCCACGTCTGGTACGGTTTTCGACTCATGACAGATTCCAGAACGGAACTTATGTGCTCAATGTCCGTCTTACCGCATCACGCCAGCCTTCGTATTGTTTTGTCTGCAGATCGGTGTTGAGTTTTGGTGAGAACCGTTGTTCAAGCGCCCACGTATTGGCGAAGCCTTCCAGATCAGGATACACATCCTGGTACATACCTGCCAGATAGGCCGCGCCCAATGCCGTGGTTTCGAGCACGCGGGGGCGATCCACCGGGGCTCCCAGGATGTCAGCCAAAAACTGCATGGTCCAGTTCGATGCGGTCATGCCGCCATCGACCCGCAGCACCGTGTCGGAGCCAGCCCCAGACCAGTCACCCTTCATGGCTTCCAGCAAGTCACGGGTTTGGAAGCCGACGCTTTCCAATGCTGCGCGGGCAAAATCGGCAGGACCCGTCGCCCGGGTTATGCCAAACAGGGCGCCACGTGCTTCGGCGTCCCAATACGGTGCTCCCAGTCCTACAAAAGCAGGAACCATATAGATGTTCTGGGTGTCATCTGCCTGTGCTGCCAACTCACCTGATTGGGCCGCGTTATCTATGATCTTTAATCCATCGCGCAACCATTGCACGGCCGCACCGGCGATGAAGATGGAGCCTTCCAGGGCGTAGGTCGGCTTGCCAGCCAGTTGATAGGCAACGGTGGTTAATAGCCGATTGGTCGAAGTGACGGCAGTTTGTCCTGTATTGAGAAGGGCAAAACATCCTGTCCCGTATGTGGATTTCATCATACCTGGCTTAAAGCAGGCCTGGCCCACCGTTGCTGCTTGCTGGTCTCCGGCCACGCCGCCAATGGCAATAGCGCCATCGAACAAATCCTCCGACGTTTCGCCAAAATCTGCAGCGCTGTCCATGACCTGCGGAAGAACTGACATGGGTACCTTCAGGAGGTCGCACATTTCGCTCGACCACCGGCTTTCGTGAATGTCGTACAGCATGGTCCGGCTGGCGTTTGTGGCGTCGGTCGCATGGACCTTGCCGTCTGTCAGTCGCCACAAGAGAAAGCTGTCAATGGTGCCGAAGGCCAAACGTCCCGCATCGGCCGCCGCGCGAGCCCCGTCCACATTATCGAGAATCCAGGCGACCTTGGTGCCTGAGAAATAGGGATCCAGCAACAAACCGGTTGTTGCGGTGACAGTGGCCTCAAAGCCGGACTTTTTCAGACCCGCACATATGTCGGCGGTGCGACGGTCCTGCCAGACGATAGCCCGGTGAAGGGGCTTACCCGTTTCACGGTCCCATACAACGGTGGTTTCACGCTGGTTGGTAATGCCGATTGCTGCGATTTCGTTGGCTGTGACGCCCGCTTTTGCGAGGGCTTGCCGACAGGTCGACAGGGTCGTTTGCCAAATATCCTCGGGTTCATGTTCTACCCATCCTGATCGGGGAAAGTGCTGTTCAAATTCTGTCTGTGCGGAGGCAACGGGGCTGTGGTTGCCATCGAACACGATGGCCCTTGATGACGTCGTTCCCTGATCAATAGCAAGAACGTAGTTAGACATGACACTTCATTCCCCTAAGATTTAAGATCAAGCTTGTGAGGATTTTTCCATCAACCAGGATGACAGGCCGGTGATTTCCTCGTCGCTCATTCTAAGGCCCAGTTTAGTTCGCCGCCAGAGGATGTCTTCCATTGTTCGCGCCCATTCAAATTCTATCAGATATTCGATCTCGCGTTGATAGAGCCCCGCCCCAAAATGATGCCCAAGGTCACTTTGGCTTTCAGCCCCCCCAAGCACTTGGGTGCTCAGTGTTCCGTATGTGAGGGCAAGTCGTTCGATGAGCTTATGATCCATCTGGGGGTATTTTTCCGTCAACTTTTTCAACAGTTCCTTGCCACCATCAATTGGGAAATCTCCGCCGGGCAATACCGCGCCTCGTGTCCACGGCGTCCGCATCGTCGGAAACCATGGTTTCAGTTTTCCCAGTACCGCTTCGGCAAGGTTTCGATAGGTGGTTATTTTTCCACCAAACACATTGATGACGACGGCCTTGTCGGCGCTTCCATCCAAATCGAGAACGTAATCACGGGTCGCCTCCTGCGCTGCTGATGCGCCATCCGCATAAAGCGGGCGAATGCCGGAATAGGACCACACCACGTCATCTGGCTCGACGGGTTTGGAGAAATATTCACTGATGGCCGCGCACAGATAGGATACTTCAGAGGCCTCGGCACGGGCATCCTCTGGATGACCGGAATAATCCAGGTCGGTGGTGCCAATCAATGTGTAATCTTGTTGATAGGGAATGGCGAAAACGATTCGCTGGTCGGGATTTTGGAATATATAGGCTCGGTCATGATCAAACATACGCGGAACGACAATATGGCTGCCCTTGACCAGGCGTATTCCCGCCTTGCTTGGGGCGGCAATGCGATCCGCAATGACATCTCCAATCCAGGGGCCGGTCGCATTAACCAGAACACGGGCGCGAATGGATGAACTGGCCTTCGACTGAGTATCCTGAACTTCCAGTCGCCATTCATTTCCATGGCGCGTAGCTGCGCTTACCTCGCATCGTGTATGAATTTCAGCACCTTTGTCCGCAGCGTCACGAGCGTTCAAAACAACCAGCCGTGAATCGTCGACCCAACAGTCGGAATATTCAAAACCCCTGGTGAATGATGAATGCAGGGGAGAGCCCGCCGCATCGACGCTGAGGTCGACGAAATGGGAACCCGGAAGCCGGTCCCGTCCGCCCAGGTGATCATAAAGGAAAAGCCCGAGCCGGATCAGCCATACAGGACGCAGGCCTTTTGCATGCGGCAGGACAAAACGTAAGGGATGAATAATATGAGGCGCCATTGCCCACAACACTTCACGTTCGCGAAGTGACTCGCGAACAAGCTTAAACTCATAGTGTTCAAGATAACGCAGGCCGCCATGGATCAGTTTCGTCGAGGCGGATGATGTTCCGCTCGCCAGATCGTCTTTCTCTGCCAGATACACCGACAGGCCGCGTCCGGCAGCGTCACGGGCAATACCACAGCCGTTTACCCCGCCGCCTATTATGGCGATGTCGTAGACAGTCTTGCTCACGCATCCTCCCGGCACCATGATTTGGATGTTTAATATTTAACTGAAGAAGAATCTTATTCGAAGAAAAGCGAACCTACAATGAAAATAAATGAAATTTTTTTATTGATTCAGTCTTCATCCGCGATCAGGAGTTCAACATCGCATTCGTTACAGATTGTGGTAATGGTCAGCGATGGTGGTTGGTCAGTGACAAAATTGGATAATTGCGAAATGTGACCGATACGCACCGGGGCTGAGCGTTCCAACTTGGAATTGTCGGCGACCAGAATAGTGTGCCGGGCATTTTCGATGATGGCCTGGGCAACCTTTACTTCCCGGTAGTCGTAGTCAAGAAGTGAACCGTCCTCGTCAATGGCAGAAGTGCCAATAATTGCGAAATCCATTTTAAATTGCCGAATGAAATCGACTGTCACCTCGCCAACCACACCGCCGTCAGTAGGCCGGACGACCCCGCCAGCAATGATGACCTCTATTTCCGGTGTTGCGTGTAGAATGTTTACTACATTGATATTATTAGTAATAACCAGAATTCCGCGCTTCCCGCGAAGGGCATTGGCGACCTGCTCAGTTGTTGTCCCAATATTTATAAACAATGAACTGTTGTCGGGAATCAGGGACGCGGCCTTGATGCCAATACGCCGTTTTTCATCGGCCGCCAGGGTGCGCCGCGCGTCATAGGCAAAGTTTGTCACTCCTGAAACAAGCATACCCCCACCGTGAACCCGCTGCATAATCCCCCTGTCGCACAACTCGTTTAAATCCTTGCGGATTGTCTGGGGAGTTACCCTGAAATCTTCAGCAAGGTCGTCAACGATGACCCGCCCTTGTTGGCGTGCGCGATCCACAATGTCATGTTGGCGAGGTGTTACAGGCTTCATTTTATTTTTTCTCTGGCAATATTATCGGAAGGTTCCATCTGTTTAAGGAAGTAGCCTATCCAAACGTATTTTCAAAAGCAAATCGGTATTGCGTTAATTTTCGATTGACGTTCGTTTTCTTTCGGTTGATAGTTTGGTGGGTATTTATAAAAAAACAGGGAGGACCCTCAAAATGAAGACGAGATTACTCGCCGCAGTAACAGGTGCGGCGATGGTACTGTCTGCAGGGGCCGCTCACGCGGGCTCAGCGGAAGCTAAAAAATGGGTGGAGAATGAATTCCAGCCTTCTGCAATTTCCAAAGCAGATCAAATGAAAGAAATGGAGTGGTTCATAAAAGCCGCTCAGCCTTTCAAGGGAATGGAAATCAATGTGCTATCGGAAGGAATTCCGACCCATACCTATGAATCCAAAACCTTAACCAAGGCATTTGAAGAAATTACCGGTATCAAGGTCAACCATCAGATCCTTGGTGAAGGTGAAGTTGTCCAGGCCGTTCAGACCCAAATGCAGACCAATCGCAATCTGTACGATGCCTACATTAACGACTCTGATCTGATCGGTACCCATTCACGCCTGCAACTGGCGGTCAATCTGACCGACTGGATGGCGGGCGAAGGTAAAGACGTGACCAATCCAATGCTCGACGTCGATGATTTTGTCGGCAAGTCGTTCACCACCGGCCCGGACGGCAAATTGTACCAGTTGCCTGATCAACAATTTGCGAACCTTTACTGGTTCCGCAAGGACTGGTTCGACCGCGCCGATCTACAAAAGCAGTTTAAGGACCGTTACGGATACGCACTGGGTGTACCGGTCAACTGGTCTGCCTATGAGGACATTGCCGAATTTTTCTCGATCCACGTAAAAGAAATTGACGGCAACAAAATCTACGGCCACATGGATTACGGAAAACGCGCCCCCGATCTGGGCTGGCGTATGACTGACGCCTGGCTTTCCATGGCCGGCGCCGGCTCCAAGGGTGAGCCCAACGGCGTGCCCGTCGATGAATGGGGCATCCGCATGGAACAAGGTTCGTGCAACCCGGTTGGCGCTTCGGTGTCCCGCGGTGGTGCGGCCAATGGTCCAGCGGCTGTGTATGCCATTCGCAAATGGGATGAGTGGCTTCGCAAGTACGCCCCTCCGGGTGCCGCCAGTTACGACTTTTATCAGTCGTTGCCAGCGTTGTCCCAGGGCAATGTTGCTCAGCAAATTTTCTGGTACACCGCTTTTACCGCATCCATGGTTGCACCTCAGAGCGAAGGCAACAACACGGTTGATGCTGCAGGTAAACCCTTGTGGCGTATGGCGCCGTCTCCGCACGGTCCATACTGGGAAACCGGCCAGAAGCTGGGTTATCAGGATGCCGGTTCATGGACGTTGTTCAAGTCAACACCAGTTGATCGTCGCAAAGCAGCTTGGCTTTATGCCCAGTTCGTCGTTTCCAAAACCCTGGACGTGAAGAAAAGCCATGTTGGCCTGACCTTCATTCGCGACACAACGATCAATCATGAATCGTTCACGGAACGTGCGCCTAATCTTGGTGGACTGGTTGAATTTTACCGCTCCCCAGACCGGGTTCTATGGTCACCAACCGGTATTAACGTTCCGGATTATCCAAAGCTGGCCCAGATTTGGTGGCAGCAGATCGGTGACGTCAATTCAGGAGCATTCACCCCCCAACAAGCCATGGACAGGCTCGCAACAGAGATGGACCTTGTCATGTCTCGTATGCAGGCTGCCGATGAAAAAGCCAATGTCTACGGTGGTTGTGGCCCACGCCTGAACGAGGAATCTGATCCTTCAGTCTGGCTAGACAAGCCAGGTTCGCCAAAAGCGAAATTGGCAAATGAGAAACCTAAAGGCGAGACCATCGCCTATGAGGAACTCATCAAACGTTGGGCCAAATAAAGCGAACCTGTAGGAAACTCCCAATGGTGCCGGAGAGCAAAGTATACTCTCCGGCATCAATTGGGTTTCAAATTTAGCCATCGCTCCAAACAATCGTCTACAATAGCCAACTGTCTTTTCCCACTCACTTGAAGTTGATGTGCTGATGAGTCTTGTCCTAAAAAATGTTGTTAAGCGGGTTGGTTCTGAAACCCACATTTACGATACATCGGTCGAACTCAAAGACGAGGGATTCAATATCCTGCTGGGTACGACCCTGTCCGGAAAGACATCCTTGATTCAATTGATGGCCGGACTGGAACGTCCGACATCGGGTGAAATCTGGTTTCAGGGCAAGAATGTTACCGGTGTTCCAGTCCAGAAACGCAATGTTTCAATGGTCCATCAACAGTTTATCAATTACCCGAATTTTTCCGTCTTCGAAAATATCGCATCACCCCTGCGTGTGGTCAGACTATCGCGCGCCCAGATCGATGAACGTGTCGGACGGGTTGCCGAAATGCTTAAATTAACCCCCATGCTGGGACGTAATCCCAATGAATTGTCCGGCGGTCAACAGCAGCGCACAGCACTCGCTCGCGCCCTGGTCAAAGATTCCGATTTAATCTTGCTGGACGAACCGCTTGCTAATCTGGATTACAAATTGCGCGAGGAACTTCGGGACGAATTGCCAAAACTGTTCGCCGACCGCGGCTGCATGGTTGTTTACGCCACCAGTGAACCGGCAGAAGCCTTGTCTTTAGGCGGGCATACGGCGGCACTTCACGGCGGCCAAATCACCCAATACGGTGAAACGGCTGCGGTTTACCGGCAACCGTCTAGCCTTCGCGCGGCCAAAGTCTTTTCTGACCCACCTATCAATTCCGCCCAGGTGACTAAGAAAGAAGGCAGGATTTATTTGAACGATCAAATTTCCTGGGCCGTCACGCCATCGCAAGAACACATAGCCGATGGCAACTACAACATGGCCGTTCGCGCCCATCACATCACCCCCCTGCCCCCCGGTGGCGCCAGTGTACAGATATCCGGGCGCGTCCTGGTGACTGAATTGAGTGGATCTGAAAGCGTCGCCCACTTCAATCTGGATGACCAGACCTGGATATCGCAATCTCACGGAGTTCACGCCAATGAGGTCGGCGCAGTTACCACATTCCATATCGACGTTGATCGCTGCCTGTTCTTCGATCTGGACGACAAGCGGATCGCGGCATGAGGGGATGTAGAACATGTCAATGATAACCCTCAAGGATATTCGCCACAGCTACTTGCCTTCACCTGTCGATGACGTGGATTGGGCCCTAAAAGAAATGAGCGTCGAATGGCGTGACGGTGGGGCTTATGCCTTGCTTGGGCCATCGGGCTGCGGCAAGACCACGCTGTTGAACATAATTTCCGGTCTGCTTTCACCCAGCGAGGGGGAAGTATGGTTCGGCGATCATAATGTTACGAATGAACCGGCGGACACTCGAAACATCGCCCAGGTTTTCCAGTTCCCCGTCGTCTACGACACCATGACCGTCTACGACAATCTTGCTTTTCCCCTGCGCAACCGTGGCATTGACGAGACCGTAATTGATAAGCGGGTTCGGGAAATTGGTGCCATGCTTGATTTGTCTGATACGTTGGAAAAAAGAGCCTCGGGTTTGACTGCCGACGGTAAACAGAAAATTTCCCTGGGTCGGGGATTGGTCCGCGAAGATGTTAACGTTATCATGTTTGACGAACCCCTTACGGTGATCGACCCGCATTTGAAATGGGTGCTTCGTTCCAAGTTGAAGGAACTGCATCAGCGTGTAGGGGCAACCATGATTTACGTCACCCATGATCAGACGGAGGCCTTGACGTTTGCCGATCAGGTCGTCGTCATGCACGATGGTACGGTCGTACAGATTGGCACGCCGGTCGAATTGTTCGAGCGTCCACAGCATACCTTCGTTGGGCATTTCATTGGCTCGCCCGGCATGAATGTGCTGCCGTGCGGCATCGACAACGGCAAGGCTATCTTTGCCGGACAAACGATACAGACTGTTGACCCGATTTCGGACAACAGGCAGGGATGCACCGAAATAGGTGTGCGTCCGGAATTTGTTTCCTTCGACGATGACGGCATTCCGGTAAATGTCGTCAAATCCATCGACATTGGGCGTTTCCGTATTGTCGAGGTGCGTCACGATGAAGTCAGCATCAAACTGTTAGTTCCCGAAGGCAAGGACATCCCTGCCGATGGGGCTTTCGTTAGCTTCGATGCAGCCCATACACGGGTATACATCGATGGCTGGATGGCGGGGGCAAACTGATATGGCGATGAAATCTACAAATCAAAAAGCCTGGTTCTTCGTCCTGCCGGTGGTTGTTCTGGTTGCCTTCAATGCGTTAATTCCGTTGATGACTGTCGTAAATTACTCTGTACAGGAAACCTTCGGCAATAACGTGTTTTTCTTTGAGGGCGTCAAATGGTTTGAAGATGTCCTGCATTCTGAACGCTTCCATGCCTCTTTGTTGCGTCAGTTATCTTTCACCGGAATCATCCTGGTTATCGAAATTCCCTTAGGCGTCGCCATCGCGCTGACCATGCCGCAAAAGGGATTTTGGGTGTCGGTCTGTCTGGTTTTGATGGCCTTGCCGCTGTTGATTCCCTGGAACGTTGTCGGCGCAATGTGGAATATTTTTGCCCTGCCCGATATCGGTCTTCTTGGCCGCATGATCAACGGAATCGGTATTGACTATAACTTCACCCAGGACCCAACCGCCGCCTGGTTTACGACGATTCTGATGGACGTCTGGCATTGGACATCGCTGGTCGTGCTGCTGGCCTATGCGGGTTTGCGCTCTATTCCCGAGGCATATTATCAAGCCGCAAAAATCGACGGCGCTGGCTCCTGGGCCGTATTCCGTCATATTCAATTACCGAAAATGAAGCGGGTTCTGACCATCGCTATTTTGCTCAGGTTCATGGACAGTTTCATGATTTACACCGAACCCTTTGTACTAACAGGCGGCGGTCCCGGTAATGCAACGACGTTCCTGTCCATCGACCTGGTAAAAATAGCCTTGGGACAGTTTGATCTTGGGCCGGCGGCGGCGATGTCGCTGATCTACTTCCTGATCGTCCTGTTGTTGTGCTGGGTTTTCTACACCCTGATGATGAAAGACGAGGACCAGTGATGAAAAAAGCTACCTGGCTGGTGCCAACCATCTACATCCTGTTCCTGATGCTGCCGATCTATTGGCTGCTTAACATGTCGTTCAAGACCACCAATGAAATATTGGGTGCATTCACGTTATGGCCGCAGGACTTTACTTTTGAAAATTACATGACGATCTTCACCGATCCGACCTGGTACAACGGTTATCTTCATTCGCTGAACTATGTTGTTATCAATACGGTCATATCCGTATCCGCCGCCTTACCGGCGGCTTATGCGTTTTCGCGCTACAGTTTCCTGGGCGACAAACATTTGTTCTTCTGGTTGTTAACCAACCGGATGGCACCCCCTGCCGTGTTCGCGCTGCCGTTCTTCCAGCTTTATTCCGCCGCCAACCTGTTCGACACACCAATCGCCGTAGCACTTGCCCACTGCCTGTTCAATATCCCGTTGGCTGTATGGATTTTGGAAGGCTTCATGTCCGGCGTGCCCAAAGAGCTTGATGAGACGGCTTATGTTGACGGATATTCCTTCCCGCGGTTTTTTGTTAAAATTTTCATCCCGACCATTGCCGCCGGCATCGGTGTCGCAGCCTTCTTCTGTTTCATGTTCTCGTGGGTGGAATTGTTGCTCGCGAAAACACTGACATCGGTCGCCGCAAAACCGATTGCCGCAACAATGACACGAACCGCCAGTACGTCAGGTTATGAATTGGGATTGCTTGCCGCTGCCGGTGCACTGACCATTATTCCGGGGGCCTTCGTGATCTATTTCGTACGTAACCACATCGCCAAGGGCTTCGCCCTTGGGCGCGTGTAAGAGAGGAAGACCGTCATGCTCGATCTCTCCTGGATGGCATGGACCTGGCCCACGACGGCGTTTTTCGTTTTCATTTTCCTGTGCATTGCTGGTATGGGTATTTGGGAATGGAAGGACCCGGGCGGTGGACCCAGACACGGCATCCTGACACTGAATACGACACGCGGGGACCGACTGTTCATCACCATATTGGGCAGTGCCTTCATATTCCTGGGCTGGCTCGCACTAATGGGAACCCCGCTGTGGGGTGCACTGGTTATTTCCATCGCTTATGGTATTGGTGTATTTCGCTGGGTGTAGATCAATTTAAAGACAGGATTGTTTATTTTCCGGCCTGTTACATAAGAAGCCTGGGCTTTCACCGAAGCTAAACTGGCCTCCTCAGGACATTATTTGCTCATAGAGTATGCCCCCTATCAATGAATGACTTATTGGGGACAAAGCAGATACAAGTTTGGGAGAGTGCCGTTCCGTGCTCGGCGTGTGATGGAATAATTCCTTGTAACATCTAGAGAAAATTGTCGCCGAGGCGCTTCGAAACCTCCGATACTGGATAGCCCAGTTCGGTGATCTGACGAACCGCGTCTTGTTTAAACTCGTCACTGAAATGTACTTTTCTCATGTCGGCCTCCTTGCCTCAAATTTAGGGAAGAAGGTGTCTACGAATCCAGGGGCTATTCACTGAGCGAGAATATGACTGCCTGTGCAAAGTCCACCCAGTGAGGTCCCATGTGATGACAAACGGCATAGGTTTCCAACTCGGAGATCCTCCTTTCAAATTCAGGAGGAAAACCAGTTTCAGACATATTTATCTTCATTATTTGTAAAACCTCATTAAAACCGCCCCGTTCACGTCCCCTTTATTCAGGAAAGGCTTCTTCGTCTTTGTAGGGGAACCACCAGAAATCCTGGGCCTTGGCTCCAGGATCAATCATTGCCAGTTTGGTATGACGGAAAGTATCAAGGCCCTCGGCGCCCAGTTGTCTGCCCATACCCGTCATTTTGCGGCCACCAAAGGGGCCGGCATCATTATCCAGCAGGGGTGCATTGACCCACACCATTCCGACTTCAATTTCATTGACTGCCCGCATGGCTTCCGTCAAATCTGTCGTGTAGATATTGGCACCAAGCCCGTAAACGGAATCATTGGCGAGCCTGATAGCCTCGTCCAGAGAAGACACCTTGCAAATCGGTGCAACGGGTCCGAAACTTTCGTTATTCATTATATCCATATCGGGCGTCACATGCGTCAGCACGGTTGGCTCGACAAACCACCCCTTGTTGAATTCGGCTGGACGTCCACCGCCATGAGCAACCTTGGCACCCTGTTCCATGGCGCGTTGAAGCACAGCTTCATAACGGTCCCGTTCCTTAGAAGTGACCATGGGTCCGATATCGACCTTGTCCAGACCGTTTCCAATGCGAAGAGCACTGACATTGGCCACCATTTTGGCGACGAATTCATCGTGGACATCTTCATGAACGAACAGGCGTTCAGCCGAAGTGCACACCTGTCCACAGTTCAGGTAAGCGCCAAAGGTAGCGCCACGCGCCGCCATATCAACGGGAGCGGAAGGCATGACGATAAATGGATCATTGCCGGATGCTTCAATTAGGCAAGGTTTGAATTGTTCAGCGCAAGCCCTGGCAACAATTTGCCCCGTCGGAACCCCGCCGGTGAAAGCGACCATGTGGGTTTCGGTGCTTTCGACCAACCGGCTGCCTACCTTGGCCCCGCCGGGCAGGCACTGAACCAGGCCATCAGGAAACGGCTCAAAGGCCTCCATAAATTTCAGGGATGACAGCGATGTGTTCTCCGACGGCTTTAGAATTACAGCATTGCCTGCGGCAATTGCCGCTGCCGCCTCCCAGCAGAACAGGCAAAATGGATAGTTAAAAGGCAGGATAATGACGACGACGCCCATGGGCTCCTTGATGGTAAAATGAAATTGGTCATCAACAGCCGGCCCAAGCACTTTCCCGTTTTCGTGACGGCCAATTTCGGCGTAATAGTCGAGCGCGCTAGCCGACCAATCCACCTCATCTGTAGTTTCCTTGTAAGGCTTGCCCATTTCCCTGGTCGTCATTTCACCGACAATTCCGCGGAGCTGACGCATGTTGGCGGCTACTTCATGCATGAGTTCTGCCCGGGTCAGGCCATTGACCTTGTTCCATTCCTTTTGGACTTTGTTGGCTATGGCGATGGCTTCATCGACCTCTGTTTTAGTGGTATCGGGTATTTGGCCGATAACATCTTCTGTCGCAGGATCGATGACATTTAAGACATCGCTAGCGCTGCTGGAGCGATATTCGCCGTTAATGAAAATTTTTCCGCTCAGCCTTTCAAACTCACTTTTTGCCGTCATGGATAGGTCCCTTCCTAAAATATTTAAAACGTAAATTTATTAATTAGACGATGCATTCGCCGCCATCGATGACGAGGGCGTGACCGGTCATGAAGGATGATCGATCTGATGCCAGAAACAGTACTGACTCGGCGATCTCTTCAATGCTTGCCCACCGTCCCATGGGGATGGATTCGCTGACATATTTTTCAATTTCCGAGCGGCCGCCCATCTGGCGGATGTAAGGATCGTTAAAGGGTGTGTCGACCCAGCCTGGGCAAAGCGCGTTGCAACGAATGTTATCCCTGGCGTAATCAAGAGCAATCTGCTTCACCATCATGATGACGGCAGCCTTGGTGGTGATATAGGCCAGCATTCCTTCATCAACAAAGACACCTGAATTGGAAGGCGTAATGATAATCGAGCCCCCACCCTGCTCTTTCATGTAGCCAACAACCGCCTTGGAGGCGCCGAAATCCGCTTCACTCTTGATACGGATCGATTGGCCATTGATGTCCGAAATACTACCTGGAACAAAGTTGGTTTTTCCGACGAAATCGGCGACATATCGACTAACCGGATGGTCGTACAATTCACGAGGACTACCCGATTGTGCAATTGTACCATCACGCATTATACAAATGCGGTCGCTCATAGATAGCGCCTCTTCCTGATCATGGGTGACAAGAATAAAGGTGATGCCAACATCGCGCTGGAGGGTCTGCAGTTCAATTTGCATGTCCCGGCGCAACTTCCGATCCAAGGTAGCCAGGGGTTCGTCCAACAATAATACAGTCGGGTGATTTATAAGTGCCCGCGCAAGAGCGACACGGTGTTGTTGCCCGCCAGACATTTCCCAGACCCAACGTTCACGAAAGCCGGACATCTGGACCATCTCAAGCGTTTCATCAATTTGTTTGTCCATCTCTCCTTGAGATGGTTTTGGCGAACGTTGTCGTAGTCCATAGCCAATATTTTCGGCAACGGTAATATGGGGGAATAAAGCGTAGTGCTGAAACACCATATTCACCGGCCGTTTGTGCGGGGGAATGCCAATTACGGATTCGCCGCTAATATAAACATCCCCATTGGTGGGCTGTTCAAAACCAGCAATTATGCGTAGCGATGTCGTCTTTCCACAACCGGAGGGCCCTAAAAAACTGAAAAAAGATCCACGCTCTACCGTCAGGGATATATCATCGACCGCCACGACGTCGCTGTAACGTTTAGTCACGTCACGAAATTCGATATCAATGTCGTTGGAATGGTCGGAATTGACGGCCACTTCTATACTCCTTCATGCGGGTGTATAAGTTTTCATATATACCCTGTTAGTATTATTTTTTAATTTTTATGATGATAGTGGACTACCGCCTAATTTAGGTGTATTCAACCATTATCGTGATTTAGGGCATATACCCTTAATGGCATACACCTAATGGGGTATGCCATTAAGGGAAAAATGAATGGAAGGGCTGTTTTGTCGTGACGGCGCAACGCAAACCAAAAAAAAATGATGACGTTGGAAACGCCAAATGGGTGAAATTACTGGCTCAATGCATTGATTCCATTGGAAACGGTGACTTTCCACAGAGAATGGTAGATGCCCTGAATACCTTCGCTGACATCGATTATTCAGTCGCCTACGCCTACTCTCAGAGCGAAAGACCCCTATGCCTGTTCCACACATTTTCAGCCGAAAAAAGAGTAACCTACGTCGATAATTATCAAAAGGGTCCCTATTTACTTGATCCATTTTTCAAAGCCTGTAGCCGCAAAATTGATACCGGGTTATATCGGATTAGCGATATAGCCCCCGACCGCTTCTATCAAAGTGAATATTATCGTTCATATTACAATCAGACCGGCCTTTCCGATGAAATCTGCTACACCTTTTATCTTGATAAGGGTGTAGCTGTCGTAATCTCATTAATGCGTTCGGGTGAAGGCTCACGTTTTTCGGCTCGTGAGTTCCGCTTGCTGGACAGTGTCGTTCCAATTGTCGTCAGCCTGGCGCAACGCCACTGGCATGACATCCCCGACAATTTCAACGTTGACGCCGATTTTAAATTCCATCCGGAAGACTATTCATTCATCGAAAATACGGTCAGCGATATGTTCAGCAAACGCCTGACACCACGCGAAACCCAGGTCGTGGCGCAAGTGCTCGAGGGTCATTCTTCGGATTCGATTGGCAAAGATCTTGGAATATCTGTAGGAACAGTACGCATACACCGGCGGAATATTTACGCAAAACTACAAATTTCTTCGCAGCAGGAACTTTTCTCAATCTTCTTTAAAAAAATCACAAAGGACCGGTAGCCTGCCAGGCTGACAAAAAAGGTCACTGAATCAAGATAACCAATCCTATGAAAGTGCAAACCTAATGTCTGTAACCAAACCAAACGTTCATAAGAACAGATTTGCAGGAAAAACAGCCGTCATTAGGGGCGGGGCGGCAGGAATGGGAAGTGTCACAGCTCTTCAATTTGCAGATGAAGGCGCATCCGTCGTCATTCTGGATATTCAAAAGCAAGCAGGCGAAGAAGTCGTTCGACAGATTGAAGAAAAAGGCGGCACCGCCATGTTTATTGAGACCGATGTATCCAGTGCGGATCAGGTAAATGCGGCTTTTGACTTAATCGCGAAAAAAATTGGCCCTTATGAGGTGCTGTTCAATCATGCTGGCACCATCACAGTGAAGCCGCTCGATGAATCGACGGAAGAAGACTACGACCGCCTGATGGATATCAATGTTAATTCAACCTTTCTGGTTTGCCGCAGGGCAGTTAAGGAAATGAGCGATAATGGTGGCGGCTCGATTGTCATTACAGCGTCTATCGCATCTGAACTTGGCTACCCACTGGAATCCCTGTATTGCATGACGAAGGGTGCGGTATGCAATTATCCCGGGTTATTGCTGCGGAATATCGTGATCGGGGCATTCGCTGCAACGCTGTTTGTCCAGGCTTCGTCAAAACCGCGCACGGCCTTCGCGAAATTGACGAGTTGGACGCCGCCGGACAGGCTTGGGAAGAAGGCGCATTGGCCGAAGCTCAGGGACGCATTTGCGAACCCGAAGAAGTCGCAGCAGCGGTTTTATTTCTGGCCTCGGACGAAGCCAGCTTCATTACAGGAAATGCTCTATATGTCGACAACGGCTGGTACACCAAAGGCTAGCCCAAACCAGTATTAAAATTTCAAGAAAATCTTATTAGAGGTCTCAAAATGTCAAAACAACTTCCTACCCAAGCTCAGGTTGTCATCGTTGGTGGTGGCGTTGTTGGCTGTTCGCTGGCTTACCATTTGACCAAACTGGGATGGACAGACGTCGTCCTGTTGGAGCGCAAACAGCTAACCTGCGGCACCACATGGCATGCAGCCGGTCTTGTCGGCCAACTGCGTGCAACCCAGAATATGACCAAATTGGCCCAATACACGGCGGGACTGTTTGGTGACCTTGAAGAAGAAACCGGTCAAGCGACAGGCTTCGCCCAGCACGGATCGCTGAGCCTTGCAACAAGCGAAGGCCGCTTTGAGGAGTTGAAGCGCGGCGCGTCTATGGCACGTGTCTTCGGCCTTGAGGTAGAGGTCATTTCCGGGAGGGAAGCGCAATCAATGTGGCCGCTGATCAACATCGATGATGTTGTGGGCGCTGTGTTCCTGCCCAAGGACGGCAAGGTCAACCCCATTGATGTGACTCAAGCCCTGGCCAAGGGGGCCAAGAACGGCGGAGTGAAAATTTTTGAAGATACTAAAGTCACCGCCGTTCATACTGAAAACGGACGTGTCACAGGCGTTGCTACCGACAGGGGTGACATCAAGGCCGAAGTTGTCGTCAACTGCGCCGGTATGTGGGCGCGTGAACTTGGCCTGATGGCGGGAGCAAACATTCCCTTGCATGCCGCCGAACACTTTTACATCGTCACCGAAAATTTCGAGGGAATGACACCAGGCCTGCCGGTGCTGCGCGACCCGGACAACTGCGCCTATTTCAAGGAGGACGCAGGCAAGCTGTTACTTGGTGCGTTTGAGCCGGTTTCCAAACCGTGGGGCATGGACGGCATCCCCGAAGACTTCTCGTTCACCCAGTTACCTGACGATTTTGATCATTTCGAGCCGATTCTGGAAACCGCCATGAGGCGCTTGCCTGCCCTTGAGAACGTCGGTATTCAGTTGTTCTTCAATGGACCTGAAAGTTTTACGCCCGATGACCGTTATTTGTTGGGGCCGACGCCAGAAGTGGAGAACTTCTACGTTGCGGCCGGGTTCAATTCGACCGGTATCCAGTCTTCCGGTGGTGCTGGCAAGGTGCTGGCCGACTGGATCGTCAACAAACGCCCACCCATGGACCTGTGGGATGTGGACATCAGCCGTATGCTGCCGTTTCAAAACAACGCCAAGTATCTGCATGATCGCACGGTTGAAGGGTTGGGCCTTTTATACGCCATGCACTGGCCCTTCCGTCAGTTTGAAACCGCGCGTATGGCAAGAACCTCTCCCCTGCATGACCGCCTGAAGGCAAAGGGCGCCTGTTTTGGCGAGGCAGGCGGCTGGGAGCGGGCCAACTGGTTTGCACCTGAAGGTGTCGAAGCCAGATATGAATATTCCTACGGCCGCCAAAACTGGTTCGAGCATTCTGCCCGTGAACACATGGCGATCCGTGAAGGAGTCGGCCTGCTGGATCAAACTTCCTTCGCCAAATTCCTGTTTCAGGGCCGGGATGCCGAGACCGTTCTTAACCGGGTCTGCGCCAACAACGTATCCGTCCCTGTCGGAAAGATTGTCTATACCCAATGGCTGAATGATCGGGGCGGCATCGAAGCCGATTTGACCATCACCCGTATAGCTGAAGATAGCTATATGATCGTCACCTCCTTCTCATCGGCTCTCAAGGACTTCAACTGGTTGAAGAGCCATATCCCGACCGATGCCCATGCTGTTCTGACGGACGTTGGCTCAGGAATGGCAATGGTCAGCATTATGGGGCCAAAAGCACGCGACCTTTTGCAATCACTGACACCGGCAGACCTGTCAAACGAGGCCTTCCCGTTTGCAACCAGCCAGCAGATCGAACTTGGCTATGCCATGGTCCGCGCTTCGCGCATTACCTATGTGGGCGAATTGGGCTGGGAGCTTTATATCCCGACAGAGTTCGCTACCGGTGTTTACGATTTAATCGTTGCTGCGGGCGAGGCGTTCGGCCTTCAGCATGTTGGCATGCATGCCATGAACTCCCTGAGGACCGAAAAAGCCTATCGCCACTGGGGGCACGACATTGCTGGCGAAGATACCCCTGTGGAAGCAGGCCTGGGCTTCGCCGTCGCCTGGGACAAGCCAGGCGGCTTTATCGGTCGTGAAGCCTTGTTTGAACAACGTGAGAACGGGGTCAAAAAACGCCTCGTGCAGTTCGCCCTGGATGATACGCAACCCTTGATGCACCATAATGAGCCGATCTGGCGCAATGACAAGATTGTAGGTTACATCACCTCAGGCATGTTCGGTCATGCCGTAGGAAAATCCCTGGGCATGGGATATGTAGAGAACGAAGATGGCGTCGATGCTGCCTTCGTCAACGAAGGCGTTTACGAAATCGAAATTGCCTGCGTGCGGTTCCCGGCCACGGCCTCCCTGAAGCCTTTCTATGATCCGAAGAGTGAACGGGTAAAGGCGTAAAGACACACTGCACATGACCATGACAGGCAAACTGAACAGCATATGGCGTTACCCTGTAAAAAGTATGCGGGGCATGGGACTAAGGGGTTGTGTCGAATGTGTCATAAGCCGGGACCAGAAAGACCTGCTGATACTCGATTACGAAATCGGAAACCGCATCGACAAGCATTGTCAGGAACTGGGCCTATTTTGGTGCGGCCCTTAATCAACATGAGAGTCCTGTCCCCACCCCTGACAATATCCCGTAAACAAATCGATTAGATGATGGATATTCTATTGAACAGGCGATGGAGGATGTTCGCGAAGAGGGTCTGTAGAGTGGCTGACGAATATATTAAAGAATAGGTGTTGCCTGGTAGTTGGGTGACTATTCACTCGTCAGTAAATTACGCCAATTTCAGCGCTGATGTTTGATCAGCGGATGTTCGCCCGTCAGCATCACCTTCTCGTGTCCCATATAAAAAATCTGATCAAGCCGCGAATCGCATCAAAACTACGGAAATCCAGCAATTAAAACCGCACAATACTGAAGGAAGTTGAAGAAGATTCAGTACATTGTGAGTTCTTCACGGACGACGAATTAGCCGGAAGTGCGTATTTGTAATTATGAGATTCATTCAAGTCTAAAACTTGAAAGGATTATTTATCCCCTTTTCGGCTCCCGGTTTCGGGGAAAATCCACATTGCCAGAACCATGAAAATGGCCAGACCGATACTTACCCAGCCCAACTGTTCGTTTCCGGCCTGACTGTCAAACCAATAGACAGTTGCACCGACTAACAGAACAACAAGTGAAAGAATTGCCTTGATACCAGCAGGCATGGCCGATTACTCCGCGGGAATGGGTCCGGAAGCAGCCTCGAAAGGAGTTCCTGGAACACTTTTGAGATTAGTCTTCAAATATTCTGTCGAATATCCATTGAACATATGACCCAACAATCCCCGGTCCAAATCTGACGTCCCAAACAACCAATCGGAAATCGGCAATGACAGGTTCATATTCACCTCCATCATCAATCGGTCATTATGGTGAGCCGTGTGATGGCGGCGAATTGTGTTTACAAGCGGGCAATTGCGAACAAAGGAATTTTCATCAACATGGCAACAGAAATGCATAAATTCATACGTCAGGTACACGGCGGTCGTAGAACACATAACCAGCCAGCCGATGTTTTCTGACAGAAGATATCCCAGGGCCAAACCGCCAGGCGTCGACATCAAAATGAAAACAACCATCGCATAAGGTGGGAAAAAGGTGACCCGCCAGTCTTTTTCATTTTGGAAACGCATTTCTCGATCCGTGAAGAACTGATGATGGTTCAGCGTATGGCGAACATAAATAGCGCGCAAACCGGTAACGTTTATGGGGCGGTGCATAACATGCATGTGCAAAAACCATTCGAACATATTGCACAAGGTGACGACGATTGGGATGGTCAACCATTCCCACCAAAGAACGTTTTCGATGTGTTGGGTAAAGATGTAAAATGCCGTTAATCCAATGACGTAAATAATCACAACATGGATGTAGCCGTTATACCAACCGGCAATCCGGGATCGGTATTCTTTTCTAAACCCGGCCTGTCGTTCATTCATCATCGCCTGCGGACTCCTTTTACTTGTTGCTCCCGCAGCTTCAATTAGAAAGAAGCGCCCTGAGCAAACTGATATATCAGACATACATCAGTAAACCTGGCTATGTCAACCATTTGGAATAATTCCAAATATTATATCTTAAAAAAGGATATAATTTCAGTCTGCAAAGGGGGGCGTTTTAATTAGCGACACCCCAGTCCTCTTCCTGCTGCACGGCGAATATCGATGTATATCCCTTGGACCAGTCCGGTGGTAACTGGCATGGACGCGGATCATGATGAGCCCAGCGTGCAGGGTTTCCGCGTACGATTTTCTGATCATATCTTGAATACATTGCATTGGGCATATAAGGCATGGCATCGGCTGCGGAATATATATTGAGCAACAACGGTCGCCCAAGATCGGAATTATTCGGCTTTGATGCGTGCGGCATGCGGCAATTGTGAATGGTCAGGGAACCGGCAGGACCATCCAGCGACACCGCTTTTTTCAGGTCGAGTTTACCAACATCCTCAGGATTGAGGCAACCGATCCAGTCACCATTGGGATTGTACTGATTGTAAAGTGGCCCTTCGTGGGCACCGGGGATCAGCATCAGAGGTCCCTGCTCGATTCCGCAATCATAAATATAGGTGCCAACAGTACAGGGGCTGTAGTTGGTATGGGGCCAGAATTGGATGTCCTGGTGCCATTTGACCTCCTCACCACCTTGTGCCCATTTAAAGTTCAATTTGGAATGATGAAATTTGACGTCTGGCCCGACAAGATCGGCCACGATGTCAGGCACCGGAGATTTCGAT
>JADHSW010000025.1 GCA_016776705.1 Rhodospirillales bacterium
CGCGATGTCAGCTGCTTGGCAAGATACATGGCAACCTGACGGGGGCGGGCGACGGAACGGGCGCGACGGGCCGAATGCATGTCCGAAATTCGAATATTGAAATGGGAAGCGACCCGTTTCTGGATTTCCTCGATGGTGACGCGACGATCATTGGCGCGCAGAAGATCGTGCAGAACCTCCTGGGTCGTCTCCAGGGTGATTTCACGACCGACCAACTGGGCATGGGCGACAACCCTGTTCAGGGCACCTTCCAGTTCTCTTACGTTGGAAGTGATCTTGTGCGCCAGGAATTCCATCATCTTTTGCGGCACATCCACCTTAAGCTGTTCGGCCTTTGACTCAAGAATGCCAAGGCGCAGCTCGTAAGTGGTGGCGTGAATATCGGCAACCAGGCCGCAATTAAGGCGCGATTGCAAGCGTTCTTCCATGCCTTCAAGATCGGATGGGGACTTGTCAGCCGAAATGACGATTTGATGGCCTTGATCAACCAGGGCGTTGAAGGTATGGAAAAATTCTTCCTGGGTAGCACCCTTGCCGCCAATGAACTGAACGTCATCAATCATCAGAACATCCACATTGCGGAACATTTCCTTGAAATCGACGGTATTCTGCTCCTTCAGGGCGCGGATAAACTTGTACATGAATTTTTCCGCCGAAAGGTAGATCACCGTGCGCTTGGGGTCCTGCTGGGAAATATGCAGGGCGATGGCATGCATCAGGTGGGTCTTGCCAAGGCCGACTCCGCCATAAAGAAACAGCGGGTTAAAAGGAACAGACGGTGCTTCGGCGACACGCCGTGCGGCGGCGTAAGCAAATTCATTGGGCTTGCCGACAACAAAATTGTCGAATGAGAAACGGGAATCCAGCGGCGCACTGATACTGGTGGGACCATTGTCAGACGAGCGTCGACCGTCGCCCTTTGCCATGCCAACGGCAGCCGCGGTTGCAGCCTGGGCGGCGGTTGCGGCGGCGTTCTTTTCGCCTTCTTCATTGGAAGATTTAAGGGAGCGTTCGGGCTGGATGGAAATTTCAACGGTTTCAATACTGGAATCGACGGCATTCCACAAAACCCCAAGACGATCAACGTAATGGGCAACGACCCAGTCGCGCATAAAACGGGTAGGGACAGAAACACGTGCGGAACCATTGCTAACGTCCCGTACGGTCATTGGCTTGACCCAACTCTGGTATGCTGCTTCTCCGATTTCTGAACGAAGGTTTTCACATACCTCCTGCCAATTATCGTCTTGCGAACCGTCAGTCGTTTCGTTCTTCATTTATGCTCACAACCCCCGGGGTGAGACACCTTTAAACAACCTCTTGAAAAACTGAGACTTCAAACCAACAGCGTAGCCCGCACAGGCTTGAAGACAAATCAGCAAGTTCGAGCCTGATTGAGTCGAACCTTAAATTTATGTCTCGTCTTTTAAAGCAAATCCCTGGTCGGGACAGGAAGTTTCCCCCTTCAGATCATCTGCTTCGCCGTATACAGTTGGCGGCGAAAATTTCAGGTGTACTGATTTGCTTTTTTTCAAGTCGTCGTCGGCCCTGATTCAGGGCCAGGCGTCTTTTGTCCCTCTGTTTTTATTTTTTGAACTCACCGCACCCCAAAATTTTACAGGGGACAGGCGAACCATTTCCGTTTTCTTTTATTCGAAACAACACCCGCTCTTGAGCGCTCTTTCGATATTTAGGTCTTGTGTTCGAGCCAACAATCTTAAAATCAATTCAAATTCACAAAGAACTGAATCGAAACCTTGGAAAAATGTTGTCTCAATTTAAGGCGTCGCAAAAAATAGAATCTTTCAAGTCAAAGCCATTAAAAAATTTAATTGCAACTTATATTATAATTAGCTTCCATCTCTTCTAGGCGATAGCAGTGCATTTAAAATCATCAAAAATTTATTGCACTAATGCTTAAACATTCAAAAAATTTTACTTAATTAATTGAAGTCCAATACTTTGAGTTAACTGTTTTGCCCCCTGGCGGTGTCCCTCGCTGGAGAAAACAAATTACCGAGACTCGTGCGCACATGCAACGTGATCGTAAGGGGAACGTTGAAAATAATTGCCTTGACTCATCACTCGTATTCGAGTCCGCCCTTCTCTAAAGTGGTAAAAGACGAAAGCACACGAAAAAGGCCGCCCCAAATTCAGGAGCGGCCTAATTTTTTTAAGGAGTGGCGCTAAAGACTTAAGCGGCCATCGCCTTGATCCGGGCCGACAGGCGCGAAAGTTTTCTGGAGATCGTGTTCTTGTGGAAGATCCCTTTCTGCGCACTGCGCATCATCTCGGGCTGGGCCGCTTTAAAGGCTTCTGCAGCGTCTGTCTGGTTGCCACTTGTGATCGCGTCTTCTACCTTGCGGATGAAGGTGCGCACGCGGGTGCGCCGGATGTTGTTTACGCCAGCGCGACGTTCGATCTGGCGGATCCGTTTTTTTGCCGATGCGTGGTTGGCCATGGTCTTGATTATCCGTATAAAAACTGTTCTGTGCAAGCGAAGGCAGGCTTATATAGGCCGCCGGGCGCCCCGTCAAGCCTGCAAATGCGCCTGATGGGGTTGCCTGGAGCAGACCAGATTACGGCTGCCGTTATCTGTTCCTGAAAGCGGGCTGACGCTTTTCGGCGAAAGCCGCCATTCCTTCTTTCTGATCTTCGGTAGAAAATGTCGCGTGGAACAGTCGACGTTCAAAATGAATGCCTTGGGCAAGGGACGTCTCGTAGGCTGCGTCGACGGCTTCCTTGGCCATCATGACAATGGGCAGGGACAGCTTGGCAATGGCTTCGGCGGTGTTGATAGCCTCTTCGATAAGATCGTCGGCGGGGATGATGCGGCTGACGAGACCTGCGCGTTCGGCCTCCTCAGCGTCCATCATGCGTCCGCTCAGGCACATTTCCATAGCCTTCGACTTACCGACCAGACGGGTAAGGCGCTGGGTGCCCCCGGCGCCAGGGATGGTGCCGATGGTGACTTCCGGCTGACCGAATTTTGCCGTATCTGCTGCAAGGATAAAGTCACACATCATGGCGACTTCGCAACCGCCGCCCAGGGCGTATCCGGCGACCGCAGCAATGACCGGTTTGCGGCAGGTGGTGATGCGCTCCCAGCCATCGGTGATGAAGTCAGCCATGTAGTTGCTGGCGAAAGTATTGTCTTTCATGGCCTTGATATCCGCCCCGGCGGCGAAGGCTTTTTCTGAACCTGTAAGAACCATGGCGCCGATGTTTTCATCGTCCTCAAAGGTGTCCAGGGCTTTGGCAAGTTCGGCGATCAGCTCCGGGCTGAGGGCGTTGAGCGCCTTGGGCCGATTGAGGGTAATCAGGCCGACGCGGCCTCTGGTTTCGACAATGATGTTTTCATAAGCCATTTGGCTCTCCTGGGAACGTTGTTGGCAATTAAATTAAGGCGTTGATCCTATTTGCTGGGCGAAAGCATAAAAAGTACGCTTATGGTCGGTGGCCCGCCACTGGCTGTGGCGCCCGATGGGGCAGATGTCTGGGGGAATTCCAGTTTCAGGATTTCATCTTCACGGGTAAAATTTCCCGCCGTTGTTTCCGCCCACCCCAGTTGCGGAAGGGTATTACTGTAAAACTGCAGCACCTCCTCGCGGGAAACCTTGCCCATGGTCAAGGCCTCGACGATACGTCCTGAGGGGCTGTCAAAAACCATAACACCACCGGTGATCTCGTCCAATCCGCTCATCAAGGGGAAATCCTCAATGGCGCTCAAGAAACTGTCTTCGGCAATAACCGTTCGGGGGGCGGCGGCGATAATCAGAACCATCGCCAACAGCGGCCCTGCGAATTTGAAAAACTGAAGGATAGATTTCATGGTCCCCGTCATAGCATTACCTTTGATGTTTCGTACAATAGAAAGTAGACCGACCCGATTGCAAAATGCGGCGAATGCCACCGTTTTTTTCGTGCCCGCAATCACATCCCGGGCAGGCTTCCCCTTCACGGCCATAAACGGCGAAGGAATGCTGGAAATAACCCAGTTCGCCATTGGTCTGGCGATGGTCGTTGATTGATGAGCCACCGGCGGCAATGGCTTGCTCAAGAACATCGATGATGGCCGCATAAAGCTTCAGCGCCCGCCCCCCGGAAATGGTGGCGGCTGTCCGCATGGGTGAAATACCAGCCCGAAACAGGGCTTCGGATACATATATGTTGCCAAGACCGGCGACCACGGTTTGATCCAGCAAGGCGATCTTGATTGGACTGCGCTTTCCTTTCAGGGCGTTGGCCAGAACCATGGCGTCAAAGTCCTTACCTAAGGGTTCAGGACCCAGGTCTTTCAGCATGGGATGAATATCCAGCTCACCGGCTTGGGCCAGGTCCATGAAGCCAAAGCGCCGTGGATCATTGAAGCGGATTTCGGCGCCGTTTTCAGTTGTGAAAATAACGTGGTCGTGCTTTTCAATCGGCGGCGCTGCGTCTTCATAGATGCGAAAACGCCCAGACATGCCAAGGTGGGCGATCAGCGTCGTACCGTCATCAAGGCTGATCAACAGGTACTTGGCGCGGCGTCCGACCGATGTGACGGTGCGTCCGGTCAATCGTTGGCCGAAGTCGTCGGGAAGGGGAAAGCGCAGATCGGGCCTGCGTGCAACGGCGCGGGCGATGCGTTGGCCTTCAAGGACCGGAGCAAGGCCGCGTTTTACGGTTTCGACTTCAGGTAATTCGGGCATGTGTAAATCTTTTTTATTTTGCGATTATACCAACCTAGCGCCTTTCATCGGCTTGGGCTATGGTGCGGCCATGGGCAAAAAAAATAACCATACAGCAGACACACAAACCACGGAAGAAACCACCCATTTCGGTTTCGCAACCGTTGATGCACGCGACAAGGCCTCCATGGTCAAGGGCGTCTTCGATAACGTCGCTTCGCGCTATGATCTGATGAACGATCTGATGAGCATGGGTGTTCACAGATTATGGAAGTCGACCTTCATCAACCGCCTGGACCCCAGGCCGGATATGAGGCTGATCGATGTTGGCGGCGGCACGGGTGACATTGCCTTCAAGTTTCTCGAACATGGCGGCGGCGATGTCAGTGTCTGCGATATCAATGACGAGATGCTGGATGTGGGTCGGGACCGGGCGATCGACAAGGGTATCCTGAGCGGCATTGAATGGATAAATGGCGACGCAGAAATGCTGCCGGTTCCCGACAACTCGTTCGATGCCTATACAACGGCGTTTTGTATTCGAAACGTTACCCATATTGAAAAAGCCCTGACGGAAGCCCGCCGGGTTTTAAAGCCGGGAGGACGTTTCCTGTGCCTGGAATTCAGCCATGTCGCCTTCCCCCTGCTGGAAAAGGCCTATGACACCTATTCCTTCAATATATTGCCGTGGCTTGGCAAGATCGTTGCCGATGACGAAGACTCCTATCGTTATCTGGCCGAAAGCATTCGTCGTTTTCCTGATCAGGAAACCTTCAGGGAGATGATTTCCGATGCCGGTCTGGAGCAGGTTACCTATCAGAATTTAAGCGGCGGCATCGCCACCATTCATTCCGCCTGGCGTATCTAGAAATATGAACCGTTCGATCAGAAACATTACCCGGCTGTTTTCCATTGCCCGCATTCTGGCCCGCCATGACGCCTTGATGGTTCTTGAACGCCTGGAAGTGGGTGGCCCGGCTGTGCTCTTTGCGCGGCTGTTTTCGCGTCGTGGTGAAGGCCGCCCGGGGCAGCGTCTGGCGCTGGCCCTGCAAGAGGCAGGTCCCAGCTTCATCAAGCTCGGTCAGGCCCTATCGACCCGTTCAGACCTTTTGGGGGAAGAATTTTCCAGCGACCTGGCGCAATTGCAGGACAAGATTCCGCCGTTTCCGGGCGATGAGGCCCGCGCCATTATCGAAGCGGAATTCGGTAAACCTGTCGATGAGCTGTTCGCTGACTTCAATGATACGCCGGTTGCGGCGGCATCCATCGCCCAGGTTCATTTCGCCGTCACCCATGACGGACGGGAAGTGGCCGTCAAGGTTTTGCGACCCAAAATCGAAGAAGCCTTCGGGCGCGACGTCGACCTTATGTTCTGGGTCGCCGAGCTTGTCCAGGCGGCAAGGCCCGAATACCGTCGCCTGCGCCCCGTGGAAATGGTGCGAACCCTCGCCAGGTCCATCGAACTGGAAATGGATTTGCGCTTCGAGGCCGCGGCCGCCGCCGAATTGAAGGAAAATCTGGCCGATGTGGACAGTTTTATCATCCCCGCCATTGATTGGCGCCTGACCGGTCATAAAGTCATGACCATCGAACGTGTTCACGGCATCCGCATCGACGACATCGCGGCCTTGCGCGCCGCCGGGCACGACACCAATGATTTGTTGGAAAAATCTGCAGGCGCATTTTTCCTGCAGGTGTTTCGCGATGGTTTCTTCCATGCCGACATGCACCCGGGAAACATGTTTGTTCGCGACGATGGAAATCTTATCGCCGTCGATTTTGGCATTATGGGGCGGCTGGATACCAGGACCCGACGGCACCTGGGCGAATTGCTTGTCGCCTTTCTGACCCGGGATTTCCGTCGCGCCGCCGAAGTTCATTTCGAAGCCGGGTGGATACCGGCAGACCAGTCCGTCGATACCTTTACCCAGGCGTGCCGATCCATTGCCGAGCCCATTTTGGACTTGCCGCAACACGAAATTTCCATCGCCCGGCTTCTGGGGCAATTGTTTTCGATTACAAAAACATTCAACATGGAAACCCAGCCGCAATTGCTGTTGCTACAAAAAACCATGCTGACCGCCGAAGGCACGGGCCGCAAGCTGAACCCAGAAGCTAATATGTGGCTCATGGCCAAACCGATGATCGAAGGATGGGTTATCGAACACCTGGGCCCGGAAGCGCGGATGCTGGAAGCTGTCGGGGATATGACCGAAGCCGTTCGTCTTTTGCCACGTTTACTGGGTAATCTCGACAAGGGGGCTGCCGAACTGGCTGCGGGGCGGCTTCGGCTGCATCCGGAAACCATCCGCGCCCTGAAAGGTGAAAACCGTTTCATCTTTGGCCCCGTCTCGCTGGTCATGGCGGCGGGACTGATCGCCGGTATTCTCGTTCTGGCGCTTTAAAATAAAATTTCGACGCGATCATTTCCGCTCTTGCCAGCTTGGCTGTGGAACTTTAAGTTAATCACACCAAATTACCGTTAAATAAATTCAGGACTCAGCAAACTGTGAGTAAAAGTGTTTTATTAATCGTTTCCGGGGGCATAGCCGCCGTCAAGTGCCCGGATTTGATCCGCCGCCTTGGTGAAAAGGGTATTCGTACGCGTTGTATCCTGACCCGGGGCGGACGGGAATTTGTCACTCCCCTGTCACTTGCGGCTCTGAGCGGTGAAAAGGTCTATGAGGATCTGTTCTCCCTGAGCGATGAAAGCGAGATGGGTCATATTGAGTTGTCCCGTTCCGCGGATTTGGTTGTTGTGGCTCCTGCGACGGCCAATATTCTCGCCCGCATGGCGTCCGGGCTGGCCGATGATCTTGCGACAACGGCCCTGCTGGCTACCGATAAACCGGTAATGGTTGCGCCCGCCATGAACGTCATGATGTGGCGGCACCCGGCGACGCAAAACAATCTTCAAATTCTTAAAGATCGCGGCGTTATGATTATCGGTCCGGAAGAAGGCGATATGGCGTGCGGTGAATTTGGATTTGGCCGGATGAGCGAGCCGATGGATATTGCTGGAGCAATAGAAGGATTTTTTCGCCTTGAAGGCCATTTAAAGGGCAGGCGTGCGCTTGTCACCAGCGGTCCGACCCATGAAGCCATTGATCCGGTACGCTACATCGCCAACCGCTCTTCGGGAAAACAGGGACACGCCATTGCCGGCGCACTGGCCCGCCTGGGTGCGGAAACGACCCTGGTATCCGGCCCCAGTATTGAGCCCGCGCCAACCGGGGTCACCCTTGTTCGGGTCGAAAGCGCGCACGACATGCTGGCCGCTTGTGAAAAGGCGCTGCCAGCCGATATTGCCGTTTGCGCCGCCGCCGTTTCCGATTGGCGGGTAGCAAGCGAGGCGGTCTCGAAACTGAAAAAAAACGGCTCAGCCCCGCAGCCCCTGGAACTGGTATTGAATCCGGATATTTTGGCAACGTTATCGCAGCCCGGTAATCAACGCCCGGCGCTGGTAATTGGTTTTGCTGCCGAAACAGATGACGTTATCGCCTACGCAACAAAAAAAAGAACATCCAAGGGCTGTGACTGGATTATTGCCAACGATGTATCGCCGCAAACCGGAACCTTTGGCGGATCAGACAATACGGTCCACCTGATTACGGCGGACAGAGTTGAAAACTGGCCAAAAATGTCAAAGAACGCTGTTGCCGAAAAACTGGCCTTGCGCATTGCCGACGTCTTTGGTCAATCGGATACGGATGGAAATTGATGACCCAAATGACGGTTCAGATTAAACGCCTGAGAAATGGCGATGGGCTGAATTTACCCGCTTATGCAACACCTGCCAGCGCCGGAATGGATTTGTTGGCGGCAACGGATAGCCCCATCGGGATTGAACCCGGCGAGCGGATCATGGTGCCAACTGGAATCGCCATTGCGCTGCCACCGGGCTTTGAAGCACAGGTGAGGCCCCGTTCTGGACTGGCCCTTAAAAATGGCGTGACAGTGCTGAACGCGCCTGGAACCATTGACGCCGATTACCGGGGTGAAATCGGGGTTATCCTGATTAATCATGGAAGCGAAACGTTCCTGGTGCAGCGCGGTATGCGCGTTGCCCAAATGGTTTTTGCCCAGATCAGTATGGCAACATGGGACGAAGTCGCGGCGCTTCCTGAAAGTGAACGCGCAGAAGGTGGTTTCGGTTCAACAGGTATATCCGGGGGGGATGAGATCTGATGTTAAGACTTTCGAAAAAAATGTTGTTTGCGATTGAAGCGGTTCTGGACATAGCCTATCACGCCGGCAGCGAACCTGTGCAAAGCCGCGAAATTACCCGCCGACAGGAAATCCCGCGCCGGTATCTTGAACAGGCCCTGCAACAACTGGTTCGACAGGGCGTGCTTATCGGCGTGCGCGGGCCACGGGGCGGTTACCGTTTGGCCCGTGAAAGGCGTCGTATTTCCATTGGCGATATCGTTCGCGTCGTTCGTGATATGGAAACGAGTGATGATCCCATTCAGGACGCCGCGGGATCGGAGTTGGGCATCAAGGTTGTGCGGCCCATGTGGATTGGCCTGCAGGAAAGCGTCATGAAGGAACTGGACGCCATTTCAATCGATGACATGTGTGACAATGCATCCCAGGCAGGGGTCGTCAGTGAAGGGCGAACCAATCTTGATTTTTCTATTTAGAAAGAAAATACAATGAGTGATCAGTCAGCAAACACGGACGGAGTTTCGTTTCGGGGCCGTATCTATGATAATCTGATGGACACGGTTGGTGCGACACCGCTGGTGCGCCTCACCCGCCTGACCGACGGCAGCGATTGCAAGGCGGACATTGTCGGCAAATGTGAATTTTTCAATCCATTGGCATCGGTCAAGGACCGCATTGGGCTGGCGATGATCAACGCCGCCGAGAATGATGGCAGCATCAAGCCCGGCACAGTGCTGGTGGAACCGACATCGGGCAACACCGGCATTGCGCTGGCCTTTGTCTGCGCCGCCAAAGGCTATCGGCTGATCTTGACCATGCCGGAAAGCATGTCGGTTGAGCGCCGCAAAATGCTGTACCTGCTAGGCGCAGAAATCGAATTGACCCCGGCGGCGAATGGAATGAAGGGCGCGATCCAGCGGGCAGAGGAACTGGTCGGCGAAATTCCCGATGCAGTGATGCTGCAACAGTTTGAAAACCCGTCCAATCCCGAGGTTCATAACCGGACGACGGCGGAAGAAATCTGGGCGGACAGCAAAGGCAAGGTTGACGTTGTGATTAGCGGCGTCGGAACCGGCGGGACATTGACCGGTGTCGCGGAAAAACTGAAACAATATAACCCGGCAATCAAAATGATCGCCGTCGAACCCGAAGACAGCCCGGTTCTGTCCGGCGGCATTCCCGGTCCGCACAAAATTCAGGGTATTGGCGCGGGCTTCATTCCGTCCATCCTGAAGACGGATTTAATTGATGAAATCATCAAGATCGGAAATGAGACGTCAATGGCGACGGCGCGCGCGGTTGCTCGCACGGAAGGTCTGCCTGTGGGTATCTCCTCAGGGGCGGCGCTTGCTGCGGCCTTGGAAATAGGGGCCAGGCCAGAAATGGAGGGCAAGATGATCGTCGTGATTTTGCCTTCGTTTGCCGAGAGATATCTCTCAACTCCCCTATTTGACAGCCTGACAGGCGAATAGAAAGACACCCGTTTTGGACTTCAACGATCAGCAAATTCAACGCTACGCCCGCCATATTCTTCTTGATCAGGTGGGCGGCACGGGTCAGGCGACCCTGCTAAATTCGAAAGTTCTTGTCGTCGGTGCAGGCGGTCTGGGCTCGCCGGTGATTCTGTATCTGGCCGCAGCCGGTGTCGGCACCATCGGTGTTATTGATGATGATGTGGTGGACCTTTCAAATTTGCAGCGCCAGATTGTCCATACAACGGATTCGGTTGGCATGGCAAAGGTGGAAAGCGCCCAAAAGACTGTTGCGTCGATCAATCCGGATGTCAAAATTATCCCCATCAAGGATCGTATCGGCCCCAATAACGCTCTTGATTTGATCGCTGATTATGATCTTGTTACGGACGGCAGCGACAATTTTGCGACCCGGTTCCTGGTCAACGATGCCTGTTATTTTGCAGGCAAGACACTGGTTTCCGCCGCTATTCTTCGTTTTGATGGCCAGATTTATACCTTCAAGCCCCACGAGAAAGACGCAGGGGGCAACCAGTTACCCTGCTATCGGTGCCTGTTTCCCGAAGCGCCGCCGCCCGGCCAAATTCCAACCTGCGCCGAAGCGGGCGTGCTGGGCGCCTTGTGCGGGACGGTCGGCTCCCTTCAGACGACGGAAATCATCAAGGAACTGCTGGGCATCGGCGACAGCCTCGCCGGATCGCTTCTTATTTATGAAGGCCTCGCCGCTGAATTTCGCAAAATAACCGTCAGGGCCGATCCCGGTTGCCCGTTATGTGGCAAGAACCCGAAAATCACCGGCCTTTCAGGTCACAACACAGGCGTTCACGGATGAGCGCCAGCATCGACGAGCGGCCCCAGAAGCTATCCATCATCGTTTTTTCCGGCGATTTTGATAAGGTTCATTACGCCCTGGTTATGGCCAGCGCCGCCGCCGCCATTGATATCCCGACAACGCTTTTTTTCACCATGGGAGCCACCCGCGCCTTGATGGCGACAGCCAATGGGAACGAACCTGCGTGGCGGGGTCTGCCAGCAGGGGAAATTGGCGGTGACGGGAAAACCGGCGGCGACATTGATGACGACTTCAAAGACAAAACCGTCGCCACTTTCGAAGATCTGTTGCAGGCCTGCGTCGCCATGGGGGTCAAGTTCATGATCTGCGACATGGGACTTCGCGCCATGGGACTGGAGGGTGCGTCGCTTCGACGCGACGTACCTATTGAAACCGGCGGCATGGTTACTTTCCTGAACGATGCAAAAGCCAGCGGCCAGATGGTGTTTGTCTAGATCGCATCAGGCTTAACAGGCAGGGAGATGGCCTATGAAAATCAGAATTGCAAGCCACGAAGACAGGGAAGCCTGGAATCCCTTATGGAAGGGCTACCAGGGTTATTACGAGGTGGATTTATCTGAAACCACCGACAATACCTGGCAGCGCCTTATGGAGCCGCCAGCCGACGGCCCCCATTGCCTGGTTTGCGAAGATGACGAGGCTCGATTGATTGGTTTCACGACGTATGTTTTTCACGCTCATACATGGCAACCCGAACCCAGGTGTTATCTGATTGATCTGTTCACCACGCCTGAATGTCGCGGTAAGGGCATCGGGCGCTCCCTGATAGAGGCCGTATATGACAAAGCCGATGAACATGGCTGTGCCCAGGTATACTGGCTGACCCAGGACTTTAATGAGGCGGGCCGCAGATTGTACGACAGGGTGGCGAAGCTGACGCCGTTTATCAAATACCAAAGATAAGATGGCTACATTCAGGAGCGACCGGTGAACAGGAAGCAAAAACGCCTTCAGGAAAAAATAGCGAGAAAGAAATCAGGTGCCTATCAGGCGAATGATGAGGCGGCGATCCTGCAAACCGCCGGGGCTTATTTTAATTCCGGTCAATTTAGGAACGCCGCCAAATCACTTGAAAAAGTGCTGCGCATTAACCCGGATAACTTCGATGCGACGAACGCCCTTGCTATCGCCAACGCAAATCTTGGAAACAATGAAGACGCCCTTGCCCTGTTTGAAAAGACAACCCGGCTGCGTCCCGATGACGCGGTGGCGCACTATAATTTTGCCCGCGCCCTTGAAGGGGGAGGGCAGATAGACAAGGCCCTTGCGTCGTACCTGCGATCGGTGGAAATCGATCCTTATAATGCCGCAGGTTACGTCAATCTAGGCAACTTGTTCCATGCCAACGCGGACAGCGTCACCGCCGTCGGGCATTATCAACGCGCCCTTGAAATTGACGGTTCCCTTGCCGTCGCACACATTAATTTGGGCAATGTTTTCAAGGAGCAGGAACGGTTCGATGACGCGGCGGAATGCTACCTCAGGGGCTTGGCGATCGAGCCGAATTATGTCGAAGCGATTATCAGCCTTGCCGACACCCATGCGAAGATGGGACAGCTGGACAAGGCGGCGGCTGGATATCAAAAGGCGGTCAGCCTGCGGCCTGACGACGCCCTCCTGCATTACAACCTGGGCACGGCCCTCCAGGAACTGGGACATCTTGATAAGGCTGTGGCGTGCTTTCAAAACGCCATTGAGCTGGCGCCTGATTATGCCAAGGCGTGGAATAATTGTAAGTATGCCCTGAAATCTCGTCTTTTTTTACAAGGACAGCAAGGCGGGATTGAAGAAGGTTTTAGCCCGGCCGCGTGCGCAACATACGAATTTTTCCTGCTTACGCATTATCTGGACAGTTTCAGGCCGCACACGGCAGACGACAGCTTTAAAAAAGCCATGGCGGCCCTGCCTGCAAAAAGCGACGAAGAAATTCAGGTTGGCGGTTCTGGGGCTGTTGATCTGCCCGACAAGCTGGTCGCCCTTTTGCATTTTGGACGCAGCGGTTCCGGCTTGATGCACAGCCTGATCGATAGCCATCCTGAAATTTCCACCCTTCCCGGCGTATACCTGCGCGGCTACTTCAATTCGGGGGTCTGGCACCGGCTCGCAGCCGACGGATGGCGCGGTTTGCCAGAACGTTTTGCCGACCTTTTCGCCGTTTTATTCGATGCGAACTCCCCCAATCCCGTTCCAAGTCGATTGGGAGAGGAATCGGCGTTTCTTGGTAGGGAAGAGGGTATGACCACGGTTGGCGAAAACCGTGATGAAGCCCTTTCTTTGGACAGGGAGGCATTTTGCTCAAACGCCCTTCAGCTAATTGAGGGTCTTGACAAGGTTGACCCAGAAAGTTTTCTCATGGTTGTCCACCAGGCATTCGAGAAAGTTCTGGCGACGAAGACAAAAAAGAAAACCATCTTTTATCACATCCATAATCCCGATGATTTCGCGGCGTTGAATTTCCAACGCTACATGCCCGATGCCCGACTGCTGATGATGGTCCGCGAGCCGATTGAAAGCTGTGAATCCTGGGTGCGGCCTTTCTTTGAAAAAAACGATTACGGCAAGATTATCCACCGCATCATTTCCATGCTGTTCGGATTCGACCGGGTGGCCTTTCACGGACAAGAAGCCCGGGGCGTTCGCTTGGAAGATTTGAAAACCCGGCCGCACGCAACAATGGCCACCCTGTGTGACTGGCTTGGCGTTGCCGAGTCTCCATGCCTTTATGAAATGACGGCGCAGGGGAAAAAATGGTGGGGGGATCCCTCCAGTCCGGATTATCAAAAGGACGAACAGATGTCTGCCTTTGGCGACACGTCGCACAGGTCCCCACGGGCCAGGGTGTTCAGCGAGAAGGACCGGCTTATCCTGCGCACTCTGTTTTATCCTTTCAACGTGCGGTTCAAATACGAGCGCCCGGATATGGAGAATTTCACAGGAAACCTGAAAGAAATCCGACCCATGCTGAACGACATGCTGGATTTTGAAAAAGCACTATCCGAAAAGGCAAATATTACAGCAGATCAAATAAGGCGGAGCGCAGACTTCATTTTGCTGCGCGCCAGCCTCATTGATCGTTGGGAAGTTCTGAGCGAGCTGGGTGATTATCCCCACATGATAACACCGCTTGAGGTGGGCTAAACCCAGGTTGGGGAAAAAGCCCCCATCCGTTATTTGTATCTATTCTTATTCCACGAAAAGAAAATGTAGTTTTAACCTTCACAGAGTTCGCATACCCGGTTATTTTGCTAACTGAAATGGCAATTCAGGGGCAATCTCGACAAAGGAATGTGCAGCTCGCCGGTTTGGCGGCCATCTTCGTATGTATGCTTGGCCTGGCGTTTGTAGTATTCAAACACATTGATGTCATCCGCGCTGCCCACCAGGAAGATACTGTTCTCAGGGAAAAGGCGCGTTTAACCCAGGAAATTCGCGGCGCTGTCTACATGCGGACCTTCATGTTGGCGTATGTGGCGACGCTTGAGGATTTTTTTGATCGCGATCAGGAATATCTGCGCTTTAACGCTTACGCGGCAAAAGTAGCCAATGCCCGTGTGAGACTGATCGAGTTAGGGCTTTCCCAGGAAGAGAACAAAATTTTTAACAAGACCACTGCTGAAATCCTGGGTATGCGGGATTTCGTTGAAGCGGCGATTCAGTTGGCGGTAGATGATCCCAAGGGGGATGCATTTACAATGACCATGAACGAAGCCCGCCGGCGTCAACTGGAATTACTTGAAACCCTGGACAAATTCGCCGGTTATTTCGATAAAGTCGCCGACCGACGATTTCTGGAAATCCAAAACACCCTGAACAAGACCCGAGGATGGATCACCATCATTACGGCCATCCTGTTGCTGTCGGCCCTTTTTGTCGGCATATATGTCATTCGGCACGAAAGGACGAACACCCACTTGTTGCTTGCAGCCGTTGACGAGCGGACCCGCGAATTGCGAATTGAACGGGACCGTTCCGATGCCGCAAATCGAACAAAGTCGGAATTTCTGGCCAATATGAGCCACGAACTGCGTTCGCCCCTGAATGCAATTATTGGTTTTTCCGAAACCATGCGTATGAAGGTCTTTGGCGAATTGGGTGATCCAAAATACAGTGAGTATACTGAAGATATCCATGCGTCGGGCAGTCATCTGCTGGAATTGATCGACGATATCCTCGATTTGTCAGTAATCGAAGCAGGGGCGGTGGTGCTGGATGAAAGCTATATCGACGTAGCCAAACTTGTCAGGGCGATGATCGCCATGGTCAGGCCCCGTGTAGAAAGGGCCGGGGTCAAGATGTCTGTTAATCTTCCTGACGCTCAATTGGGACTGCGCGGGGATAACAGACGTCTCAAACAGGTGCTGATTAATCTTCTCACCAACGCTGTAAAGTTCACCCCTGAACGTGGCAGGATCAAGGTGACTGTCTTGGGCGATAAGGATGCCGGCTTGCTCATCGCCATCCAGGATAGCGGAATTGGTATCGCCCCTGAGGACAGGGAAAAGGTAATGAGTCCCTTTGGTCAGGTGACAACGTCAACAGGCGGGAAGTCCGAAGGGGTTGGGTTAGGACTGCCCATATGCAAGCGTCTGTTGGAGTTGCATGACGGCACCCTTGAACTGAACAGCGCCCCTGGCGCAGGAACGACAATGACCATGCGCTTCCCGCCGGAACGAGTAACAATGGAAAAGCTGGAAGTTGTCTAGAACCCTTCGCCGATAACCCGGTCCGGCGGTTTGTGGCCGTCGGCAAAGGTCTTGATGTTGACCAGAACCTTTTCACCCATGTCGATACGGCCTTCAACGGTGGCCGACCCCATATGTGGCAACAATAAAACATTGTCCAGCGCCAGCAGTTTGGGATTAACGGCGGGTTCATGCTCGAAAACGTCCAGCCCGGCGCCGCCGATCTCGCCCGCAATCAGCATGCGGGTCAGGGCGTTTTCGTCAATAACTTCGCCGCGCGATGTATTGATGATGGTGGCGTGAGACTGCAACAGTTTCAGCCGGCGCGCTGACAGCAGATGGAAGGTCGCAGGCGTGTGCGGGCAATTGACCGAAACGATGTCAACCCGGGCCAGCATCTGATCCAGGCTCTCCCAGTAGGTGGCTTCCAGTTCGTCTTCCACATCGGAGTGAACCCGGTGACGGTTATGGTAATGCACTGAAAGGCCAAAACCTTTGGCGCGCCGGGCTACGGCGGTGCCAATCCGGCCCATGCCGATAATTCCCAGCCGTTTGCCGAAAATACGACTGCCCAGCATCCAGGTCGGCGACCAGCCCTTCCAGTCCTCTGAACGTAATGCCCTTTCCCCTTCGGCGACGCGGCGTGGAACGGCGAGCATCAACGCCATGGTCATGTCAGCGGTGTCTTCGGTCAGAACATCCGGGGTATTGGTGACGGTGATTGCACGCTGTCTGGCGCTTGCCAGATCAATGTGATCGACACCTGTTCCGTAATTGGCGATCAGGCGAAGATTTTCCCCTGATTGCGCCAAAATCTTGGAATCGATTCTGTCAGTGACAGTCGGCACCAATACATCAGCCGTCTGGACGGCTTCGATAAGTTCGCTCTTGCTCATCGGGGTATCATCCAGATTCAGACGAACATCGAACAGCTCCATCATCCGGGTTTCGATGGTATCGGGGAGCTTGCGGGTTACGACGACTACCGGTTTTTTTTGCGACATGGATAATCCTTAATTTAAACTGTAAAGTGAATTTAACCGGCATCGCCCGGGTGGGGCAACCTGTATCCATCATCAAGATAATATGAAAAAAAATCGTTGTCCTTGACCGGTATACTCAAGGACGCATAATAATGCACCCATGTCCTTTAGAATCATCCTCAATACCCGTCTTCTGGTCTTGCTGCTGCTGGTTTTGTACAGCGTGAATGTTATCCCCGCGCTGGCGAATGCCGAAGGATCGGGCTTGCCCTTGCCGCGGTTTGTCAGCCTGCGCGCCGATCAGGTCAACCTTCGCACCGGTCCCGGTGTCCAGTACCCGGTGGAATGGGTCTACCAGCGCCGGGATTTGCCCGTTGAAATCATTGCCGAATATCGCACATGGCGAAAAATTCGCGACTGGCAAAGCACCCAGGGTTGGGTTCACCAGAGCATGCTGTCGGGCCGGCGTTCCGTTATTATCACCGGCAAGCGACGTTCCATTCGATCAAACGCAGATACCAAAAGCCCGCCCATCGCCCAGATCGAGGCCGGCGCCATTGCCTATCTGGATGAATGCCCCACCGGAGGCGGTTGGTGTCAGGTTGAGGCAGACAGCATCAAAGGCTGGTTGCGCAAGGTTGAATTCTGGGGCGCCTACCGCGACGAAGTGTTGAAGTAGGGTTTTTTAGTCAAAATCAAGCGCCAGGGCCTGACGCATGGCGTCGGGCATGATCGCCATGTGGCCGTATTTTTCGTGGCCGATGCCGATGATGATTTTGTTGTCCTGATTCTTGAATTCTTTCGCTTGCTTGTCAGAAAAGTCAAAATGAAGGAACTGAATGGCCGACGCCTTGCCCTGGGCCGAGGTGCGATCAACGTCTTCTTCCGCCGCACCCTGAATGATTTCATCGCCAATGCTGATCGTAACTGTTTCCTCGACCCCACCAAGACCGTTTAGCAATTGTGAGCGACGCTGGGCATCGTCAATTTCAAACATCAAGGTCATGACAAGTTCGCGACCATTTGGAATCAAGGGGTTATAGGCGTTCAGTTCATCCTTGATTTGTTCTTCGCCGCCCCGTTCGATGAAAAGCATCTCATGAATTTGGTGCCACATGGTCTCGAAGTTTTCGAAATAACAGGTCGCGTCCGGGCCAATGCCCAGGCGCCTGTTTTTTTTCATTTCGGTAATTGCCTTGCGACGGGCTACCCGTACCCTGGCGTACTCATCCATATCCATGATGTCGTCACGACTAAGAATTTTAGACATCGTCAACTTATCCCTGGTAAGAAATCGCCATCAATTGGATCGGATGCTGGACCTGTATCGGTCCCTTATCCCATTTTGTCGCGGGTTTGTCGGCGTCCAGTCTTTCGATACCTTGCAAAATATGCTCGCGGGCCAGGGGACATTCGGAAACAACAAAAGCCGAATCCGCCTTTGCGGTATCCCGTGCGACGGGCTTGCCGACCTTGAGTGCGGTCTCAAAGTTGCCCTTCATTACCCCCCACGATCCACCATGGCCTGAGCATCGTTCAATAACCTTGATTTCGGTGTCCGGGATCAGGTTCAGCATATCGGCCCCTTTTCGACCCATGTTCTGGGCGCGGGCATGGCAGGCTATATGCAAGGTAACGCCGCCCACCAGGGGTTTCAGACCATCGGCAATCCCTTCCTTGGTGGATATATCCACAAGATACTCGCTGACATCGAATGTCGCGCGAGACAATTTTGCGATGTTTTTATCATCAGGTTCGATCAGCGGCCATTCGAATTTCAACATCAGCGAACAGGAAGCCACGGGGGTAACGATGTCGTAGCCTCTGTCGACCCATGTGACCAGTTCGGCGGCGATTCTTTTGGCGCTGATCGCGACGCGGGAAATATCGCCATGTTCAAGTTGCGGCATGGAACAGCATCCGGGATAGACTATTTGCGTTTCGACGCCATTTTCAGCCAACACCCGCTGCGACGCCAGTCCCAGATCGGCGTTATGGTATTCACCGCTACAGGTGGAATAAATAACAACCTTGCGACCATGGGCCGGGGCGGATGTGTTTATGCTGATGTCGCTATTCTGTCCGCTCAGCGGTCTTTCATTGAATTTGGGCAGGGCTGCGTCCCTGTCGATGCCGGCAACGGATTGCATTAACGGGCGCGTAAGGCCGTTCGAACAGCTACAGGCCCAGTTGGCGATCGACGAGGCACTGCAGCCCAGCTTTCCGTTTTTGTCAGTCTCGCTCAGCCGTTGCTGCAGGGCGCTGACATTCCCTTTTTTGAATTGTACCGCCCGATAGCGCAACATCAGGTGGGGGAAATCCAGATCGAAGTGGTGGGGAGGAACGTAGGGGCACTTGACCATAAAGCACATGTCACAAAGGGTGCAGGCGTCAATGGCTGGCTTGAAGTCAGCGCTTTTGACACTGTCCAGTTCACCGGAATCCGATTCATCGATCAGATCGAACAAGGTTGGAAAACTGTCGCACAAATTGAAGCAGCGTCGACATCCATGGCAGATATCGAAGACACGCCTTAACTCCTTATCGAGCTTGTCCTCATCGTAAAAATCAGCGTCCCGCCAGGGAATTGAGTGGCGCGTTGGCGCTTCAAGGCTGCCTTCTTGCATATTTGCTCCCGCGTTTTAAACGATAACGGGGGGCTCGAAAACAAGCCCCCCGCTGTAGATGTAGCGTCAGATCAATCCCGTTTAAAGTGTGTCGAGAGCTTTCTGGAATCGTCCTGCATGAGACTTTTCAGCCTTGGCCAGGGTTTCAAACCAGTCGGCAATTTCGTCAAAACCTTCATCGCGGGCGGTTTTGGCCATGCCCGGATACATGTCGGTGTACTCGTGGGTTTCGCCTTCGATGGCGGCCTTCAGATTATCCCCGGTTCCGCCAATCGGCAGGCCGGTAGCGGGATCGCCGGTTTCCTCAAGGAACTCAAGGTGTCCATGGGCATGTCCGGTTTCGCCTTCGGCGGTTGAACGGAAGACAGTTGCAATATCGTTGTAACCTTCAATGTCCGCTTTCTGGGCGAAGTACAGGTAGCGACGGTTGGCCTGTGACTCACCGGCAAAGGCATCCTTAAGGTTCTTTTCGGTTTGTGAATCTTTCAATGTTGGCATTTTATCCCTCTTGAAATATGCGTTATTAAAAGGGCTTCCCCACCTGACGACACTGCAAGCGCGTCAGCACCCCCCATGAATACGAGCACTAATATGCCGTTGGGATCAACGATTGTCAAGATCGTTGATCTATTCTAAAAAACGCTATAAC
>JADHSW010000026.1 GCA_016776705.1 Rhodospirillales bacterium
GTTCAATTTCCTGGGCCGCCTTGACAAAACCATTACCCCCGTCGGGCTGGAAGGTTCTGATCTGGAAGACTGGCTCGCCGAAAACCCCGAAGGCCGCATGATTGTGGTCGCAGGTAAAGTGCATGAAAATATTACACCTCATTATTCGCAGCCGTTTCGAGGCCGCCTTTTGATCATCATTGACAGCACCCAGGTGCTCGACAACCCGTCCGTCATTGATAAACCATAAAAATAAACAGCCCTTCAAAGCTTGACAGGGACAGCAAACACTCCTAAATCCTTAGCACTCAAACCAATAGAGTGCTAATAACCTCTATTTTATCGTTATTTATCAGTAAGTTCCTGGAGTATGAACTATGAAATTCAGACCTCTGCATGACCGCGTTCTCGTAAAACGCCTTGAGCAGGAAGAAAAAACCGCCGGTGGCATCATCATTCCAGATACCGCCCAGGAAAAACCCAGTGAAGGTGAAATCATCGCTGTCGGTTCCGGCGCACGCCGTGATGACGGCACCATTGTCGCGCTCGACGTCAAAGCTGGCGATCAGGTGCTGTTCGGCAAATGGTCCGGCACCGAAGTTTCTGTCGACGGGCAAGACCTGTTGATCATGAAAGAATCCGATCTTCTTGGTGTCATCCAAGGCGCCCAAAAGAAGAAGAAATAGTTTTTAGAGCAACCTGCGTTTCGTTAAACGCAGGAAAGTTGCTCTAACTCTTTAATATCGATCAAATTATCTGCATTTACTTGGAAACAATTAAATGCCGTTTGATCTAGCCAGATTAAGGATCATTAAAAATGGCTGCTAAAGAAGTTAAATTCAGCACTGACGCCCGTACGCGTATGCTTAACGGCGTCGACATCCTGGCCAACGCTGTCAAGGTAACGCTGGGCCCCAAGGGTCGTAACGTTGTTCTGGACAAGTCGTTCGGCGCACCGCGCATCACCAAGGACGGCGTCACCGTCGCCAAGGAAATCGAACTGACAGACAAGTTCGAAAACATGGGCGCACAGATGGTCAAGGAAGTTGCTTCCAGAACCAATGACGAAGCCGGTGACGGCACCACGACGGCGACTATTCTTGCCCAGGCTATCGTCCGCGAAGGTTGCAAAGCCGTTGCCGCCGGTATGAACCCGATGGACCTGAAACGCGGCATCGACCTGGCCGTTGAAGTCGTTATGGCCGACATCAAAAAGCGCGCCAAGAAAGTTTCCACGAGTGCAGAAGTTGCCCAGGTTGGCACCATCTCCTCGAACGGCGACACCGACATCGGCAACAAGATCGCCGAAGCCATGGAGCGCGTCGGCAACGAAGGCGTCATCACTGTCGAAGAATCCAAGGGACTCGAAACAGAACTCACCGTCGTTGAAGGCATGCAGTTCGATCGCGGTTACACCTCGCCGTATTTCGTCACTAATGCCGAAAAAATGACCTGCGAGATGGAAAATCCGTTCATCCTGATCCACGAATCAAAGCTCTCCTCCCTGCAGCCCCTGTTGCCGGTTCTGGAAAGCATCGTTCAGTCTTCACGTCCGCTGCTGATCATTGCAGAAGACATCGAAGGCGAAGCCTTGGCGACCCTGGTAGTCAACAAGCTGCGCGGCGGCCTCAAGGTCTGTGCCGTCAAGGCTCCTGGCTTCGGCGACCGCAGGAAGGCAATGCTGGAAGATATTGCCGTTCTGACCAACGGTCAGGTGATCAGCGAAGATCTTGGCATCAAGCTCGAAAACGTCACCCTTGATATGCTCGGCACCGCCAAGAAGCTTCACATCACCAAGGAAGAAACCACCCTGGTTGAAGGTGCTGGTGCGAAAAAGGCGATCATGACCCGTTGCAACCAGATCCGTGCTCAGGTCGAAGAAACATCGTCCGATTACGACCGTGAAAAACTGCAGGAACGTCTGGCCAAATTGGCCGGTGGTGTTGCCGTTATCAGTGTCGGCGGTGCTTCGGAAATCGAAGTGAAAGAACGCAAGGATCGCGTTGACGACGCCCTGCACGCTACCCGCGCTGCTGTCGAAGAAGGCGTTGTCCCTGGTGGCGGAACGGCTCTGTTGTTCGCAACCAAGGCTCTGGCCAAAATTGAAGGCGAGAATGCCGATCAGAAGGTTGGCGTCAACATCGTTCGCCGCGCCATTCAGGCTCCTTGCCGTCAGATCGCAGAAAACGCCGGTGTCGACGGCTCCGTGGTTGTCGGCAAGCTGCTTGAAGGCAAAAGCAACGTCGGCTTTGACGCTCAGAAAGGTATATACACCGATCTGGTCAAGGCTGGCATCATTGATCCGGCCAAGGTTGTTCGTACGGCCCTGCAGGACGCGGCTTCTGTCGCCGGCCTGCTGGTGACCACCGAAGCCATGGTTGCCGATGCTCCTGCAAAGGACGAAGGCGGTATGGGCGGTGCGCCTGACATGGGCGGAATGGGCGGAATGGGTGGAATGGGCGGAATGGGCTTCTAGGCCACTTCGTCAATTCAACTTAAAAAGCTGTCAAATGGGGTCGCACTTAATTGTGCGGCCCCGTTTTTTATTCCCTGGATCGCGCCAAAGGCGTTCCGTACAACATAACCCCGCCCCGGAAGTTCAGCCATTTCCAGGTTGCTCCATTGATTGCGAAAGAGGCGACAACAAAGGCGATGGCCGTCGCAGTGCAGGCGCCATAAAGCCCATATAGGGGTATCAGCGCCAAATTGAGGCCCGCGTTGACGGCCACATTAAAGCTCATAAGCACGCTCTGACGTCCCGGCTGCCCGGCTTGCAGGACAATATAATCCATGGGGATCATCAACGAGTAAATCACCAGCCCGGCGATTAGCACCAGCAGCACCGGATGGCTCAGGGCTACCAGATCATCCGGGAAATACGGGCCCAGGTAAGGGTAGACGACAAGCACCCCAGCGGCGGCAATGACGAATACACCCAGGCTCATCAAGGCAACCTTGCGGCAAAATTTTCCTGTCGCCAACTTATCATCTGTGTTCAGCAACCGCGCCAGTTCCGGATTTGCCAGGGTACGGAAAACAACCGGCACCTGGAACAGCCCCTCGATGAACAGGGCTGCAAAGCTGTAGATGCCAACATCGCGGTCACTGACGAAAACACCCAGCATGATGACATCGATGCGGATATAGGATTCAGCCAGAAACCCATTGATCAGGGCGCGCGAACCAAAACGAAAATGAACCCTGATCCACCGCCACAGCGCTTCACTCGAATAGAAATCTGTCAAATTAAGGCGGACCAGAGACAACAGCAAAGGCAGCAAGGCAACTTCGGCGATTGTGAAACTGAGACCCAGCATGTACGGCGGTTTTTCAAGCCATGCCATGAACAGGCAACTGATCAGAATTACAGACACCCGCAAGGATTGTGCAGCAGCAAAGGCTTTCATACGCCTGACGCCGTTAAGAACCCCCATCAGAACCTTGTTGACGGCAAAGAACATCAATCCCGGGGCGGCGAGGGCGATGCCTTTGCCCACCGACTCGCTTTCCGCCAATACACCGATTGGGTAACTTAGAAGATAAATGCCAAAAGCTGTGAGCAGCCCAAAGGCGGCCGCCAGGACAACCGCTGCGGCCGAGACGACACCCAGATGTTCCGGCTCCTCGTCTATTTCAGAGGTATGTTTTTGCGCCGAGTCATGGAACCCCATGACGGCAAACTGGGCGGTAACAACATAGACGGCATAAATCTGGTTGAACACACCAAGCGCTGCGACACCGTAGTAGGCGGCAATAAAAAAATTGAGGATAACGCCGGTACCCGCCATCACGGCGAAGGCGCCATAATTCCAGGCGGCATCGGTCAGGAATTTCGATTGAAGCCGAAATTTACCGTCCGCCATGTGTTCCCTTTTCAGTACAGTTTTTCGATGGAGTTAATCCGGGTCAGGACTTCCTCCAGATTAAATCCCGTATGTTTGGCGAAATCGTATAGCACGTCCATTTTTGGCGCATTATCTTCTTCAAGCAATAGCACCGCCTGCTCGCGGGTGATCAACCCCTCGCGGATCTGGTTCGAGCGGAAGGTGTCATATTCAGAAAATCCAGCAACGGTATGATAGATATAATTGATGAACGACGTATAGCCATCGCCAATACGCCATGTATTGTCTCTGTTCGCCGCCGTTTCCCAGCCATATTCACCGATCAGGGTCTTGTTGATCTCTTCTTCATCCCACGGAAGATAATGATACAGGTAGGTGAAATCATCCTTGGCTATAAAGGTTGAAAAGTATGCCCACATTGTGTCGATGAACGACTCATTGAAATAGCGCGGATTAAGCAAATACTGCGATGCATACCATGAAAACAAACCGATTTTGTTGGCGAGGGAGAGGCCAAACAGACGGTTGCCGTGTTCATTTTCCTTTACACCCGCAAATCCGGCTTTGAAATCCGTCCGTTCCAGTAAGTTCCCACCGCAAAAAAGGACCAGATCCAGACCTGTTTCCTTGCGCAATTCCCTTAAGTAATGGAAGAACATTTTGTCACCGGCCATAAAGATCGGGATCATGCCGAGCTTCGGACGCGCCAGCCATGCATGGATGTTTTTACGAATATAGCGTCGTTTGGCCGGAATATCAGCGGCGCGCAATATATGTTCAACGCCTAACTGACCACACATGCGCGCCGAATTACGTCTGGCGATATCTGTAACCATGCCCCAGTCATAGGTAAACGCGATTGGGTTCATGCCCATTTCATTCTTGATCAAATGCAGCCCGTACGAGCTGTCGCGTCCCCCGCTGAAAGCAACAATACAATCGGGTGAACCATCCTTGCTTCGATGTTTTGCCAGAATTTCCTCGAGGGCATCGCGACCTTCGGGTTTTTGCGTCTTGTAATCCCGGCAATAATTGCAAATGCCATCCTGGTCAAATTCGATATAGGGATAGGTATTCGGCAGGACGCATTTGGTGCAGCGCTGAACATCGGCCAAATGATCGGTCATGTCTTTAACGCTAAGCAGGGATTTGGAAAAAACCGTCGCCGTCGCCATCACGGGATGGTCGAATTTGAAAGTTTGGGGAACAGCATCATCGAAAGGAATAATCATGCCGCTATCAACAACAAGCTGATTAACCTCTGTTCCCCTGGATTTTCTCCCAATTGGTCCTTTTTCGATAAAGCTCTCCAGAATGAATTTTTCTGAGGCAAAGGCGAAAATTCCCAATTCTTCGAAATGGGCCGAATAAATAGAGCCATTATTTGTGGCCAAGGCCATCAGCCTGGCGTCATTTCTGAAAAATCCCAGGGAAGCTGTGCCGGTCAGTTTTGCAAACGTCTGGGATATAGCTTGTGACAAGTCATCGCCACTTTCGACATACTTGTCGATCAGGCGGTAGATTACTTCGGAATCCGTATCAAGCGAACGGTCAATGTCTAAATGCTGGTCCCAAAGTTCACGGTCATTGGTTATCAATCCGTTATGAACTCCAATGCTTTGATCGGTTATGATTGGCTGGTTATTGCCAACAACAGTCTCTGTACCATTATAAACAAGTCGGCAATGACCAATCGCCGCATAGGCCTCCGATGCCAGGCCATTGTCATCAACTTGGTAAGCCGCCTCGCTTGCTTTCACAAATGATTTAAAATCGGCGGACCGAAGCATGGATGAAGGAGCAATCGGACGTTTGAAGACGTGTACCTCATCACTTGCGGCAATGACCAGACCACTGGCTTCGCGCCCACGCGGTTCAGACAGCTTAAACAGCTCAATAATCGATTGGTGAAACGCCGTCTTGTCGCAAGATGCACCTTTTTTGGCGATGATTCCGAATATTCCGCACATGTTAAAAGCCTAGCATTGCCCTTAAAAAATAAAAATAAACCCGAAATACTGACGTGGACGAACCAGTTTGTCGGCTGTTTTGCGGGACGCTATCACTAATCAGACACCAGTGTCCACGACACCCTTGCAACAACCTTTCAATAGGGTTTCCTGGTTGAGGAACAAGGTTTTTTTGGGGTGGTCTTAAAGGGGGGAATTCATTACGTTGCGTCCCAGAATTCCCCTAATTTCATTGACACAGGCACCCGCTTCAAATGGCAGATTACATCTCTAATTTTATTCAACACAGCGGGCAAATTGATTCGTTCCTGGCATCAGCGATACTCTGGATTTTCTTCTTCGCCATAGGATCGTTCTTTCTCGGCAAGGGAAAACTATACGAAGTGGCCCCTTTTTATGGATGGGCTGTTGTAAATCTCGTTCTCACTGTTTTAGGTGTTTTTACACCAATTTCCTTTGCGTACCTTGCAATGGGTACAGGCGGTATGGCCGTTATCGCACTAATTGTCGCGCTAAGACGTGAGGAGCCCTTATTCCCGAAAGGAATGTTAAAAGTTGCCTTGCTGGCAGCCCCGCTATTGCTTCTGGTCTCGGCCATGGTCGGCTCTCAATGGGACGAATTTTCCGACTGGCTGATCACCCCTCGCCTGATGTTGGAAACTGGAGCATTCCCGAATTCCACGAACTATCATCGAAGTGGCACCTTGGCCGCATATCCCTTTGGCTGGCATTACGTAAGTTATCTGGCGAGCCTGATAGCCGGTCGCTTTCTTGAAAATGCCGGGGCATTGGTTAATGTCTTTATGTTGCTTACCTTCAGCTTTATTTCAATCCGACTGATCCGGACAGGCCTTGGCCGCGAACAGGATATATCCACGCCGGGGTGGACCCTTTGCGCCCTCGGTGGCTTGTCAACGACCCTGCTGAACACAACTTTCGTTCAAAAAGTTGCTTTGACGTCCTATGCCGATGTTGCGACATCAACAGTAACAGGATTGGCGGTGGTGATTGGCTGGTACATGCTAGGCGCCCTGGCCGATGGAAAGCGTAATGAAGCCCTGCAGAATGCCCTGCAGATCGGCCTGTTGTTGATGTTGCTGGTCAACCTGAAGCAATCAACCGTGGTAATGTTTGTCATCGTCGTCTGCGCCATTGTTCTGGCCGGACTACGAGACCCGAAGATCAGGTTTAAAGACTTGATTGCCATGCTGCCCAGAATGACAATTCCTGCCATCTTTATCTTCCTGGTGTGGCGCTACTACATCGGTCAGGAACTTCCTGCCAAGGAAATGCAGGTGACTGCGTATTCCGACTGGCTATTTGAGTACATCCCGCAAATTCTTCTGAAAATGCTGACCGTCTTATCGAAAAAAGGCGCGTATTTGTTCTTGTTGGTGGTCATCGTCGGGTTTGGCATCAAGGCCATAATCAACTATCGCACCCCCTTTGACCGGATCGCCATTATTGCAGGGGGTATATTTCTTGCCCACAACGCCTTCCTTTTTGTCGCCTATGTCACAACTTTCGGCAAATTCGATGCGCTTCGTGCCGCGTCATTTTGGCGTTACAATATGCAGTTGGGAATGATCGGAGTCGCCTTTACCGCTTACGGACTCGCCATCCTGTGGCGGAAATATGTTGAAGGACGACAGTGGCCCAAAAACGTCTCCTGGCTTCCAGTCACCTTGATGTTGCTGGCGCCCTTCGTGTTCGCCAATAAATTACGCTTTGATCGTTTCCCACCGGTTCCTCATTTCAGGACGGTTGGGGTTGAACTGAAAGATCTGCTTGTTCCTGGAAACACCCTTTACGTACTTGATCCCCAAGGAAGTGGCGAATCTGGAGTGATCACTAGGTATGAATTAGGCGGGCAAGGAATATACAAAAGCTATCTAAGTGCATATCAGCACGTGGATGAGGATAATTTCCGTTCCAACCTCTCAAAGGCAAATTTCTCACACCTGCTCATACATTCCTTAAACCCAGTTTTGTTGAAGGTGCTTAGCGTCGATATGGACAAAAATCATTCGTATCTGCTTGAAGCTGATGGCAAGGGTGGTTGGCGCATTATCAAGATTTGGGAAAAGCTCTGATCCAACCTGGCGTTTAAGCATCCTCACTCAGGGTTTTCCGCCGCAACATGTTTGCCAATGCCATTTCTGAACGGGATTCCTGGGTTCCGCGCATGACATTCAAAACCATCCTGAAAGGCCGCAGGGGGCGGCGCAACCAGGCTGAACTGTAAAACAAGGCAACGCCAAACCAGCGCAAGGCTTTCAACTTTTTGTCGCTGAAGTTCTCGCTGTATGAAACAGTTCTTGAGGCATCGGCATACGAGCGCAAACTGTCGTAATATTTATCATCCAGGACAATGCCTTTTTCTTCGCGAATTTGCTCAAACAACTCGGATCCCGGATAAGGGGAAAAGGCCCAGACGCTGATGTCATACGCACCGGCAATTCCCATGCGCATGATAAAGCGGTAGCTTTCAAAAACTTCTTTCAGGGTTTCCCCGGGGAAGCCAAAAATAATATTGCACTTGACGTTCATGCCCTGGGAAAAACTGCTGGAGATGGATTCAATAACGGAGTCGGTCGTTATCTTTTTCTTGATACGAGCCAACACGCTGGGTGAGCCGCTTTCCGGAGAATAGGACAGGTTGCGACAACCGGATTTAAAGAGCAATCCCGCCACTTCGTCATCAATAGCCTCTGAGCGGGTGCCGCTGGGTAATTGCCATGTGAAGGTCAGGCCCCGTTCTTCTATTTTGTGGCAAAAATCAACAATCCAGTCCTTTTTGACAATGGCGGTCAAGTCGTAGAAATCAAAATTAACCGCCTTGTATTTTTCCTGATAGGCCTCGATTTCATCGAGCAGCAAATCCGGATTGCGCGGAATCCACCTTGTCGTCCACATGGACGGATTTGAGCAGAAAGTACACTGGTAAGGACATCCCCTGCTTGCCATCAAGGGCATGGAGCGTCCACGATCAACGCCAAAACCGAAACCACGCTCCAGATAGTTCTCAATTGGTGTGATATCCCAGGCGGGGACCGGTATGCTGTCCAGGTCACGCTTCCTCGCCCGTCTTGTATTGCTGACGGCTTTCCCGTTGGTATCTTTGTAAACGATGCCTTCGATGGATGTTTTATCTATATTCCCTGCCGCGAATGCATTGACGATTTCGAGCGCGGTTTCTTCTCCTTCACCAAGGACACCCAGATCAAGCTCACTTTCTTCCATACTTTGCACCGGCACCGCCGTAACATGCTCGCCCCCGCCAATCAAAAGGGCTTCGGGAAACCTTTTGCGAATGCCCGCAATCAAGTCCCGGCAAGTTGGCCATTCGAAGGAAAAGCCACACGCGACACCAATGACTTCCACATTCGCCGGTATTTTTTTTACGATATCATCAAGAGACAGGCCATACAGGTAGCATTCGTTCCCTATCTCGTGGCGTGAATCCAGCGCTTCGCCAACCCCATCGATAAAAGAAACATCATGACCACCCGCACGAACCGTCCCCGCCACATAAGCGAGGCCAAGCGGCGGCGTGAACATGGATGTCTGATTATTTGCCGGGACTACGATGGAAGGCCTGATCAAACAGACTTTTACAGCTCTATCAGTCAACGAAGTCGATTCCTTTTAACAAACGGAAGTTCCCCTAAACAAGTAAGACGCATGGAGTACTATTTCTACCCTAATCCGTCCAGTCCGGATCAAGGGCCTTGATCAGGGCGGAATGGTCCAGTTCTCCGCCACCTGTTTCGATCAGGCGCTCATACAGTTCCTTGTTCAGGCGGGTGGCGGGCATTTCGATGCCCAGTTCTGCCGCCAGATCGAGGGCCTGGGCCATGTCCTTGCGCTGGGTCACGACCTTGCCGCCGGGGGTGAAGGTGTTTTCAATCATACGCTGGCCGTGGACTTCGAGAATTCGTGAATCGGCAAAGCCGCCTTTTAGGGCTTCACGAACCTTGGCTGGATCAGCCCCCGCGTGAGCGGCCAGCATCAGGGCTTCGGCGACGGCCCCGATGTTGAGTCCGACAATCACCTGATTGGCGGCCTTGGCGACCTGTCCGGTGCCGACCGGGCCAACGTGGGTCAAGCGCGAACCCAAAACTTCCAATACAGGACGGGCGCGTTCAATCGCCAGTTCTTCCCCGCCGGCCATGATGGTCAGCGATCCCCCTTCCGCCCCCAGGGTGCCGCCGGAAACAGGCGCATCCACGAAGGCCGCGCCAGTTGCTTCAATCCGGGCGGCGAAACCACGGGTCGCGCTCACAGCGGTTGTTCCCATGTCAATGATCAGGCTGCCCGGACCAACCCCTCCATGAACGCTATCGGCGCCCATGAGCACCGCCTCGGCAGCCAGCGTATCGGCGACCATGATAACGACGATGGGGGCTTTTTCGGCAACAAGGCGCGGGGTGGCAACCGTTTGCGCCCCCGCAGTTGCTATTTCTTTCAGCGGGCCAGGGGAACGAGTGGTGGCGACAACGTCTGCCCCGGCTTTGATCAGATTGCGACACATGGGCATACCCATTAGCCCAAGGCCAACGAAACCGATTGTCTGACCCTTCAAATTTGTCACGGTTTTATTTTCCCTTCATATAATCAATCAGATTTGGCATTGAGCGCCCACCCAATCCGTCCGCTTTAGCTTTTTGAAGAATATAGTGGACAGCTTCAGCACCTGCTGCTGGAACGTCAAGGTTATCTGCCATGGCCGTATAATAGCCAAGGTCCTTCGTCGCATTGCCGATGGAAAATCTGAAACTGCTGTCATCACCCGTCTGGATGTAGGGCAGCAACCGCCGGAAGACGAGGCTGTCGCCGCCTCCGGTCATGATGACCTCGCAAAAGGTTTTCATATCGACACCGGATTTTTCGGCGCACACGACCGCTTCGGCCGCCAACACAGAATTTCCCAGCGCCAGATAATTATGGATAAGCTTCATCTTGTGGCCAGAGCCGACCGACCCGGTGCGATAGATATTTTCGCCATACGTTTCAATAATGCCAATAACCGCCGCAATGGCCCTGTCGTCACCGCCAACCATGACATTCAAGCGGCCTTCTTCGGCCTCTTTCGGGGTCCGGGTCATAGGCGCGTCGACAAGGGTTCCACCCCTGGCCTCAATCGCCGCAGCAAGTTTCAAGGTTGATTCGGGAATGGCCGTCGAGCAGTCCACAACGATGGTTCCGTCCTGCAACCCTTCCAGCACGCCGCCATCTGACAGAATTACGTGTTCAACCTCGGGCGATCCGGTGACGCAGACAAACACAACATCTGCCTTCGACACCATGGCTGCCGTATTGTCTGCTATTTTGACCCCGGCCAAGACAAGATCATCGACAGGACGGTTTCCGGGATAATCCAGAATTGTCACATCGAAACCGCTCTTGAGGATGTTTTTAACGATCCCGTGACCCATCATTCCGACACCAATAAAGGCAATCGCCGGATTTTCATTCTTATTCATGACTTCACTCTCACTGTGGTGATTACTGACAGTCTACCCCTAACCAGAACTTTTGACCTTGCCCAAAAGCCATAAACAAACCTAAAAAAGCTAACTGCAATTATTATTCGGATACCCCATGCAACCCGTCATCAACGTCGTCCTGCCCGTGTTTGCGATTATCCTGACGGGCTATCTGGCCGGGCGCTTCAAGATTCTGGGTGAAGGCAGCGGCGATGTATTGCAGCGGTTCGTCTTCTATGTGGCTATGCCGGTTCTGCTTTTCTACGCCATGGCCAGGGTCAATCCCGAAGACATAATGAACGGACCATATCTTGGCGCTTATCTGGGAGGTCAAACATCCACATTTCTGATCGCCCTGATCGTTGCCAAATTTTTCTTCAAGCGCCGCCTTGCCGAAGGCGCCCTGAATGGCATGGCGAGCATCTACGGCAATACGGGTTACATGGGTATTCCCTTGACTATGGCTGCTTTCGGGCCGGATTGGATCGCCCCCGCGATTATCGCCACCATCGTCAACGGTGCTCTTGTCATGGGCGTTGTCGCCGCCATCATCGAGGTCGATTTAAGCGACGGTGGTGCTATCCGCGTCGTCATCAAGGATGTCGCCAACGCGCTTATCAACAACCCGATGTTGGTTGCGCCCATTCTCGGTTTTGCCTGGGCTTTTACCGGTCTGGGGCTCACGGCTCCTGTTGAAACGTTTTCTAAAATTCTTGGCGCTGCAGCGGGGCCCTGCGCGCTGTTTTCCATCGGCTTGTTTCTCGTCGGGAAATCCTTGCGAAAGGACGCGCTGGAAGTCAACTGGATGGTTTTCCTTAAACTCATCATCCATCCCGCAATCACCTGGGTGCTGGCCTTCCACGTCTTCGAGATGGATGTCATGTGGGCGAGCATCTGCGTCGTTATGGCGGCGGTACCGACAGGAGCCAACATCTTCATTCTTGCCCGTCGCTACGACATGTATATGGAACGCACATCAGCGGTCATTCTGATTTCCACCGTTGCCTCGACAGTAACACTATCCCTGCTGTTTTCTCACTGGTCCGACCGGCTCGCCTTCTAGTCTTCCGCCAGAAATCCCCGAATTTCCACGACGGCTTCTTTCAGGCCGACCCGTGACGCCTGAACTCCTTCAGGGAAGGCGGTCAGGAGTCTGGATGGTAATGCCCGATCCAGCATGACAAAAACCCCCTTGTCCGTGGCGCGACGAATCAAACGACCATAGGCCTGCTTTAATTTCAACCTCGTCAGGGTTTCATCATAGGCGCGCGCACCAAAGGCCTTGCGCCGTGCCCGGTGCAGGATATCCGGCCTGGGCCACGGCACCCTGTCAAAAACAATCAGCCGGAGCGAACGTCCCGGCACATCGACACCATCCCTGACGGCATCTGTTCCCAGCAGGCAGGAATTTTCTTCCGCCCGAAAAATATCGATCAGTGTTCCCGTATCCAGGGCTTCCACATGCTGGGCCAAAACCTGCATGCCGGCGTCGTCAAGCGGACCAGCGATACGATCAAGGACGGCACGCAGTCTGGATATGGCCGTGAACAGGCCCAACCCACCGCCGCCTGATGCCAGAAACAGTTCCCGATAAGCGCTCGCCACCTGTGTCATATTGGACTTATCTACGTCACCAACCACCAGCACGCGGGTGCGCCCTGCGTAATCGAAGGGTGAGTTTACCGCGCTCAGGATTGCAGGTGATGGCAAATGCACAGCCCCTGTACGCACTTGGGCCCCCGCCCAACCGCTAACATCCTTCGTGTCTTCAACATCCGCCCGAACATGAAGCGGCTCATCATCGCCCTGGGGACCATGATCGCGAAGTGTCGCCGATGTGACCAGTGCCCCGTGCGCCGGGGCAAGAACGGTTTCGGCAAATGGTAATGTGGGATCAACAAAATGGCGGTGCAGGCCGACATCGACCTCGCGTCCATCGATGCGCTCGACTCCAAACCAGTCGACAACCGCATCGGGTGTCTCATTATGAAGCGCCTTCAACATTGACGCCCAGGCATTTAGTTGATCTACACCGCGGCGTTGCAGACCACGAACGATGGCTTCGATCCTATTGCGTGTCGCCGTGTCCAGGGTATCAGCTTCCACATCGAACAGGCGCACGAGGGATTGAATTAACATCTGCAAGGGACGGCGAAGGCGAACAAGGGCGGCTTCCAAAGCGCCTGCTGCTTCAAGCAATCCGGGGACCGGACTTTCCGTCCCGGCCTCAAGGGAATAGGTCACCCCGCCACCGGTTTCCCGGGCGTAGACCTGTTGGCGCACGAAACCCAGAAATGTCTCAGTCGCCCCGACCGGCTCGCCGCCGGCGATGCGTTGCCGCCAGGCTGGTCCGGGCAGAATGTGGGCGGCGCGAATGGCTTCATCCAAAGCAGCCATGGCTTCATCATTACCATTGATCAGATCCTCGATGCGGGCGCGCAGGCCTCGTGATCGCGAATGACGACCGGCTTCGGCGCCGATCAGCCAGCGCCGCAAGTCTTCACTTTCAAAGCCTGTCAAATCGGCGCTAAAGGCGCTGTCGGCGGCACCGAAAATATGGTGACCCTCGTCAAAAACGTAACGGGTCGGAAGCTGCCCTTCATCACCACCGCCCAGGGCCGCCTGAATCATCACCAGCGCATGATTGGCAACGACGATGCGGGCGCGTCGGGCGCGCCGGATGGTACGTTCGATAAAGCAGCGATTGTAGTATTGGCAGGCGGAATAGGTGCATTCACCCCTTTTGTCGGTCAAATCCAGAGTCGTGCTGCGGCCAACAAGGTCGGCCAGCCAGGATGGGAAATCGCCGCCAATCATATCGCCGTCCCGTGACATCAGCGCCCAACGCGCCATCAGGCCCAGACCAATTGCCTCGCCCCCATTGCCGCTGGCAGAATCTGATCGCAAACGACCGACGGCTTCGGCGAAATTGAGCAGGCAGAAATAATTTTCGCGGCCTTTGCGAATGACCACCTTTTCCATTTTTTCAGCAGGATCGGGATACAGGCGATCCAGTTCGGCGTCCAACTGGCGTTGCAGGTTGCGGGTAAAGGTGGATATCCATACCGTGCCCTCGTTCTTTTCGGCCCAGACACTTGCGGGGGCAATGTAGCCCATGGTCTTGCCGACACCGGTCCCGGCATCCGCGAGAACGACATGGGGTTCTCCTTTCTTGTCCCTGGCATCGAAGGCGCGAGAAACCGCGCCTGCATATTCAGCCTGTTCGGGTCGTTCCTCGGCACCAGTTCCCAGCAGCTTGACCAACTGGGCGCGGGCTTCGACAGGTTCAACCGGAAAATCCCGGGGCGGCGATTCCATGGGGCGATCATCCCATTCCGGCAATCTGTCCCAGACCGCCAGCCCTTGCGCCGCATTTTTTGAATGGGGGCTATCCCCCGCCCCCAAGGCGGCAATCACCGGTTCCGCCCACGGCCATCCCCCCCGGTGCATGGCCCATGCGATCGCGCTTGTGTCCCGGTCTCTTTTACTGGCTGCCAGCTCTGAAATCAGAGCGTGCGTCGCCTGCATCAGGCTTTCGGCTTCCTGCTCGTGACTCGTTGGCAGGGCCAGACCCAAAACCTCGGCAAGGCCTCGCGGGGTCGGCAGGGTAAATTCAGCCGGGCGCACAAAGGTAAAAAGCTCAAGCACGTCAAAGACCGGAAACGGTTTCGCTGCCAATCTGGAAAAGAAGCTCCTGGCGTGACAAATGATCGGCGGCTTGCCAGGATGCAGGCGTCCAGCGGCCTCCTGGGTTTTCAGGGTTTCGACCTCACCATCGGCACTAAGCCAGACAACCCCTCTGACGCCCGCAACAAGTGCGGGGGCTTCAGGCATCAAAACGGGGCGGGTCGCAGAATCCATATCACCATTCATAGACCTTCGATTATAGGATTCCCATACCCGTGTCCTGTCCGATAAATTCACAAAACGAATTATTCTTCCATTAAGGTATAGTCTGTCAGGATATAATTGGAATGAAGTTTCCTATGGTCCGGCAGGATAAAACCGGACTGGAAGGGGAGTTTAGACAGTAATGTCCAAGGAGCGGCCTGATCCAGTTGTTATCGGCCCTGCAGGGGGAAAACTGTGGGAATTCCCGGACGCCTTGTGGCAAAAGGTTCCGGCCTTACAGGCGATACGCCTGCGCCGAACGGTCAGCGAACAGGTGCTGCCACTTCTTTACCAGCTTGACGATTTATACCCCCGTCCTCAAGAATCAAAAATTACCCGCATAAAAGGCATGGTTCTGAAGGATATCGAAGCTGATATCCCCAGCACAATTCTAGCCCTGCATTTGTTCGACATTGCCCTTGAACAGGGCCTTTTGAGCTTTACCGCCAAGGGCGCAAAAAAAGGAAAGAAACCCGCCCCCAAAGCGCCCGTCGGCAGTTGCGGCATGAGTGTGGATGAAGCCAGACAATTTTTCCTTGAGAACGCCGCCAGGAAAATCCTGAAAGAAGCCGGACACGATCCAAAAAAACTGCACGACATGCTTGGCAATTACGAATTGAAAGACCCGTCCAGCCTTAACAAACTGAAACTGATGGCCCGTTTTGATCCATTGACCATTTCCGAATTAAAGGATGGATTGCGCGGTCACATGGGTAAATTGTTCGAGCGCGACGAACAATATTTCAACGTCCTTCGAAAAGCCAAGCCGACCAATTTCATTCGCCCCTTGCGTACTGCACTCGGTAAGGATTTTTCTAAAATTCTGGAATGGGACGGGAACTTCATTCGCGCCGTTTCCGAAGGCCTGGAACACAGCGCCAAGATCATCGCCCTGGGGCGAGGGCTGCTGGATATCGAAGACCCTGAAATCGTTCGCGCCCTGGGCCGTTGGCCCATGGAGGAGGCCATCGTTAAAGACAAGGTGAAAGGGAAGAAGAAGACCTACATCACCCGAATTGAGCAGGTCCGCAGGCAGTTGGGTGATGAGTTCCGCATTTTAATGAATTCTAACGCCGCCGTTATCGATCAGGCCGGTCACTGGACGGATGAAGAAATAGAAAAGATCAAATTCTATGTCGGTTATATAAATGCCGAGGTGATTGAGGCCCTGTCGACGCTGCCTTTTGCCTATACCATCAGCATTATGGAAGGCTTGTGGAACGCCATGGGCCGGGAATTCATGGAACAACAGATCACCACCCCGCAGGGTATCATCGCCTTGAAGGGAATCGCCGCAAAGATCGAGGACATGGGAACAGAAAGTATCGTTCCATCAAAAATCGTTGGCATGATCGAAAACAAACTCTTCGACAGTCATCTATCACAGTTTTCAAAATAGGTGCCCCAAATGCTGAGCATCCGCAATCTTTCGGGCAACCGAATCGGCCCCATTGATCTGAAGCTGGCAGGTGGGGACGTGGCGGCAATCAGTGGACCATCAGGCGCCGGAAAATCCCTGTTCTTGCGCGCCATCGCCGATCTTGACCCAAACGACGGCAACGTGCTGCTGGATGGTGATGATCGAGCGGGCATCCCGGCTCCTGAATGGCGACGCAGGGTTTCCTATGTAGCCGCCGAAACCGGCTGGTGGGCGGAACGGGTTGGCGACCACTTTCAGGACAAGCGCGCCGCTATCCAGATGCTGGAACTGATCGGCCTGGGGGAAAGCGCCCTGGACTGGTCTATTCCCCGCCTTTCCACCGGCGAGAAACAACGCCTTGGTCTGGCCCGCTCCATGATCGGCAAGCCCCGGGTCTTGTTGCTGGATGAACCGACGTCAGCCCTGGACACCGACAATCGAAACCTTATTGAACACCTGCTTGATGAATGCCGCAGCGCGGGAACATCGATTATCATCGTGACCCACGATGTGGAACAGGCCGAGCGCCTGAAAGCCAGGACCTATCGTCTTGAGGCTGGAAAATTGCAGGCGGCACCATGACCTTCATCGCCCTTGGATACGCCGACCTTGTCATCGCTTCACTGCTGCTGTTGTTCAGCGGGGCCCTGTCGATTTTCCTCAAGCTGGGTTTGGAGCGGCAAATCGGCCTTGCCGCCCTGCGCATGGTCATTCAGTTGATGCTGATCGGGATGGTTCTGAAATTCCTTTTCCAGATGGTCTCGCCCCTTTGGACCGGAGTTGCGGCTGCGATCATGATCGGGCTCGCCGGGCGCGAAATCATGGCTCGCCAGAAACGGAAATTTACCGGCTGGTGGACGTATGGGTTGGGAACATCAAGCCTGATGATCGCCTGCACCATCGTTACGGTGCTGGCGCTGACTACCCAGATCAGACCGGATCCCTGGTTCGACCCACGTTTCGCCCTGCCTATTCTGGGGATGATTTTAGGCAACACCATGAACGGTGTTTCCATTGGTCTTGAGCGACTGTTGTCGTCTGCTGTTGATGGCCGCACCGTCATCGAGGCACGTCTCGCCCTGGGCCATGATCGCACCCAGGCCATGAAGCCGCTGATCAGGGATTCCATCCGCGCCGGGCTGATCAACATCATCAACGCCATGTCCGCCGCCGGGGTAATTTCGCTTCCCGGCATGATGACGGGGCAAATCCTCGCAGGCGTCGACCCGACCGAAGCCGTTAAATACCAGATTCTGATCCTGTTCTTGATCGCAGGGTCAACCGCACTTGGCACCTTGAGCGCCGTCATGTTCGCCGCCCGTCGCCTGACCGACAGCCGCCATCGACTGCGATTGGACCGTTTGGGCCCCATTCGACCCTGATTCATGAATCATAAACTGAATCATTATAGAGTCGCCCTACAACCATAGAATCGCCTATGCTGATTTCAATGTAGACGGAGGATATGTCCCGACATGGTGAGCGCAAGTCCTGTGATATCCGGCATTAAAATGCCTAAAAAGCCAGATCTGGCCGACCATTTTGTCGCCTGTAGCCAATTGGGACGCTACCTGACGGTTTTCGATGAAAGCCGCTTCGTCATTACCGATGATTTCGCCGAAGAAGGCGCCGTTGATCGCACGGCGGCCGCTGTCGCCTCTATTTTTTCCAATGATCCCCTGGTCGCCGAAGCCGCCCTTTTGCCTTTGGGTAAAGCGGCCATGCTGAAAGCCAGCGGCGAACGTGAGAATTATGAAGAACTGTTCAGCCTGATCGAAAAACAGGCGCTTAATTCATCGGTTAAGGAATCCGCGCAATCCCTGCTGGAATCAGGATTCCGTGAGGCCCGCATCCGCGAAATTGAAGGCAGCCTGGGCGACAGGTTAAACCCTGCGCGTACGCGTTATCGCGCCTTTCTTGAAATTGTCCGCCATTTGATCGAACACAAGATTACACCGCAGCTTTTCCGCGACGAATTTCTGGATTTCACCTACGCCGTCGCCGGCAGGCTCGATTTCGGCATCTACAGTTTTTGCCTGGACCGCATTTTCGGCAACGAGGAAATTCCCATGAAGGCCAAGGGATTCCTTGTATCCGAACTGCTGGGCTTCCCTGCCACCATTCGCCGCGAGCTGTTGACCAATCTTTTGACAATGCCGGGCCTGAACAAGCGCCTGAGCGACTTCGTGCGTGATGCCATCATTCAGAAATTGGGCGATGTGGCAGCGACAGAGATCGAATTGCTTGCGGCGTTGAAAACATCACAGATGTCCATGGATGACATCAACAACATGATAGATCAAGCTGCGTTCAATTGAACCCGGGTTGCCCTGTCTGGCTACGCCTGAGCGCTAACTTCCATCCGTCTCAATATGCATGATTTGACCGCAGTGCTTACAGTGGACGGCGTCTGGATCGTGACGCTTCAAACCGCAGGTCGAACATGTATGACGGACTTTTGCCGGGTGAAAAATTGTCTGAACCAGGCGTAAAAACAGCGCCACACCAAACACCATTATACCAACCGAAAGCGCCCGTCCCATGGGATCGTGCAGGGTGATGTCGCCAAAACCGGTCGTGGTCAGAGTGGCAATGGTGAAGTAAAGGGCGTCCATATACGTCGAGATTTCAGGATTTACGCGAACCTCCATCACATAAACCAGAGCTGTTATGAAAAAGATAAAGACAAACAGACTGATTATGGAATGGATGAGATCTTCATTATTGGCGAAGAACCTGAACTCGCGGCGCAAGTCCTTGAGTACATGGTAAGAGCGCAACAGGCGCAAGGCCCGCATCACCCGAAGGAAAGCGAAATTGCCGGTCAGAACCGGCGCCAGCAAGGTGAAGATGACGATCAGGTCGATCCATGTCATCAGGTGCATCATGTGGGCCAGCCGCTTTTTTTCGATCCACAATCGGGCAAGAAAATCCATGGACAAAATGGCGGCCAAGGTAAAATCCAGGGCCAGTATTACCGGCGATATTTCGACCATGGATGTGACGATGAAAAAGGTGATCGTCGTCACATCGAAGGCGACAAGCCCGTAGCGAAAATGCACCGCCTGTCGCGAACTCCCGTTATACAGATTATCTATTTTATTCTTAAGCTTGCTCATACCCGTCCCGCAAATTGGCTTTCCCTGTATCAGACTTTAACCTTGGCAGGTCCGCACGCAAAGTCTGGCGTTTA
>JADHSW010000027.1 GCA_016776705.1 Rhodospirillales bacterium
AGTGCCAATCTCGCCATGATTTTTTTCACCTGCTTGTCGGCGACAAGACTGCAAAAGTTCAAACCCCGTGCAATATGAGCAGGTAAGGATAAGTTCACTGGAAGGCGGAGGATCACATTGCTGGTTTCATCGAAGGATCGTCCATCGCGGAGCAGAATCTGCAGCGATTGATTATCCCGCTCGAGTGTCAGGACCATAGCGCCGCCAAGGAGTTGTAGGCCGTTTGCCCGGGTCCCTGCCCTACGAAGCATGGGCAGAAAGGGTTTATCGCCAGTGCGGACAATCTCGGCTTCGAGTGTCGGCCCGATTGCCCAAAATGGCAGGGCTTGACGGGCTTGGATGTCAGGGTCCTCGAAAGCAAGCAGGCCCCATTTTGCTGCCTCCTGATCGGTTGCCGTCTGTTGAAGGAGGGGAAATAGCTGATCGATTGCCTGCCTCCCTCTCGTGTTTAATCGTGAATAATCAGATCGGTATTTTGGATTCCTGCGCAGAAACTCCCATGCCCACTGTGATGCACTCAATGAATTAGTCATTTACGTTATCTCCCTATTAGTTGCGTGGTTATTCTATCGATGGGAGTGTTAACGAAAGTTGACCGGCCAGTTCTTTTTCGGGCCGCTCCGCACGGTCGTTTTTGGGGGTGGTGTTTTCGACCGTTCCGGTCTGCGCACCGAATTGCTTGAATAGTCCCTATCGAAAAAGAGACGCAGGCAATGAAAATGGAAATAACCCAAGCAGCCAACATCCCTCCCCGACGCTATCTGAACCGGGAAGAGGCAGCCGCATGGCTGGGGGTCTCAATCGATACCTTTTCTCTAATGGACATTCCTTATTGTGATTTCGGGCCGCGCTTAAAGCGTTGGGATATTGTGGACATTGAAGTCTATGCCAACGATAATAAATCCTGCGACAGCGCCCGAACCTCAGAGACAAAGAGGAGAAGGCCAATATGCGACTCTACAAACGTAAAGGCTCACCGAAATGGTGGGCCTCATGGAGCGACCAGGACGGAAAGCGCTATCGCCGAAGTACTGGAACTGACGATCAAAAGCTAGCAGAAGCGCTGGCTGCACAATGGGTCCAGGAAGGATTCATGGAAAGGCATTTCGGCAAAATTCCCGAGATGCCGTTTTCGGAGGCTTTGTTGAACTACGCCAAAATCCAGAAACGCGATCATGGAAGGCATTACCGGGATAAAACCCGTTATTGTTTGAAACGCCTTCAGCAATGGTTCGGAGGATTCAATCTTTCTGAAATCACGCTCCGGGTGGTCCAGAAATTCATGGACGAAAGGCTTGAAAGTGTTTCCATGGGAACGGTGCAGAGGGATGTTTCGACCTTGCGAGCTATTCTTTACAAGGCCTATCGTGAAGGCCTTCTTGAAAAGCCTCCAAGGGTGCCGAAATTCAAACGCCTTAAATCCCGAACGCGGTGGATAACACCTGAGGAGGAAGAATGCCTCGTCAAAGCCGCAGCGCCACATTTGGCCCCTATCATCCGGCTTGCGCTCAATACCGGTGGAAGGCGTTCTGAACTTTTGGGGCTCGACTGGCGATATGTAGATATGAAAAACCGCCGGTTAACATTCATCGACACCAAGAACGGTGAAGACCGAACACTCCGCATGACCGATGCCGCCTTTATGGTATTGGTGGCAATGGGGCCGAAATCATCCGGCCCGGTTTTCATCTATAAGGACCGTCCAATGAAGGGCATCAAATCGTCCTATGACAGAGCCCGGAAGAACGCCGGTCTCGAAGACGTCCGCTTCCACGATTTACGTCATACGTTTGCTTCACGCCTCGTCCAAGGGGGCGTGCCGCTCTATGATGTGATGCAGATGATGGGGCACAAATCGCTGGAGATGGTTCAGCGATATTCGCACCTTGCACCGGACTATCAGGAACGTGCCGTGAACGTTCTTAACGGTTTTGGGCACAATTTTGGCACAATGGCTTTTATTCCTGTTGGGGAAAATGGCTTAAGTGCTTGAAAAGATTGGTCGGAGTGAGAGGATTTGAACCTCCGGCCCCCGCCTCCCGAAGACGGTGCTCTACCAGGCTGAGCTACACTCCGACCGATGCTGGCATTGATCCGTTGAAGGACAATGCGTGCCTGATGGGGCGGTTTATACCCCCCAATGTTCCTTAGGGCAACTGGCATTTAGAGCATCTTATCAAGGTGTCGATCAAACTATCTGCATTTAAAATCCCTTTAAATGCAATTTAATCTAATAGGGTCGCTCGATGCAGAAGTCGATCAGGCTGATCATCGCGTCCTTGATCTCACCGTCCGGGAAAATACCCAGTGAATCCCTCGCTATAGAGCCATAATGGCGGGCCCTTTCAACGGAATCATCCAGAGCCCCGTGTTTGGCCATCAACTGAATTGCGTGTTCCAGGTCGCCGTCGGATTGTTCCAACTCGCCCAGGGTGCGCTGCCAGAAAGCGCGCTCTTCCTTGTCCCCGCGACGGTATGACAGGATCACCGGCAGGGTTATCTTGCCTTCACGGAAATCATCGCCAACGGTTTTGCCAAGGGTCGCCTGTTTTGCGGAATAATCCAGCACGTCATCAATCAGCTGAAACGCAACGCCCAAATTCATGCCGAAGCCGTCCAAAGCTTCTTCTTCGATTTTCGGGCGGTCAGCGACGACCGCTCCTAGGCGGCAGGCGGCGGCGAAGAGTTGCGCCGTCTTTGCCTTGATCACATCCAGATAGGCGGTTTCACTGGTTTCCGTATCATTGGCGGTAAGCAGCTGCATCACTTCACCTTCAGCGAGCCTTGCGGACGCCGAAGACAGAATGCCCATAACCTTGACCGAGCCGTCTTCGACCATCAGCTCGAACGAACGGCTGAACAGGAAGTCGCCAACCAGAACACTGGCCTGATTGCCCCACACGGAATTGGCGGTGTCCATTCCCCGGCGCAGTTTGCTTTCGTCAACCACGTCATCATGCAGCAGGGTTGCTGTGTGAATAAATTCGATGCACGTGGCCAGCGTTACATGGCGCTCCCCATGATAGCCGCACAATTTCGCCGATGCCAGGGTCAACATGGGGCGCAGGCGCTTGCCGCCAGCAGAAATAACGTGTCCCGCCAGTTGTGGAATGAGCGCCACCGGGCTTTCCATCCGGGTCAGAATTTGCTGATTGACCCGCTTCATATCGTCGGCGACGATAGCGGTTAAATCATCGAACGAGGGTTTCTTGTCTCGTTTTCCGTCCAGTTCGACAACAATGCCCACTTGAGCGATCTCCCAGGGTTCTTATTATTTCCAAAACGCCGCCATTCAGCCAACATAGCTTGACGTGTGCTCGCTTAACCCTAAGCATAGAAAGCTCGATAGTGGGCGGTCAAGCCGAGAAACAGGAAATACTTATATAGATGGTTGAATTGACCCGAACCAACGATGCAGTGTTCCTTTCCTGGCTTGTCCATGCGCTGGGCGAAGACAATATTGATGTGATTGTTCTTGATGCTCATACCTCGGTTATGGAGGGCAGTATTTCAGCGATTCCGCGCCGTGTCATGGTGGCCGAAGAAAGCCTGGGCCCGGCCCGGGTAATCCTGCACGAGGGTGAAACCCTGTCCAAAAACGGGTCAGCTCATGACCGGCAGTGAGGCCATCGGTGAAGATGCCCTTCTTGGTGGGCGTGTGCGTCTGTTGCAAATGAAGGACGGATACCGGGCGGCTATCGACCCGGTACTGCTTGCCGCCGCCATTCCAGCCAAATCCGGCGAAAGAGTTCTCGATCTGGGGGCCGGGGTCGGTGCGGCGTCGTTGTGTCTGGCGGCCCGTGTTCCCGGCGTCAAGGTGATGGGCCTTGATATTCAACCCGCTTTGGTCCAACTGGCGACGGAAAACGCCGTTCTAAACAAATGCGATGAGGATGTTGCGTTTGTTACTGGCGATCTGCTTGATTGCACTAACGGCCTGCCAGAGGGGACCTTCGATCACGTCATGGCCAATCCGCCGTATCTTGACAGTGATAGTGGCAACCGGCCCCCGAACGCCGCCAAGGCTATCGCCAATATAGAAGGCGAGGCCGACCTGGTTGACTGGGTTCAGGCGGCGGTGAGGGCGGTGCGTCGCAAAGGCAGCGTCACTTTTATCCATCGCGGGGACCGAATCGACGAGTTGCTTGCAGCTTTTCATGGGAAGTTGGGCGAGATCGTCATTTTTCCATTGTGGCCGGGGCAGGGCAAGGCGGCAAAAAGAGTCATCCTTACGGCGCGAAAGGGCGTCGCCTCACCGGCCCGGATATCTGCGGGACTCGTCTTGCACGAAGAACAAGGTAAATTTTCGAAGGCTGCAAACGCCATTTTGAAAGACAGCGCTCCCTTATTCTTGACCTAGACCATCCCTTGGCTTGCCTTCCCAGGGGGTGATCTTTAAAAAGGCTGTCATGTTTGGATTCTCACTGACAAAACTGCTTTTCACCGCTGTCGCCATCTTCCTCGTTTGGAATGGCTTCAAGTGGTATAACCGCATGCAGGAAAACCGCGCCGTCGAGGGCGCAAACAAGCCCCGTCGCGCCGAACAGAAAGCGTCTTCCGGGGCGCAGGCAAGCAGCAATTCTTCGCTCGACGCTGAAGAGATGATTAAATGCGCTGTGTGCGAGACTTATGTATCATCGGGAAGCGCCGTTTCCTGCGGTAAAGACGGCTGCCCCTATCCGGGGTGACGAATATGGATGAAACCCTTTCTTGACCGCAAATCGGTCGCGGATTATCTTCGCTGCACTGCAACATAATGGGGCCAATCCGCGATGTCGGGCGCAAGCGCAAAAGCAAGAAATTTCCAGACGATTATTCTAGATCTGCAAACCTTCTGGGCTGACAAGGGCTGCGTTATTTTGCAGCCTTATGATATGGAAGTGGGCGCGGGAACGTTCCACCCGGCGACGACCCTGCGCGCCCTTGGTCCCGATCCCTGGAAAGCGGCCTACGTGCAACCCTCGCGCCGCCCAACGGACGGGCGTTACGGCGAGAACCCGAATCGCTTGCAACATTACTATCAGTTTCAGGTTTTGTGGAAGCCCTCGCCATCCAACAGCCAGGAGCTTTATCTTGAAAGCCTCGCCGCTATTGGCATCGATTCATCCCGCCATGACATTCGCTTTGTCGAAGACGACTGGGAAAGCCCGACACTGGGCGCCTGGGGCCTTGGCTGGGAAGTCTGGTGTGACGGCATGGAGGTCAGCCAGTTTACGTATTTCCAGCAGGTTGGCGGGATCGAATGCAAACCTGTGTCGCTGGAGTTGACCTACGGTCTGGAACGCCTCGCCATGTACATTCAGGGAGTGGAGAACGTTTATGATCTCGACTGGAACGGCGAGATGACCTACGGCGATGTGTACCTGCGCAACGAGCAGGAACAATCTGCCTTCAATTTTGAACATTCCAACACGGATATCCTGTTCAGGCAATTCACGGACGCGGAAACCCAGTGCGCGACGATTTTAGGTCTGGACAAGCCACTGGCCCTGCCTGCCTACGAGCAGTGCATCAAGGCGAGCCATCTGTTTAATCTGCTGGATGCCCGCGGCGTCATTTCGGTAACCGAACGCGCCGCTTATATCGGTCGGGTAAGAGCACTTGCCAAGGGCTGCGCCGAAGCCTGGATCGCAGGAAGCGGGGGGGCAAGCTAATGTCAGAACTACTGTTAGAGCTGTTCTCCGAAGAAATTCCGGCCCGCATGCAAAAACGCGCGGCGGACGACTTGCAACGCCTCGTGTGTGAGGGCCTGAAAAAAGCCGATCTGGAATTTGACAACGCCACCGCCTACGCGACGCCCCGGCGATTAACGCTTGTCATCGATGGCCTGCCGGAAAAGCAGCCCGACGTTAAGGATGAACGCAAAGGCCCACAGGTCGGCGCTCCCGAACAGGCGCTCAAGGGCTTCTTGGGTTCTTTGGCAGACCTGACTTTGGACGATTGCGAACAGCGCGACGTCAAAGGAAAAACATTCTATTTCGCCGTGATCGATAAAAAAGGCAAGCCAACGGGGGATGTGCTAAAGGAAGTCATCGATACCGCCATGGTCAACATGGCTGGCTCGTGGCCCAAATCTATGCGCTGGGGGTCGAACACCATTCGCTGGGCGCGGCCGTTACATTCCATCCTTTGCCTTCTTGATGGCGCTGTAATTGCTGTCGAATTGGGGCCGTTAGAGGCTTCCGATTCTTCAAATGGACATCGTTTTCTGTCACCCGAACCCTTTGGTGTTTCGGATTTTGCCGACTACAAATCCAAACTTCTGACAAACAAGGTGATGCTTGATGCCATCGAGCGTCGCGAAAAAATTCAGGTAGATGCGGAAGCCCTGGCAAAGGCAGAAGGCCTGAGCGTCAAAATCAACGAAGGTTTGCTGGATGAGGTCGCCGGACTGGTCGAATGGCCGGTTACCCTGATGGGCGACATCGATGCCGAATTCATGGATGTGCCGCCGGAAGTCCTGATCGCCGCCATGCGTGGGCATCAGAAGTATTTCTCGACCCTGGATAAGGACGGTAATCTTGCATCGAAATTCATCGTCGTCTCCAACATGGAAAGTGATGACGGCGGAAAAGCCATCGTCGCCGGTAATGAGCGGGTATTAAGGGCACGGTTGTCCGACACCAAGTTCTTTTGGGATCAGGATCGTCAGCAAGGACTGGAAGCCCGTTTACCCAAACTGGCAGGTGTGGTCTTTCACGCCAGGCTGGGTTCGGTGCTGGAAAAGGTTGAGCGCCTGACCGCCTTGGCTGGCGCCTTGAGTGCACAAATCCCGGATGCCCAGGTCGATAAGGTCGAGCGCGCCGCCAAGCTCTGCAAGGCCGATCTGGTTACCGGTATGGTTGGTGAGTTGCCGGAACTGCAAGGCCTGATGGGGCGTTATTATGCGCTGGAAACCGGCGAGTCCCCAGCCGTCGCCGACGCCATCGCCGATCATTATTCCCCGGCCGGTCCCGCCGACGCCTGCCCGTCAAAACCAACCAGCATCGCCGTCGCTTTGGCCGACAAGATCGATACCCTGGTCGGGTTCTTCGCGATTGATGAGAAACCGACAGGATCGAAAGACCCGTTCGCCTTACGTCGGGCCGCATTGGGCGTCATCCGGTTGATTATTGAAAACAACTTGCGTTTGTCTTTGGGTAAAGTATTTGCCGAAACCGTCGCCGATTATATGAACCAGGATAACGCCGATATTCAGGCGGGCATGACGACAAATGGTGATGCGACCACGGGACTTGACGCATGGCACATGCCAGACCTGCTCGCTTTCTTCGCCGACCGCCTGAAAGTTCATCTGAAGGAAAAAGGCGTGCGGCATGATTTGATTGATGCTGTGTTTGCTCTTGGCGAGGATGACCTGGTGCGCGTTCTGTCCCGTGTCGATGCTTTGGGCGACTTTATCGCCAGTGATGACGGCGCGAATTTGCTTGTCGCTTACAAGCGCGCCGCCAACATTCTCAAGATCGAAGAAAAGAAAGACGGGCGATCTTACGATCAGGAACCTGACGGGGAACGCAAAGCCGAACAGGACGAAGAAGCGGCCTTGCTGGCGGCGCTTTTAACGGTTCAGACGGATGTGGGGAAGCATCTTGAAAGCGAAGACTTTAGCGCTGCCATGTCGGAAATGGCAAAGTTACGTGGGCCGCTGGATGCTTTCTTCGATGAAGTAACAGTTAACAGTGACGATAAGGAAACAAGGCAGTACCGCCTGCAATTGTTATCGAAAATCAGATCGGTAATGGGTGCAGTCGCAGATTTCTCTAAAGTTGAAGGCTGAGGAACTAGGTTAATGACACAGTGGGTTTATTCCTTCGGTGGTGGCAAAGCGGATGGCAGTGCCGCGATGAAAAATTTGCTGGGTGGCAAGGGGGCGAATCTTGCCGAAATGAGTTCCCTGGGCTTGCCCGTCCCACCTGGTTTCACCCTGACTACGGATGTCTGCACTCACTACACGGATAATTCATCCACCTATCCTGACGATCTTAAGGAACAGGTTATAAGCGCCCTTGCCAGCGTTGAAAAAAGCATGGGCCTTAAGTTCGGCGAGCCCGGAAACGCCCTGCTGGTTTCGGTGCGTTCGGGTGCCCGCGCCTCCATGCCGGGAATGATGGATACGGTCCTAAATCTAGGCCTGAACGACGAGACCGTTGAAGGCCTGGCTGTAGCGTCGGGCGATGAACGTTTCGCTTTTGACAGTTACCGTCGCTTTCTGCAGATGTATGGCGATGTTGTGCTGGGTGTCGACCACCACATGTTTGAAGATCTGCTTGAAGATCATAAAGACCGCCGAGGCGTTCATTTGGATACGGAACTGGGTGCAGGGGACTGGCGCGAGTTGGTCGTTGCCTACAAGGAAATGGTTAAAAAGGAACTGGGCTATCCGTTCCCGCAAGATCCCCATGAGCAGTTATGGGGGGCCATAGATGCGGTCTTCGGGTCGTGGATGAATCGCCGCGCCCAGACCTATCGCATACTGCACAATATCCCCGAAAAATGGGGTACCGCTGTCAATGTCCAGGCCATGGTGTTCGGTAACATGGGCAATGACTGCGCCACCGGCGTCGCCTTTACCCGCGATCCCGCCAATGGTGAAAACGCCTATTACGGCGAGTATCTGATCAATGCCCAGGGCGAAGATGTCGTCGCCGGTATCCGCACCCCGCAGCCGCTCAGTATCGCAGGAAAACACCCCGGTTCCACCGACCAGTTGTCCATGGAAGAGGTAATGCCTGAAACCTATGCAGAACTGCTTGATGTGCGTGCCCGCCTGGAACGCCATTATCAGGACATGCAGGATATGGAATTCACGGTCCAGAAAGGCCGGTTGTGGATGCTGCAAACCCGAAACGGCAAACGCACCACCAAGGCGTCCATGAAAATCGCGGTGGATATGGTCGAAGAAGGTCTGATCGATAAAGGCGAGGCTATTTCCCGTATCGATCCCGGACAGCTCGACCAGATCCTGCACCCGACCCTTGATCCTGTTGCGGAACGCCAGGTGCTGGGCGTTGGCTTGCCAGCCTCGCCGGGTGCGGCTTCCGGGCGCATCGTTTTCAATAGTGTTGATGCGGAAAGTTGGACCGAACGCGGCGAGAAAGTCATTCTGGTGCGGGTGGAAACCTCGCCGGAAGATATTGGCGGTATGCATGTGGCAAGCGGCATTGTCACCACCCGCGGGGGTATGACCTCCCACGCCGCTGTCGTCGCACGTGGCATGGGAACGCCGTGTGTGTCCGGTGTCGGCTCCCTGAAAATTGACTACGAGGAAAAAACTCTCTCAGCATTGGGCGAGACCATCAAGGAAGGTGAAATCATCACCATTGATGGAACATCCGGCGAAGTGATGAAAGGCGCTGTTGCGACCATTCAGCCGGAATTTTCCGATGATTTTTCCAGGTTGATGGAATGGGTCGACGAAACCCGCACCATGGGCGTGCGCGCCAATGCGGAAAACCCCACTGACGCGCGAACAGCGCGGGAATTTGGCGCAGAAGGCATAGGGCTTTGCCGCACCGAGCACATGTTCTTCGATCCCGAACGGATCATTCATGTGCGCCAGATGATCGTTGCTGGCGATGAAAAAAGCCGTCGCGCGGCATTGGATAAGTTGCTGCCTTACCAACGCCAGGATTTTGTTGAACTGTTCACCATCATGGACGGTCTGCCGGTGACAATTCGCCTGCTGGACCCGCCCTTGCATGAATTTCTGCCCCAATCGGAAAAGGATATGGCCAATGTGGCCGAAGCAGCAGGAATCGCCGTTTCCGACATCGAGGATCGCGCCGCCCAGTTAAAGGAGTTCAACCCCATGCTGGGTCACCGGGGGTGTCGCCTTGGCATTACCTATCCGGAAATTTATGAGATGCAGGCCCGCGCTATTTTCGAGGCAGCAGCGGACGTCGTTGCCGCCGGGTACAGCGTGCATCCGGAAGTGATGATTCCGCTGGTCGCCGTCAAGGCCGAACTGGATGTCCTGAAGACACTTGTCGATCAAACGGCCCAAAAGGTGAGGGAAGAAAAGGGCTGCGATATCGACTACAGCGTTGGCACAATGATTGAGTTGCCCCGCGCCGCCCTTCGCGCTGGCGAAATTGCCGAAACGGCTGAATTTTTCAGTTTTGGCACCAATGATCTGACACAAACAGCCCTTGGGCTATCGCGCGATGACGCCAGTTCGTTCATTCAGATTTATCGCGAGAAGGGCGTGCTGGACAGTGACCCATTCGTCACGATTGACCGCGAAGGGGTTGGCGAGTTGGTTCGCCTTGCAGTTGAGAGAGGGCGGGCCACCAAACCGGGCATCAAGCTCGGTATTTGTGGTGAGCATGGGGGGGATGCGGCCTCGGTCGAATTCTTCCATCAAGCCGGTCTGGATTACGTGTCATGTTCACCCTACCGGGTGCCGATTGCAAGGCTGGCTGCGGCTCAGGCGGCCTTGGGGGTGAAGGCCAAGGATAACGCCTGACGAATTAGGACACAAAGTGACAGGTGGTTTGTGGGCCAGATAAACTATGATGAATTGCTGGCGTTTATTCTGGTTGGCTTCGCCTTGATGGGCAGCCCGGGACCGGCAACCCTGAGCCTCGCGGCTACGGGGGCGGCCTATGACATCCGGGTGGGACGCAATTTCCTTATTGGACTGACATCAAGAGTGATGCTGGTTGTTATCGGTGTTGCAGCCGGGGTGTTGGCTGCCGTTGTAGCCCTGCCAGTGGTGTCCGAAGTGCTGGGCGTACTCGCGGCAGTCTATCTTGGATATCTTGCGTTCAGGATTGCCACCGCACCACCGGTAGGAGAACTCTCATCAATAGACGGTGGTCCGGGATTTCTGAGCGGCTTCTTTTTGAGTCTTTCCAACCCCAAGGCATATGCCGCCTTTGCGGCCTTGTTTTCAGGGTTTCAACTCATCCCTCAATCGTCCGCCCAATCAACTTATTTGCAGATATTTATCTGCTTATTGATTTTGTGTATCGTCAATCCGGCATGGCTATACGCCGGGAACGTCCTTCGCCATGCGCTTCGTGATGAGAAAACGAGCCGACGTGTCAATATCGGTTTCGCCATTCTGCTCGTGGCATCTTTCCTGCCTGTGATGTTTTTGTAGAGAAAAGTGAAAGATCGGCTTGAAATTAGTGCCAACAACAAAAGTTGATTATGCATATAATGACCAGTGGGCTGATTTGTGAAGGGTGGGGGAATTGGAGCAAACCGGCTGCAGGGATGATGAGTTTTGTTATTCGATAAATTAATCAGCTACGAGGTTCTTGTCGGTCAGGATAACCGCTGGATACTGGATACCACCCATAGCGCAAAATCCGACGCCATGACCCGTGCGCAATCATTGTTCGATACCAATCAGCATGACGCCATCCGCGTGACCCGTCTTGAGAATGACGCCAATGAAGAGGTGATTTTCTACAAGGAATGTACCAGCAAAGTCGACAAACCCATCACCATTTCCTCCATCGACGCAGCAGCTGTTTGTAATTCTATCGATGACCTGTCGGGCTTTGAAGCCCGTAAGACTACCGGGCGCCTGCTTCGTCAATACCTTGACGAATGGGGTATTACAGCGCTGGAACTGCTGCATAATTATGAAAATATTCGACAGTTTTCCCGAACCGATACCCTCTTCAATCAGGCATTGCATCGCATCTCGTCAATACAGGCGCGCTCCCTGAACGAAAATTCTACGGCTCGTATTGATTTGCTGTTCAGCCTGGCTAGTCAGGTTGAAGAGCGTGCGCGAGATGTGGCCGATACCTCTTCGTATATCTCTCATCTCTCCAAAAAGGGTTTGTCGATGTCCCTTGAGGCGATCGCGAAAGACATCCCTGAAAATTATAGAATTTTTTATACAGGGGCAGTGCTGGCCGGGTATCTGGGACAGAAACGGGACTGGAAGGAAAAGCTTGGTCTAGTCATCGATTTGATTGAACAGGAACCCGGTGAGGAAGCTAAAATTCTGCTTGATCAGATGTGCGCAGAAATTCTGGACGGATCAAACGCCGTTAAGGAATTGCTCGGCCCCCAACCGGATTTGTTCTCTGCGCTACTCATGATGTGTCAATTAAGCGTTGGGCGCTACAAGAAGGATAAGAAAAGCAAAAGCGTCCTGGGTAGGCTAAACGCCATCATGAACAGCCAGCAGATGCCCTTCAGCAAAGGAATTTTGCTTGAAAGGGTGGCGCGGTCAGTTTCCGGCACAAATCCACTGACTCGTGAAAACGATGAAACAGACCGAAAAGCCTTTCTTGTTCTTTTTAAAGAATTGATTGGATTGGGTGGTTTTACCGGTGGTGTTGCGATCAGCGAGGCTCTTACCCGGCGCATACGCATTGTGTTGAAAAAGGGTGATATTGACCTTTCACCCGACGCGGGGATTGCCAGTGTGTTGTCCCTGTTGCCCAACATGGCCGTCAAGGTCGGCTATTTGCTGGACCTCAGCCACTCGGACTTTGGCGTCAAATATCAGATGGGTGTTCTCAAGCCGCTTATGAAGATTGTAGAAGGCATCTCTTCTTTGAGCGGACTATTGCCGCCCCAAACGTCGCGAGATGATATCATCGCAGCCGTTAATGACATGCGCCACCGTATTGGCTCAGGGGCTGTGGGACAGGAAATTGGGGTTCTGATCGAGAAAAAACTCGAAAAGCTTCTGCAAGAACACGAACCGGAAACGAATAATCTTCCCCCGCCCGCTGTTGAGAGCCCACCCGTAACGGAAGAAACGGCCAAGGGAGAACTCCAGCGGCGTGTATTTCAGGCGGGCGAAACTATTTTCAATGAAGGCGATGCCGGTGATGAGGCCTTCATGGTGGAATCCGGTGAGATAGAAATTTCAATAAAATCTGGCGAGAATGTTATTATTCTGGCGACGCTTGGGCGCGGCCAGATCCTTGGTGAAATGGCCCTGATTGACGATCAGCCCAGAATGGCGTCGGCCAGGGCGATGGCGGTTACTAAACTTTCCGTCATTCCCCAGGAAGCCTTTAAAAAGAGGCTCAAATGGTTGGCCGGAGAAGATCGCCTGATCAGCCACCTGCTCGAGATTTTCGTTGGCCGCCTGCGTGGGCAAGCGCGCAATCTATGATTTGATAAGGCCTGCGGTAGCATCTTTCCAGGCGTATCCAAAAAGATCAAAAGGGGCTGTATCCTGAATTGTCAGGGTACAGGAAGCGGCTTGCCATGGATCAATCATTGCGCTTATTTCCACAGGAGAACTGTGGAGATAATTCTATATTCTCGCTGTTCTATAGTTTAGACTCCCTCTAACTTTCGGGGTGGGGGAATTTTATGGCGCAAACATTGTTTCATCGAGTTGGGGGCTTCGCAGCTGTCAGCGGCATCGTCATGGATTTCTATGACCGTATTCTCGATTCCGAAAAGGCAGGCGATTTTTTTGATGGGGTCGATGTCGACAAAATGATTGATCACCAGACCAGATTTATATCATCAATGATGGGGGGACCGTCAGCCCATACAGATGAACAACTGCGCCGTTCACATGCAAATTTGAAAATAGACGGCGGAAGTTTCGATGAAATGATCGATATTTTGTGCGCAACGTTAAAGGATCATAATCTTGATTCCGAAGACATCGCAATTGTTCGTCGGGAATATGAGAGCCGACGCTCGCTGATAGTCGTAGATTTAGGCTGAAAGCTTTTGTGTATTAGCAATGAATATTGATGATATCAGTCAAAGGCTTATGACGTCGGTCCGTGTCGGGCTGGCGATTATCAATGCCGATGATATGAAGCCGGTTTTCTCCAACGAACATTTCAAAAAATGGTTTCAGGTGGAAGAAGATGGGACTTTAGGCCTTCTGGGAGAACAGGAAGAACTGGTCGCGAGTATCACCGGGCTTGAACCCGGAGGGACGTTTAATTTTGATACGACACTGAAGGTTCGTCGTCGTGAGTTGTCACTCAGCGTGCATATTTCCTGCCTTGAATCCGACTCTTTGCCCCTGGTGCTGGTGGAGGTTCATAACAACACCCGCCTCAAGGAAATGGAGTCGATGATCCAGTCTTATTCCAAAATGGTCGAACGTAACGAAAGGGACTTGAAACGGGAAAAAGAACGGGCGGAAAAGCTGCTTTTGAATGTGATGCCAAAATCTGTGTTCGAAGAGCTGAAGGCCTTCGGCGTTACGGCCCCGACCCGCTATGACGAAGCTTCTGTGTTAATGCTCGATTTTATCGCTTTTACGGAAATGTCTATCGCCGATGATCCGGCCGCCATCGTTTCAGAATTGAATGATATTTTCACCAACTTTGATCGCATCGTTGAACAATTTGGTTGCGAGCGTATCAAGACAATTGGTGATGCATACATGGCGGTCTCGGGGCTGCCGGAATCGAACCCGGATCATGCCCGCAATATCGCCAAGGCCGCATTGTTGTTCATTCGTTATCTTGAACAACGAAACAAGACCCATAAAAACGCCTGGCTGGCGCGCGTAGGCATTGCATCGGGACCGGTAATTGGTTCCATCGTTGGCGTTCACAAATATGTTTATGATATTTTTGGCCCGGCGGTAAATTTGGCTGCGCGTATGGAGCGCCGCTCTGATCCGATGCAAGTCACCCTTTGTTCACCAATGTCTGACAACCTGAAGGATATTTTTCGCCTGATCGAGAAGGGTGAAGAAGAGATCAAAGGTTTTGGAAAATTGACCCTTTATAACCTCGACCCATCGTCAGCAGGTCACTTAGACGCTTTTTAATGTCTAGCCTAGCGGCGGATGAAGATTGTCCATTCATCCAGGGGATAATCATTTATCAGGGTGACATCATTGGAAAATTCCGAACAAAAATCCAGGAATTCTGTGGCATCGGCGTAATACAGGCCGTCCCCTCTGTCATGATGATTTTTGTCCAGCATATTGAAGGCAAGGCCTTTGTTGGTTTTTAACCATAAGTCTCGCAAGGTTGACTTTACATAGTCATTCCACAGGACATCAGCGGCATCAATTTTAAGATTGAAAGTTCCCGAAACAAATGTGAAGTCGGCGGGGGAATCAAACTGGATGGCCTCCTTGAAAATCGCATTCTTACTTTTGATTTGCTTTTTGGCAGCGTTGATCATGTCTCCCGATATATCAATACCCGTGTACGTTAAGTCAGCCAAGGATGGCAGGTTGCCGAGAAATTCGTATAGGGCACCGTAGCCGCAGCCAAAGTCATTTACGCTGATCGTTGCGGAAACAGGCAGGCCGTCCAGTATCCCTGCCAGTAATTCGAAACGCAGCTGTTGTCCTTCGCTGTTTTTCCATAACACACCGGCCGGAGTTCGTCCGTATTTCCGGACCCGATGACCGAAAATTAATGAAACATCTTCCAGGAAATGGGGGCGGTGGGGTTTGCTAAACAACTTCATGCGACGGTTTTAAATTCTGCCCAATTCGGCTTAATTGGATACAGAACAGCACCGTCGGCCTTCAGGCCTTCTCCATCTCTCAGTGCTGCTTCGAACTGCTCAAGGCGGATCAACGCCAAGCCTTGTTCGCCTAGCCCGGATCGCATTTCTCCGGCTTCCTGATCGCCCAGCATAACCGGTGTTCCCGGTGCGGGGAGGGGGCCTTCGATACGCACGGGAATCAGGCGTTTCTTAACAAGTCCACGGTAATGTGTACGGGCGGTCAGTTCCTGCCCCATGTAGCAGCCTTTGTTCCAATCGACTCCGTTCAGTTCATGAAACCCGTTTTCAAGCAGGATCGCCTTGTCGATAATCATGTCGCGGCTGCCATCGGGTAGCCCCAATTGCAGACGAGCTGTTTCGTAATCATCCGGTGCGCCAGCGATGAAGCCAGCCTCGCTGAGTGAGGCGCCTGCATTTTCACGGGGTAGAATGCAACGGCCACCAATTTGACCAAGTCGTGGGTCAATAAAGGCGATGCCTCCAAGGAATGAACGGGCAGTACCTTCCCTGTTCTCTAAATCGAGGGATGAGGCCACCGTGTCCCCTATTAAAGCCGCAACGACGAAATCCTGAGAACGATCTGTCAGATCGACTTTTGAACGCAGCTTGTACATAGTCAATTTGCGTTTCAGTTCGTCCAATCGCTCTGCTTCGCAATCGATCAGCAACTCATTTTCCATCTGCAGAAGGAAGAAATCGTACAGAAACTTTCCCTGTGGGCTCAGCATGGCTGAATACAGTGCTCGTTCAGCGCTAACCTTTGTCACGTCGTTGGAAACAAGGCCTTGCAGGAAACTGATGGTGTCGTCTCCTGAAACGCTTAAAAGGCCACGATTTTCCAGGATTACATGGGTGTTGGTGGACATGATTTTTCCAAATATCCCCTCAGTTGATTATCAGGTCATAGATTTGGTGTGTTTTTGGCTTCTTGGCAAGGGGTGAGCGCTTTGCAACTGGCCTCGTGGCACGTATAACAACGAATATGAGAATCCTGTTTATCACATCGACTCGCGTCGGTGACGCCATTCTTTCGACCGGCTTGCTTGATCATCTGATCAGGCAGCATCCCGGCGCAAAGATTACCGTCGCCTGTGGCGGTGCGGCGGCATCAGTGTTTGAAGCCGTTCCGGGACTTGAGAGAATCATCGTCCTCGACAAAATGGCCTTCTCACTACATTGGCTCAGGTTGTGGGGGCTTTGCATCGGGCGTATTTGGGACGTTGTCGTTGATCTGAGGAATTCGCCGATGTATTTCGTTTTGCCGGCGCGAAAGCGCTGGCGCATCGGGCGGGCGCAACGGGTGGAACATCGCGTAAGACAACTGGCGGCAATTCTGGATTTGGCCGACACACCTCCTGCGCCCCATTTATGGCTCACCGAAGGTATCAAGGCTCGGGCAAGAGGCCTTGTCGGCGAAGGCGCTCGGGTCATTGCCGTCGGTCCAACGGCCAACTGGCGGGCGAAAACCTGGCGGGCTGAAAATTTTGTCGAGTTGATAGAACGACTGACCGGCCCGAGCGGAATCATTCCCGGTGGGCGTGTCGCCATCTTTGGTCGTGATGACGAAAGGCCAAGCGCCCTTAGCCTGATCGAGGCCGTGCCAGCCGAACGGCGCATTGATCTTGTCGGCCATCTGGATTTACTGGAAGCCTTTGCCTGCCTGAAGTGTTGTGATTTTTACATTGGCAATGATTCGGGCCTGATGCATCTGGCTGCGGCGTCTGGAATACCAACGCTCGGCCTGTTTGGTCCCAGCCCGAAAGAGTTATACGCCCCATGGGGTGATTTTTGCGACGTTGCCGCGACCCGCGTCCCTTACGAAGAAATTTTCCCACCAAACTTCGACCACCGTGGCTCGGATACGCTGATGGACAGCCTGACGGTCGATGATGCTGAGCAGGCGGCTCGAGGTTTATGGAACCGTGCACAAGCGGAAGGCGGAACATGACAGGTGATCTGGAAAAACCGGTAAATCTTTCAGTTCTTGTTGTTGCTCACAACGAGGAGAAGCGACTCGAAGAATGCCTGAAGCGAGTGGCCTTTGCCGATGATCTCGTGGTGGTGTTGGACAAATGCAACGATGGAACCAAAGCCATTGCAGAGCGATTTGCGGCCCGAATTTTGGAAGGGGCATGGGAACTGGAAGGTGACAGGCGCAATGCAGGCATTGATTTTTGCCAGGGCGACTGGATACTGGAAGTTGACGCCGATGAATGGGTCAGCTCTGAGCTGGCGGCGGAAATAGATTCGCTGATAAAAACCGATAGTGGCGATATTTTTAATATTCCTGTCCACAATTACGTTGGGGGGCATTGGATTCGGCACGGTTGGGGAGGAAATTTTGGCAAGAATAGCTATCCTGGACTATTTCGCAAAGGGGTAAAAACCTGGGGACGTGAACGTGTCCACCCCCATTTGACCGTTACCGGCCGTCAGGGTGCGGATATCTCCAGTCCTCTCATTCATCATATCGATGACAATATATCCGATATGATCCGGCGTTTTGATCGCTACACAACTGCGCGGGCCAAGGACCTGGTCGACAAGGGGGACTTGGGGTCGATTGTCAATATGACGCGCAAAGTATTCTCCCGCTTCTGGAAATGTTACGTCGGGCGCAAAGGGTACCGGGAAAATGGTTACGGCGTCATCATCGGCATTCTGGCGGCAATCTATCCACTGGTATCAACCTTGAAGGCGACGCTTGATGAAGGAGAGCAACCCTGAACATGAGCGAAATTACCCTAAGCGCCTTGATTTCCGTTCATAACGAGGAAGCCCAACTGGCTGACTGCCTGGAGCGCCTTAAATTTGCTGACGAGATTGTCGTCCTGCTGGACAAGTGTACTGACGGATCGAAGGCTATCGCCGAGAAGTATACGGATCAGGTGTACGAAGGGGCCTGGGCACTGGAAGGCGAGCGGCGTAATGCGGGCATTGCCTGCTGCAACGGCAAATGGATCTTTGAGGTGGATGCGGATGAGCGTGTGCCAGAGGCGCTGGCCGCAGAAATTCGGCATAGCATTGATACTACGTCTTTTGACTGGCATGAAATTCTCGTCGACAACTATATTGGTGGACGACTGGTTCGCTGGGGTTGGGGTGCGTCTTTTGGCAAGGCGGCCTATCCGGGGCTTTTCAAAAAAGGCGTAAAAGTCTGGGGCGCGCAACGGGTTCATCCTTCGCTTCAATGGTCGGGAAAGAAGGGGCCCATGTTGAGCTGTCGTCTGGAGCATTATGTGGATCGCAATATTTCCGACATGGTAAAACGACTGGATAATTATTCAACGGCCAAGGCAAAGGATCTTCGCGATGCGGGCGGCACTTGGGGCTCGACGGCGAATAATGTAAGGCGCCTTTTTTCGCGGTTCTTTAAATGTTACGTCCTGCGCAAGGGCTACCGGGAAGGCGGGTATGGACTGTTGATTGCCCTGTTCGCGGGACTTTATCCCCTGATCTCCCACCTTAAGGCGAAGTTGGAGGAAGACTGAGTGGCACGCATCGTTTTTGCCGATGACGGTATTGAATTTGACGGTAAAACGCCGGAGCAAAAACCATTGGGTGGTGTTGAATCATCTGTGGTTAATTTGATGGAGGAGTTGGCCGGTCGGGGGCACGAGGTTCTGGTCAGGAACATGTGTGCCGCCCCTCTGATTCATAAGGGCGTCGACTGGGCCCCTATTCATACAGACACCCCTTACGGCAATATGCCAGTTGAGGCCGATCTGTATATTGCCAATCGGGGAGACAAATTGATCGGCTTGATGCCAAAGGCAAAACGCACCGTCTTCTGGATTCATAATCCGGCTAATTATCTGATGAAATGGCGCTATCTCAGGAAGCTCTGGCAGGTTCGTCCAGTTATTGTATTTATTGGCGACTATCATGCGACGACTTATCCTGAATGGGCGCCGGGAGGCGAGCGCAAAATTATTCCTTACGGTATTCCCGAAATGTTTAGAACAGCCGAGCCAGCAACTGGAATTCCCGGACCCCGCGCAGTCTTTACTTCAAACCCGCTGCGTTCCCTTGACTGGTTGCTTGAGCAATGGCGTGATAATATTCAGCCGAATGTTCCGGGGGCAGAGCTGCATGTTTTTTCAGGCGCAGCGACGTACGGTTCTGTCGGCGACGCCAAGTCCCAGGCCA
>JADHSW010000028.1 GCA_016776705.1 Rhodospirillales bacterium
ACATGGAGGCCATGGGCGCGGTGCGCCTGAAAGAGGTCGATGAAGCGCAGGCCATTATCGTGCAAAGCGCCAAGGCGCTGGCAGATGCCGGGGAAATCGTCATCTCCAGCGGCTCTGAAGAAGACGAACTGGTGTATTAGAAGACTTGGCTCAGGCAGGAATAGCCAATGTTGATTGGTGAGTTTTAAAGAACTGCGTCAGTTCGTCTGCAGGTTTCGGCCTACAGAAAAAATAACCCTGAATTTCATCACATTCATATTGCTGCAAAATTGCCAGCTGTTCCTTTGTCTCGACACCTTCGGCAACAATCCTGCGGTTCAGGGTTTGGCCCATATTGATGATGGTTTTGATAATTTGTGCGTCATCTTCGCTGGTATCAATATCTGAGACGAATGAACGGTCGATCTTGATTGTATCAATAGGGAATCGTTTTAGATAACTAAGCGAAGAATACCCTGTGCCAAAATCATCCATAGCCACGTGCAGGCCCATCTCGTGCAATTCACCAAGCGCCACAACGGCTTTTGCAGAGTCGCTCATAAGCATGCTTTCGGTAATTTCAATTTCCAGACTTTCAGAACTTACGCCGCATTCATTCATAACCCTTCTAAGCATTGGCACGAAGGACACCTCGCGTAGTTGCCTGGCGGACAGGTTGACAGCGATACGAAGCGGGGGAATTCCTTCTGCCACCCATGTTTTATGCTGCTCACAAGCTGTTCTTAAAGCCCACTCCCCGACCTCAACGACCATGCCGGTTTCTTCAAGGACGGGAATAAATGTGACCGGGGATACCAGCCCAAGATTCTTACTTTGCCATCGCATCAAGGCTTCAACGCCCGTAATCCGGCCTGTTAGAAGTTCAAGTTTTGGCTGGTAATGAAGTTCAAATTCATCGCTTTCAAGGGCTTTGGACAAACCATTTTTTATAACAAGCCGTTCCTTCACTTCCGCGTTCATGTCGGGGGTGAAAAACTGATAATTGGCCTTGCCTTGCTCCTTTGCCCGATACATTGCGGCATCGGCATTCTTGATCAAATCGTTGGCTTCAAGCGCATCATCTGGATAAATCGTCACACCGATGGAGCCAGAAATAAAGGATTCATGGCCTTTCAGATTGAATGGCTTGATCAGGGTGTCGAGAATGCGTTGCGCCAAAAGTGGCGCATTTCGGGGATCTACCAAATTGGGCATAATGACGGTGAATTCGTCACCGCCAAGGCGGGCCACCGTATCGCCGGAACGAATGCATTTATTCAATCGCCGGGCGGCTTCCTGCAGCAGCAAATCGCCCACATCATGGCCCAGGGTATCGTTGACCAGCTTGAAGCCATCCAGATCAAGAAATAAAAGCCCCAATTTGTGTCCTGATCGTTCCATTGTCGCCAGCCCCTGGTTTAGGCGATCATGAAACAGTGCCCGGTTGGGCAGGTCAGTCAGGGCATCATAGTTTGCCTGATAATAAATGCGTTCCTGATCCTGCTTGCGTTTGGTGATGTCGGTCAGAACGGCGGCGAATTGCAGGGCCTGGCCATCCAGATCGGCAATAACCGAGACGGACAACCTGACGGCGATATCATCGCCATTTTTCTTTTTGTGCCAGAACTCCCCTTCCCAGCGCCCTTTGTTCTCGATTGCACCCCACATTCTTTTAAGGAGTTCCCGGTCTTTTTTTAACGCCTTGTAAAACGGCGGCATTTTTCCGAGGACATCTACTTCGTTGTAACCTGTAATCTCACTAAAGGCTGCATTGACGCCGGTGGTCCGGAACCGCTTGTCGACAATAACAACGGCCTCGGTAAGGTTGGCGATAACCTCGGCGGCGAGGCGAAGTTTTTCTTCAGCCTTGCGGCGCACGCCAATTTCTTCCGTCAGTTCTTTGGTGCGTTCCTCAACCCGGGTTTCCAACTCGTCGTGAGCTTTTTGCAATGCTGTTTCAGCATTTTTTCTGATCGTGATGTCTTTAACGATACCGGTAAACAGTCGCAAATGACCGAGCCGCATTTCGGTAACGGCCAGTTCCATGGGAAACAGCGAGCCATCTTTGCGTTGCCCCTGTTCCTCACGGTCGGTTTGGCCAATAATCCTTTTAAAACCGGTTTTTTTATAATTTTTCAGGTACGTATCGTGTTTCGAGCGATGAGGTTCTGGGACCAGGATTTTAACGTTAATGCCAATGACTTCTCTGGCCTTGTAGCCAAAAATATTTTCCGCAGCCGGATTGAATGACTGAATCAACCCCATATCATCAATCGTGATAATGGCGTCGGCAACCGTATTCAAAACACCATTCAGGCGTTGTTCGCGCTCGCGCAAGGACTCGGTTGAACGCAGCCGCTGGGTAATATCGCGAGCCTCTACCATAAAGGCATCTTCACCCGGCGCACCGAAAGACGATACAGCGACTTCAACATCGATAGTTTCACCATCGACCCGGATAAATTTAAGCGGCATTGATGAGCCAGAACCAGAAAGATGGGACAGCTCGTCAGCCAAACCCTGCAAACCATCCATCAGTACGTCATGATAATCGGGATGCAACAGCGTTATCAGCTTGCGGCCAATCAAGGTCGTCGGGTCATCCTCAAACAGGATGTCTGCCCCGGCGGCATTGATGAAGGTTATCTCGCCGTTTTCGCAAATACAGATAAGATCCAGCGCGCTTTCGACAAGGGTGCGATAGCGACTTTCACTTCTGAGAACGGTTTCTGCGACCCTTATTTTGTTCGTAATGTCGCGGGCTTGTACCGATACCAGTCCGGTTCCGGGTTTTCCAACCAGGGAGAACACCATTTCCGCATCAATTTCTGCTTCCCGCCCACGCTTTAGCTTTAGTGGAATGGGATCATCTTCGGCCAGGCCATTTTCCAGCATTTCGGCGACAATATCGCGATATTCCGGGTGCAGGAACTCGGCAAATTCGCGCCCCGCCGCCCTTTTGGTCGATTTTAAATTAAGCATGCTCAAACCGGCGGCGTTGATGTAGGCAATTTTGCCATAACGGCACAGGCAAATCAGATCGGCAGCCGACTCGACAATGTTGACGGCCCAATCACCATCACCTGCATCCGAAGCATCTTTTTCGGACAATACATTTTCAGTCTTTTTTTGTTGACCGGACGCTTTTTTGGAAGAGCGTGTCATTAAGCGATTTTCATCAACAGATTTTTCCCAAACTCATGCAAAATCAATAGCATGGAAACCTGAGGAATGTATAGAAAACAGTCGGTTAGAAATTAAGTATATCGCTGATAGACTCGATTCCCTTGCGGGCGCACTTATCATCTGATTCAGGACCAGGAGCGCCTGAAACGCCGATTGAACCAACAATACTGCCAGCCGCATCAATACGTACGCCACCAGCAACCATCAGGGCATCAGGAACATGTCGAATTCCAGAAGCGACGCCGGATTGTGTTGGTTCCGACAAATTGATTGTATCGGTGTGAAAACTCAATGCAGTACGGGCCTTTTGAAGTGCGATGTCGGGTGAAAAAATACCGGCAAGCTGATCGCGGATAAGAACCTGCAATACGCCTGAACGATCAACAACCGCCACCGCGACCTGAAAGCCATCATCCCTGCAGGATTGCAGGGTCGCCTGGGCGGCCTTCATCGCCAACTCAAGATTCATCGCCTGATAGCTCACCAGTTCTTCATTTGCCCGAGCGGGCGACATGAACAGGGTTGCTGCAAAAAAAGAAACGATTGTCGCCGAAAAAAATGATTTATCCATGCCCACTCCTTATGATCCGTTTGTCGCCCTTAGGCCTTTACTGACAATAATTTCATTGAGAAGTTGCCAGAAAAAATCCTCTCCTGGATACCCGATAATGCGCCCGACTTCTTTGCCTTTTTGCATGACGATAAATGTTGGTGTGTAGACCAGTCCACCCAGATGCTTCAGGTCGCTGGGCCTGTCATCACCAATATCGACGCGGCGCAGGGGGATAATTTTGGCTTCGCTGGTCTTGCCATAGATGGCGCCTATTTCCTCGTTCCATAACTCGCACCATTCACAGCCGTGACTTTCGAACATAACAAGCTCAGCAGCTTCTGCCCTTTCGATGTCAGCACAGAAAATGGCGAAAAAAGAAAAAATCGCAAAGGCTATTACGGAGCGATGAAACGAAAAATAAGCTAACATACTGAAGCCAGTCCAAGTGCACAGACGATCTTAAAAATTCACGTCTTCAAAAAGACAATGGGCCGGACCCCACAGAAGGAATTCCGGCCCACAAAAACTATTATTATTATTAAAATACAGTTTATTAGGCGCTTTTCTTAATCATGTAAGTAAAGACACCATCGGCCTCACTGCTATCCAGCAATTCATTGCCGGTTGAACGACAAAAGGCTTCAAAATCCTTGACTGAGCCAGGGTCGGTCGAAAGCACCTGAAGGGTCTCGCCCGCATCAAGATCCTTGATCGCTTTCTTGGCCTTCAAAATCGGCAAGGGACAATTCATGCCCTTGGTGTCGAGTGTGGTTGTCATTCGGAATCTCCTGTTTAAAACTAGGGTTACCCTACCCTGTATATTAGCGCTTCATCAAGTACAGATATTGATATACTTCAAACACACCACTCGAAGGCACGAAGCCAGGTTCTTTTCGTTGGCGACCTGGCAATGGTCATGAATGCGTGTCACCAGGGCAGCGACGCTCAGGTCTTCCTCTGCCGCCAAAATTTCAAGAACCGTCCAGTAGGCCCTTTCGATTCGTATTGTTGTCGAATGACCATGAATGCGCAACGAACGGCGTTCTGGCTCAAACTCAAGATGCTGCTCGACATTGCACAAGCCAAACAACCTGTTTAGGGGTGTTTGATCCGGGTCGTCGGGTAAGACTTCTGGACCATCTGCTACATTGACGCTCATCTTCGAAAGCTCCCAAGCTCTCCCCGCACCAGCAGGGCACCCAAAGCCGGCGTTGACTATATGTAAAGGTTGATATCAGACTTGAGGGCGTTTTCCATGTAGGTGGCGGCGCCGCCAAGTTCGATGTCATCAATCAAATCCTTCGAATCCATCTCGAACAAGTCCAAAGTCATCTGGCAAGCGATCATCTGGATATCCGATTCAACGGCAGCTTCGCGCAGTTCCGGTATCGAGGCTACGCCTTTTTTCTTGATCAGGTTTTTCATCATCGTCGAACACATGGCATCCACACCGGGAATCGCCGACATGATGTTCGGCATGGTCATATGCATGCCCATCATCGGCATCTCCATCGCCGGATTGCCAAGCGTGGAAATTTGCAGGTGATCCAGATTTTTCTTCAGCAACTGCAGGCCGTAGAAAGTAAAGAACATCGAAACCTTTACATCCATGGCCGCAGCCGTGGTCGCCAGAATAAACGGCGGGTAGGCCCAATCAAGGGTCCCCTTGGTAACGATAATCGACATGGATTTTGCGTTTTCGCCCTCAGCACTCATTCTTCAACACTCCCAAAATGAAGGTAAAGGCGACATAGCGCTCTTTTACCTTTCCAATGCGCCTTGAACGACGCGTATTAAAGCAATTAGAATTAGCTAATATACCTCCGCTTAAAAGCAAAAGGTAGTACATATTGCCTACAATCATATCACGCCCGTCATTTACAGACAAAACAGTCATTATAACTGACAATTTGTCCCTAATATTGCGCTGCACAACGTTATCTTATAACAAATTTAGCAAAAACGAATATACCTGATCAAAAAATTACATTATACAAACTGCATATTCAATGAGACTGCTACCAAACGGCAGGCCTTGCGGAGCTGAGCCGTCAGCCTGTTAAGGGCTAGTAAGAAAGAGACTTATAGGGGAAGTTTATGGAAGAGATGCCGATCACAACAATTGTCGGTTTTGCAGGGTTTCTGGCAGGAATCGTTTTTGGCGCCACAGCCAACAAAACAAATTTTTGCACCATGGGCGCCCTTTCCGACATCGTCTTCATGGAAGATTATTCCCGTTTCCGTTCCTGGCTTCTGGCCATGGCGATCGCCATAATCGGCTCTCAGGCCCTGCACATCATGGGCATGATAGATTTGTACGCAAGCATATATCAAACCACCAATCTGGGCTGGCTTGGCGCAGTTGTTGGTGGCCTGATCTTCGGTTTTGGCATGACCATGGCCGGTGGCTGCGCCAACAAGAACCTGGTGCGCATTGGCGGCGGGAACCTGAAATCCATCGTTGTCGTGATCGTTATGGGTATTTTTGGCTACATGACACTGCGCGGCCTTATTGGCCTGGCCCGTGTTGAACTGGAAGCCATCAGCAATATCGAATTGTCTGAAATGGGGCTGGCGTCCCAAGGCATGGTCGATATGGTCGCCATGGCCATCGGAAGCGAAGCCGAAAGTCTTCGCCTGGGCTTCACAGCCGTCTTTGCAGGAGCCCTGCTTGTTTACTGCTTCATGGATGCGGGTTTTCGCTCCTCGCCCCTGAACATCTTAGGCGGCCTGATCATCGGCGCTATGGTGCCGCTGGGCTGGTGGATTACAGGTGTTATGGGATACGACGAATTCAGCCCCACACCATTGTTTTCGTTTACCTTTGTTTCACCGGCAGGTGAAAGCATCCAGTACCTGATGACCTTTACCGGCGCGACCATCAACTTTGGCATTGCGACTGTCGGCGGTGTTATCTTTGGTTCCTTCCTGATGGCAATTTTCAGCGGTTCCTTTCACATTGAAGCCTTTAGCGACACCGATGATATGAAGCGACACCTTTTCGGGGCTGCTATTATGGGCGTTGGCGGCATTGTCTCGCTGGGTTGCACGGTTGGACAGGGTATTACCGGCATGTCAACACTGGCACTTGGCTCCTTGATCGCCCTGATATCCATCATAGTGGGGGGACTGATTGGTTTGAAGTACATGGAAGAAGGCAGTCTTGGCGGGGCGATAAGGGCGTTGGTGTCGCGGACCTAACAAGGCATTGGTAATATCCCTAACAAGATTAGGGAAACCCCGGTTTTCCTGACCTTTTCGCAAAAATATTAGATTTTCTAAGCTTGCAATTTTATGACAAGGTCGTTTAAATTATTAAAAGATCATATAAGAAACCCGATATAAATCGGGTCATATGTTATCCGTTCGAAACCTAAAACAAAGACAATGGTCAGGGAATCGGATGATTTTGGATCACGTTAGCGTTTCCATTGGGACATAACGTGTAACCGCTTAGGGAGGGATTATGACTTACCGCACAATTCTAAGCACCCTTGTCGGCGCTGTACTTTGTGGAGCACTCATAACGAGCGCCAATGCCTCAGAATACATGATCGTCGATGGTACAATTCCCGCATCATTGACCGGCAAACCCGGTGATCCGGATGCAGGCAAACAGACCGCAATTCATCGTCAAAAGGGCAACTGCCTTGCTTGCCACGTGATGCCGGTCCCCGAGGAACAGTTTCACGGTGAAATTGGCCCTGATCTTTCCGATGTTGGATCGAACTACAGTGAAGCAGAACTCAGGCTGCGCCTGGTAGACCCCAAGGCGCTGAACCCGGATACAATCATGCCGGCTTTCCTGAAAGTTCCTACATCTGAAGTTCATAAAAAATTCAAAGGGAAAACCATTCTTTCAGCGCAGGAAGTCGAAGATATCGTCGCCTACCTGATGACGCTTAAGGGGTCGTACTCCCAGTAATTTTCCGTTTTTAGTAAGGATTTACAATGTCTACAAAATCAACAAAGACCGCCGTACTGGAACGCCGTCAGGTGCTCAAAGGCGTCGGATTTGGTGCACTTGCGCTGGCGGGTACTGGCCTTGCTTCGCGTGAAGCCCTGGCCACACCAGAAAAAGCTACCGAGTATCTTGCAAAGATGACCGGTGGCGCAGCCTCCAAAGAAGGCAGGGTAACCGTCAAGTTGCCTGAAATTGCCGAAAATGGACGTACGGTTCCGATCACTATTTCCATCGATAGCCCGATGACTGACAATGATTACGTAAAATCAGTTTTTGTTGTCGCCGAAGGCAATCCAAGCCCGGAAGTGATTTCCTTCACCATGTCACCTGCCATGGGGAAAGCCGAAGTGTCGACCCGCATGCGTCTGGGTAAAACCCAGAATGTTCGCGCCGCCGCCATCATGAGCGACGGTTCCGTCTTCACCGGCACCAAACAGGTAAAAGTGACAATCGGCGGCTGCGGCGGCTGACCCAAAGATTTCAGGAGAATTTAAAAAATGTCTAAAAAACCACGCGTGAAAGTTCCAAAGCAAGCCAAGGCTGGTGAACTCATCCAGCTCAAGACGCTTATGTCTCATGTCATGGAAACCGGCAATCGCAAGGACAGCAAAACCGGCAAATTGATCCCGCGCCAGATCATCAACAAGTTTGTCTGCAAGTTCAATGGCAAGGAAGTTATGAGCGCCGAACTGCAACCGGCAATTGCCGCAAACCCTTACATTGCCTTCTATGCCAAGGCCACCGAAAGCGGAACGTTCGACTTTGAATGGACCGAAGATGGCGGCGAGGTCATTAAGGCATCGGGTGAAATCACGGTCTCTTAGTCGAAAACAGACAGGAAGGTAATACCATGAAGTATACCAAATACGTCGCGAGTGCCGCCGGTCTGTTAGGCTTGGGAGCCTTGCTGGTGGCATGCTCCCCGGCAGAGCCGAAGCTGGAATCCGGCTACGATTTCGCCACCCCGGAAACCCAGGCAATGCAGGATGATGATTTTTCCAATCCTGGATTCATGTGGGTTGATATCGGTGCGGAAGAGTGGGCAACAGTAGACGGTGAAGCAGGAAAATCCTGTGAATCTTGCCACGGCGACCTATCTACAATGAAGGGCGTTACAACCAGTTATCCGAAGTACAACGCGGACGACAAGAAAATGCGTGCGCTTCAGCACCAGATCAACAATTGCCGCACCGAACAGATGAAGGCAAAAGCCTGGAAATGGGAAAGCGACCAGATGCTGGGCATGTCTGCCATCATTAAAAATCAGTCCAAAGGCATGCCGTTGAACGTTTCCATCAAAGGCGAAGCCGCACCATTTTATGAAAAAGGCAAGGAGTTCTATTTCCAGCGCCGTGGCACTCTGGACATGGCCTGCAAGCATTGTCATATAGACTATCCGGGTGTGAAAATTCGTGCCGAGGTATTGTCAAACGGATTGCCAAATGGTTTCCCGACTTACCGTTTGAAGTGGCAAAAACTTGGTTCCCTGCACCGTCGTTTCCGTGGCTGCAACTCGAATATTCGAGCTGAACCATACGAACGCGGTTCTGAGGAGTACACCAATCTGGAGCTTTTCCTGACACATCGTGCAAACGGTGTGGCTGTGGAATCTCCATCAGTGAGGAAATAACTCCCTCATTGAGAAAATCAGCGGGCGGCATTCCTACCTAGAGTCGGGTGCCGCCCGTTTTTTCTTCATTTTTATGTTAATCAATTTTGGATTACGAAAGCCATGCTGACACGCAGAGATTTCCTTCAGGTCACCGCCGCCACAGCAGCCATGTTTGGCCCTTTGGGGGGAATTGGCGCCGCAGCAGCAGCTCAGAAAATTACTCAGGATCAACTGCTGAAGTTCGATGCTGTCGGGCAGGTGACCCTGCTTAATTTTACCGATATTCACGCCCAGTTGGTGCCGCTTTATTTCCGCGAGCCATCTGTCAATTTAGGCGTCGGTGCCGTTAACGGACTGCCACCCCACCTTACGGGAAAGGATTTCCTCAGGCATTTCGATCTGGCTGCCGGAACACCCGAAGCGTACGCCTTTTCCAGCACCGATTTCGCATCACTTTCAAAGGAATACGGCCGCATCGGTGGCCTGGCGCAGATGTCGACACTGATCAAGGCGATCCGTGCCGAGCGCCCGTCCAACACCCTTCTTGTCGATAACGGAGACACATGGCAGGGCTCACTGACATCGCTTAAAACCAGAGGTGAGGACATGGTTGATGCCATGAACGCCCTAGGTGTCGATATTATGACCGCCCACTGGGAATTCACCTATGGTGCCGATCGGGTTCAGGAGCTTGTCGAAAAACTGAACTTCCCCTTCCTGGCCGGTAACGTTCGCGACACTGAATTTGACGAACCGGTGTTCAAAAGCACCAAATTTTTCGAGCGCGGCGGCGTCAACATCGCCATCATTGGACAGGCATTCCCTTACACCCCCATCGCCAATCCCCGCTACATGGTCGAGCAATGGTCGTTCGGTATTCAGGAAGAACTGGTTCGCGGCCATGTTAAATCGGCTCGCGCGGATGGTGCCGATCTGGTCGTCTTGGCCTCGCACAATGGCTTTGACGTTGATCGCAAGCTGGCCTCCCGGGTTGATGGTATCGACGTCATCCTGACAGGCCATACCCATGACGCCATTCCCGGCGTCATCAAGGTTAACGACACCTTGATGGTGGCTACCGGGTCGCACGGCAAATTCCTGGGCCGCCTGGACCTGGATATTCAGGACAAGAAGATCAGGGATTACCGCTATAAGTTGATACCAATTTTCTCGGACGTCATCACCCCGGACCCTGAAATAGAGTCTGTGGTCAAGGCGATCCGGGCACCCCACGAAAAGCAACTGAACGAGGTTCTCGCCAAAACGGAAAATACGCTCTACCGACGGGGCAATTTCAATGGCACATTCGACGATCTGATCTGTCAGGCCATCATTCAGGAACGCGATACCCAGATCGCCCTTTCACCCGGCTTCCGATGGGGCCGCTCGCTGCCGCCGGGTGCGGACATCACAGGGGACGATCTGTTCTCGCAAACGGCGATCACCTACCCTGAGTGCTATCGCAACGAGATGACAGGAGAGCTGCTCAAAACCATCCTGGAAGACGTCGCCGACAATCTGTTCAATCCCGACCCCTACTACCAGCAGGGCGGTGATATGGTGCGCATTGGCGGCATGGGATATTCGATAGATGTTGCAAAACCCATCGGCAAGCGCATATCCAACATGACGCTGCTGAAAACCGGCGAGCCAATTGATGCGGCGAAAAACTATGTCGTTGGCGGTTGGGCGTCGGTCAATCCGGAAGTTGAAGGCCCAGCCATTTACGATGTGGTTTCCGATTATTTACGCAAAGAAAAAGTCGTTAACGTGCCGGAAAACAAATCCATCAGGATCAGTGGAATTTAAACGACCATGGACCCGTTCCAGATATCATACGTTGGAGCCTTGACGGCAGGGCTTTTGAGCTTTTTTTCGCCCTGTGTGCTGCCCTTGATACCTGCCTATTTGTGTTTTCTGGGCGGTGCCTCCCTTGACGAACTGACAGCAGAAGGCGGCGTTGATCGGGAAGTCTCGAAACGGGTCTTTGTCTCGGCGTTTTCCTTCGTCATCGGTTTCGCTACCGTCTTTATAATGATGGGGGCGACGGCGACGGCGCTCAGCCGGGTCGTCATTCAGCATATTGATACCCTCAGCTACATCGCCGGTGCGGTGATCGTCATCTTCGGTCTTCATTACATGGGGATGTTCAGGATCGGTTTTCTGAACTTCGAAAAACGCTTCCACATAGAAAACAAGCCGTCGGGCGTCGTCGGCTCCTACCTGCTGGGCCTCGCCTTCGCCTTTGGCTGGACACCCTGTGTGGGGCCAATCCTTGCGACGATCCTGATGGTCGCTGCTGGCGGAGACTCAATCCTTTACGGCATTTCATTGTTGTCTGTTTACGCCGCCGGGATCGGCGTGCCGTTCCTGATCGCCGCTCTGGCCGTTAAGCCCTTCATGGGATTCATGGCGCGCTTTCGCAAGCACATGCACAAGGTGGAAATCTCCATCGGCATCCTGCTGGTGATAACCGGCGTTGCCATCTTCACAGGTTCGCTGGCAGACGCCTCGCAATGGCTGCTGGATACCTTCCCCTCGCTTTCAAGCGTCGGTTAATGCCGGGCGTAAATGAACTGCCCGTCTTCGCCGAAGATGACCACCGGATAAGGTTCCTTTTCATTACCCATTTCCATTCCCGGTGAACCGATAGGCATTCCGGGGACGGCCAGTCCCCTGGCCTTGGGTCGTTCGGCGAGCAGGCGCAGAACATCGGATGCGGGAACGTGACCTTCAATGGTGTACCCTTCTACCTCTGCCGTGTGGCAGGATTCCAGGTTTTCAGGGACGCCATAATGCGACTTGATCGGGGAAAGGTCTTCGCGTTCCTTGACGGCCACCGAAAAACCGTTTTCCTTCATATGATCGACCCAGCCCGCACAGCACCCGCACGTGGGTGATTTGTAAACTGTAATATCTGCTGCCAGGGCGACAGTTGCGCCATTGCCCAACCAGATGCCCATTGCGAAAAGTGATGCTTTTGTCAAATGGCGTAGTGTGCGTGTTTTCATCTCTATAAATACTTTCTTGGAAGATTTTTCGGCAACTCGTCCGCCCACAGGTCGTACTTGACCCCCTTCTCGTCCAGCTCGTTGCCAACGGCACTTAGCCAGCGCTGGAAGTTTGGTTGTTCCTCGTAACCCCTGTCAAAGGCGTAGTGGAACAGGAAGAAGAAGTGGAACGGCTTGAAGTATCCGGGAATGCGAACGACCTCGGCAACACTTCCCGAACGGCCCGCCACTTTTTCAAGACTTTCCGGGAAGAACTGAAAGGTCGGGGTAAACAGGACAGCATACTTGTTGGCCAGTTGCTTTTCGCTCAGCACTTCACCATCGAAGTCCGTTACTTCCCGGTCGCCCCACATGTTCAGCTGGAGGACGACAAAACGCTTTTTGATGTAATTGACCACGGCGGGAAGACGCAAATTAACTTCGTGGGTACGCTTGCAATAGGGACAGCCCCGTTGTTCCCAGATAATCACCAGTCGCTTGCCTTGTGCTTGCGCCTCTTTCAAATCTTCACCTAAATCGAGAAAACTGTCGTGAAACCAGGGCTGAATATGCATTCCATCTTCCCCTGTTTGGGGCATCGGCAACAGGTCCATTCCGGCGCTTGCGGTATTGCTCAGGGGCATCGCGGCAAGAACAAGAACGAATAAACCAGTGATTAATGGGCGGAACATTCTTATGAAACTCCTGTCAAACTCTATAAATTGAGGCTGGCGAATTTTGTCCGTATTGTACACATTAGTCATGGTGCAAGTAAGGCAAGAGAACATTCAGAATGGATTTTCACGAAATATTGATCTTTAGCCCCCCTAGATGGAGTTCATGATCAGGCAATTTGCTTACGCTACCGCCATTTTCATTTCGTCGGCTTGCGGTTTGATTATCGAAATCGTCGCCGGGCGGCTGATTGCGCCCTACGTCGGCATGTCTTTATACACATGGACGGCTATTATCGCCGTTGTCCTTACCGGCCTTTCGCTAGGCCACTGGATTGGCGGCAGGCTGGCCGGCCCCGATGTAGGTACGGTTGTGGGTGGGCGCAGGGTGGCTATAGCCCTGGGATTGGCAGCCATTTCCTCAATGGCGTCGCTGATGTTGCTTCGCGCGGTTTCTGCTCAATTATTGGGAAGCGGTTTGCCCGCTATCCCTTCAATCATCCTTTTGACATCCGCACTTTTTTTATTACCCAGCCTGTTTGTCGGCATCGTCTCGCCAATCCTGACAAAACTTGCAGTCGATGCTGACCCGCTTCGCCACGGACCCGTCATCGGGCGCATGTATGCGCTGGGGACATTGGGTTCCATCGCGGGAACCCTGTGCGCAGGGTATGTGTTCATTTCCTGGATAGGATCGACCGGCACGGTGATCGCCGTTGCCGTCGTCTACGCGGTACTTGGGCTAGCCTTCGCCATTTCCGACAGCCTGCGCGCCCTGTTCCTGGCATTGCTGGTTATTGCCGGTGCAAGCCTTGGATGGTGGGGCCAGCAGGTTCAGGCTTTCATTTCGCCCTGCAATACTGAAAGCAATTACTTTTGCATTCGCGTTGCCGATTACAGCGACCAGACCGGCCGCCCCAGCGCCCTGATGGCTCTCGACCATCTGGTCCATTCCATCAATGATCGTGACGATCCATCGATGCTTTACAGTCCTTATATTCACGCCGTCGATGAACTCTTAAAATTGCGCTTTGCAGAAAAGAAGGAAGGATTTTCACCCCGCGCCTTCTTTATTGGCGGCGGCGGTTATTCCCTGCCCCGCGCATGGGCCCATGAATTTGAAGCAGCGGACCTGATTGTCGCTGAAATCGACCCGCAAGTGACACGGGTTGCGCAGGAAAATTTGTGGCTAAACCCTGCTACGCCGGGGCTAACGGTCAATCACCGTGACGCCCGCGCGCTGTTGCAGTCTTTACCTGAAAACGAACCCTTCGATTTGATTTTCGGAGATGCCTTCCACGACATCTCCATTCCACCGCACTTGGTGACGCAGGAATTTCATTCCCAGATCGCCCGGCGCTTGGCCCCCGGCGGGGCTTATGCAATCAATGTCGTTGATGCGGGATCAAGTCCGCTTTTTCTGTTTAGCCTGATCAAGACCCTGAACAAGGATTTTTCCAGCGTCGAGGCGTGGGTCGAGCGTGAAGAAATAGGCAATCCGGGGCGCGTTACCTTTATTGTCATCGCATCTGACACACCAAGCGCCGTCACAACCCTGACCGCCAGGCATGGCGTCAGGCGAACATGGCGTCGCTGGCCGATGGAAGATCTGGAGGATCGCATTTCCCGGGCAGGCGTTCCCATATTAAGCGACGATTTCGCACCGGTAGATCGATTGATGTCACGCGCGCTGCTGCAGGCTGAATAATTAGCAATGCTTTTTCATCAACTTTGATGGCTTCAACCCCATAGCTGTCTGTCGTCGATTTTTTACAAAGATGAACGTGCTCGATTTATAATTACTGAAACAGTATTTACAGGTTCGCCAGCCTGCATGAGCAACAATTATTGAAGTGAATTATGATGGCACTCGCACCGAAAATGTCTACCTCTTGACATTTATCTATTATTAGATTTATCTAATGTATATGCATTCTACACCCACACAGTCCGCCACATCTGAGTTAACAGGGCATATTGAAGCCAGCGCATTGCTTAAAGCCATGAGCAACGAGGCGCGGTTAATGATTTTGTGTCGCCTTCTGGATGAAGAAAAATCAGTGAGTGAGTTGGAACAATTGGTAGGACTAAGCCAGTCGGCCATCTCGCAACACCTTGCCATCCTGCGCGACAATGAACTTGTGCATACCCAGCGCCATGGCCAGTCGATCAAATATTCTCTGGCCGAGCCCAAGCCAAGGGCCATTATTGAAGCCCTGCATCGAATTTACGCCCAAAGCCCGACTGACAATCCATAGCTTCCTTTTTTGTTTCCAGGAAGCCATGATGTCTTTCATGACCTACGATGAATTCAACGACTTTTGCGCTTCTCTAAAACACACCACCCATGTCATACAGTGGGGTGGGTCCGACGTATGGAAAATCGGTGGTAAGGTGTTCGCCATTGGGGGCTGGAATGATGGTGAATCACCCGCATATACTTTCAAGGTATCCAGAATCTCCTTTGAAATACTTAAAGAAAAGCCCGGCTTGAGGGGCGCACCCTACCTGGCGTCACGGGGCATGTCCTGGATACAGCACTACGGCGAACCGGGTCTTTGTGAAGCGGAACTGAAGGACTACCTGAAAGAATCCTATCGACTTGTATCCATCGGATTGACGAAGAAAAAGCAGCGGGAATTGGGCTTAAACGAGGATTTATGACAAAACCCTATTTATTCCATGACATACTGTTGACATCTCACCATCCCTAAATTAGAAACCCCTAATCTTTGTTGCTGAGACAAAGACACCATCGAAATGGATTGTTTTCACTTCTGTTTCAGGACCTGAAGCTTTCCCCCGAGCTGACCCTGATTTATGGATTTCGTCATGCCTTACTGCATGGACAGCATTGCTAGCACCTCACTCGCCGCGACTTGCGGCGATGACTTCGCTTGCTGCGCCCGGCCCTGCTGCTACGGATTGCAGGACTGAGGGCTGACCATTGCAAATCTACCTCCCCATCGCTGAAATATCGGTCAACATTTTCTTGATCCTGGGCATGGGAGGAGGCGTTGGTTTCCTGTCCGGGGTTTTTGGCGTTGGTGGTGGCTTCCTGATGACGCCCTTGCTGATTTTCATCGGCATTCCCCCGGCTGTAGCCGTTGCCACCGAAGCCAATCAGATTGTTGCGTCTTCTGTTTCCGGCGTTCTGGCGCACTGGAAACGCGGCAATGTCGACTTCAAGATGGGTATTGCCCTGCTCATCGGCGGTGTCATCGGATCGTCCCTGGGTGTCGTTTTGTTCACCTTCCTGCGTGGCCTTGGCCAACTGGACCTGGTGATTAAGCTTTCTTATGTGGTCTTCCTTGGGATCATCGGTTTTTTGATGTTGATCGAAAGTATCAACGCCATGCGCCGCTCAAGAAATCAGGGAGCGCCCAAGCGGCGCACCCACAACTGGATGCACGGCCTGCCCTTCAAAATGCGTTTCCGTCGCTCGCGCCTGTACATCAGTGTCCTGCTGCCAATCTCGATTGGTATATTTGTCGGCCTGCTGGCGGCGATCATGGGTGTCGGCGGTGGTTTTGTTATGGTCCCGGCAATGATCTATCTGCTTGGCATGCCGACGGCCGTGGTTGTTGGCACCTCGCTGTTCCAGATTATATTCGTTACCGCCAACGTTACCGTGCTGCAGGCCGTCAACACACAGACCGTCGATGTGGTCCTCGCCCTTTTACTGCTAGCAGGTGGCGTCGTGGGCGCACAGTTCGGCGCCAGGGTTGGCGTCTACCTGAAAGGTGAGCAATTGCGGGGCTTGCTGGCGTTGATGGTTTTGGCGGTCTGCGCCAAGATCAGTTACGATTTGATTGTCACGCCGCAGGACCTTTTCTCGCTTGGCATTGGGGGTCATTAAAAAATGAAATCCCTGATCCTGGCTCTCTTTGGCCTTTCCTTATGTTCAATCACCCAACCCGTCGCCGCCCGAGAGTTGGCTGTCGACCTCTCAAAAACCGTTGTCCCTATTACTGCAAGCTTTGATGGTTCTGAATTGTTGTTATTTGGCGCCGCGGACCCAAAAGCCGACATCGTCGTCATCGTTCGCGGCCCACAGCACGATGAACTGGTAAGACGCAAGGAACGGGTTATGGGGGTCTGGGTCAATGGCGCCGAAATGACGTTCAAAAACGTTCCTTCGTACTATTTCATGGCGTCGAACAGGCCCATTGAAGAATTTGTGTCCCCAGAACTGGCCCGCCAGCGCCAGATCGGCTACGAGGAAATGATTCTGACGCTGAAAAATGAAAACGCATTGGCAGATCAGGACAAAAATAGCGTTAGCCAGTTTCATGATGCACTGATCCGGGTCAAGAAACACCAGGGACTGTACGGAAATAAAACAGGAAATGTACATTTCATCGGAAATAGACTGTTCCGAACGGAACTGAAGTTTCCCAATAATATCCCCGTCGGTAGTTATGCGGTCGATGTTTTTGTCTTCCGTGACGGGAAAATCGCAGATGAAAAGACGACAATTCTGGGCGTGCAAAAAATAGGTATCGAGGCCGAGGTTTACGACTTCGCCCATCGCCACGCCCTGCCCTACGGCGTGCTTGCTATCCTTCTTGCAGGGATGGCAGGATGGCTGGCCAACACCATCTTCCGTAAAGGTTAGACATGAGCGAAGAAACATCAGTGAGTGCTCACCAAAAAGAAAAAGAATTTACCTTCCTGTGCGTTGTCGATGACAGCGAAGAACTCTCGCAAGCCCTGCGGTTTTCCTGCGCCCGCGCCAAGCGTGTCGGTGGCCGCGTCTCATTGCTGTATGTGATTGAGCCTGCTGAATTCCAGCATTGGGCATCGGTTGGTGATTTGATGCGCGAAGAACGCCGCCAGGAGGCGGAGGAAATGCTAAGCATTATTTCCGCCATCGTTCAGAAACGTACCGGGAAAATGCCGCTGGTTTATATCCGCGAAGGTATCCTGCATGAGCAACTTATGGAGCTTATCGAAGAGGAACTGGATATTTCACTTGTTGTTTTGGGTGCCGCTACAGGAAACGACGGGCCTGGCCCGCTGGTATCATACCTTGTACATAAAATGGCCGGACGTTTAAGAATTCCGGTTACCGTGGTTCCAGGCAGCCTAAGCGACGAAGAAATCGACGCCATTACCTAGTCCAATACGGCTATCTGACCACCATCACCGATGTAAATGATTCCTGCAGAACCTTGAAGGCAACGCTTCCCATAAAGAAGCGCTTCAAGCCACTTTTTCCACTATCCGAAACCACAATTACCGAATAATCGGGACCAGCCTGGACGATCTCATCGACCGGGTTTCCCACAGCGACGATAGTATTTTCAACCTCTATATCCATGGATTCCAGCTCTTTGCGGGCGGCTTCCACATTGGCTTTAGCCTCGTCTTCACCTTCAACATCCAGTGCTACTGACATCAAGGAGACCGGACATTCACATCGGCTTGCCAGATAAGCATCCTTGCGCACCATTTTCATGGCCTTCTCGGAGCCGTCGGTGCAGATCAAATGACCGTGGCCGACATCAAGTTCCCTTGCCACCAGAACAGAACACGGCGCGTGGATAGCGACTTTTTCGGCAACGGCAGGGTCCCAGAATTTTTTAGCCATGCCACGCCAGCGCCCTGACGCGCCAAGGATGATGATATCGTAGGGGCCAAGTTCCCACTGCTCGAGGATACCCGTGGCGATATCAGTTGCGACTTTTATCTTAAGAACGATGACCTTGCCGTCTTCGTTGATGTACTCGATCTTGTTGTCGCCCAACGGATCGCCTTCAACGCCACTGTGGTAGCTGTGTTCCTTCCAGTTTTCACCGGCAATACCCATTTCCTTGAGGACATCGTAGCCCTTCTTGAGATATTTCGTGCCGGGAAGCTCAAGCCCCCAGTCGAGCATGTTCTCGCGGGCCACACGCACCTGCAAACCACCCGAGCGCAAGCCCTGATCAATGGGTCGAACGTATAGCAGGACAATATCGGCATCGACGCCACTGCCCATCTTGGCGGCGTAACGTAGGCTTTGGTATGATTCTTCCGAACCATCAATACACACAAGCATACGGAAGCGGTCTTCCCGCGATTCCTGCTCGGTCATTGTCCCGTCAATATCAATCACGACCTAAATCCCCAAAAGCGGCCAGTACATGGCGGCGGCAAGAAGCATTATGATGGTCGACATTAACGCCATTTTCCAGCCTACAGTTAAAAAGTCGGTCGTTTTTAAATATCCCGATGCATACACGATGGTACAGGCGGGCGTCCCAACAACGGTCAAATAGGCAACAGCCGAGGAAATAGCAGTGATAAAGCCAATTACAATGGGGCTTTCATTGGCTGCCACTGCCAGTTTCAAGACGATGGGTCCAAGAACCGCTACTGCCGCACCATTAGACATGG
>JADHSW010000029.1 GCA_016776705.1 Rhodospirillales bacterium
CAAGGCTGATATCAGCGAAGAGCTGGACCGACTGGCTGCCCATGTTGCCGCTGCACGGGAGTTGATGAATCAGGATGCCGCAATCGGCCGTAAACTGGATTTTCTGTGTCAGGAATTCAACCGCGAAGCCAACACCTTGTGTTCCAAATCCGGCGATGTGGATTTAACCCGCATCGGCCTGGACCTGAAGGCGATGATCGAACAGTTCCGCGAACAAGTTCAGAATATTGAGTAAAAATATGAATGCCAGCGTCTCTCTGAAACGTCGCGGTCTGATGATCGTTCTTTCTTCACCTTCTGGGGCGGGGAAATCGACCATATCGCGCGCCTTGATGGAACGCGATGGAAATCTGACCATGTCCGTTTCCGCCACCACCCGCGCGCCACGACCGGGGGAAAAAGAGGGTAAGGACTATTATTTTGTCGATAAATCAGCCTTCGACACCATGGTTGCCGAGGGTAAAATGCTGGAACACGCTCAGGTGTTTGACAATTTCTATGGCACCCCTAAGGAGCCCGTGGAGGAAGCCCTGTCCCAAGGGCGTGACGTCATGTTCGACGTGGACTGGCAGGGCACGCAGCAATTGTCGGAAAATGCGTCAAAAGATCTGGTCCGGGTATTTATCCTCCCCCCCAGCATGGACGAGCTGGAGCGCCGCCTTTATTCCCGCGCCCAGGACAGTGAAGAGGTTGTGAGAAAACGGATGGCCGAAGCGGCATCGGAAATGAGCCACTACCCCGAATACGACTACATTGTCGTCAACGTTGATATAGAGGAAAGTGTCTCTCAGGTTTCAGCCATTCTTTCTGCAGAACGCCTTAAGACGGAACGACTGATAGGGCGGCACGAATTTATTGCCGCTATATGTGGGGATGATTGATGAAAGTTGAGGCCGCCAGAATTCTGGGTGTGGCCCGCTTCGCCAAAACAGGCGTATCTTTGCAGGATAAACTGATCCCCGCCGATGAAGATGAAGCATATGGCGTTCAGACAGCCCTTCATGAGTGGCAGCAAGAACAGGGGCAGGGGCGCATCGTTGGCTACAAGATCGGTTGTACGACCCCGACCATGCAACGGATCGTCGGCGTTCCCAACCCCACCTTCGGGGGTATTCTGGATGTAAATGTCAGCCATGATTATGGGACGTATGCCTTTAAGAATTTTCAGAAAGTCGGCATTGAATGCGAAATTGCGGTCAGACTTTCTTCTGATCTGCCCGCATCAGGGGCGCCTTATGACCGCCCCGCCATAGAGGCTGCGGTTGGAAGTTGCATGGCGGCCATAGAGGTCGTCGATAACCGCTATGGAGATTACCTGTCAATTCAGGCGCCGGTTCTGATCGCAGATGATTTCTTTCAGGCGGCCTGTGTCCTGGGGGCTGAGATTAATGACTGGCGGAACATTGATCTGTCACAAATTGAAGGCAGAACCTATATCGACGGACGTTTTGTCGGCTGCGGCCCCGGATCGGATATTCTGGGCCATCCCCTTGAAGCCGTCGTCTGGATCGTCAATCGCATGGCGGCGCTGGGCCGTGGCCTGAAAGCAGGCGAGTTCATATTGACCGGATCACTGGTTGCCGTGCAATGGCTTGATCATGCACCGGTTGAGGCGGTTATCTCGATAGATGGACTTGGCGACGTGCAAGCTTCGTTCGTCTAGATTTTTTCAGCTATGGCGCAGAACTGTTCGACGTTCAGGGTCTCTGCCCGTGCCGTTGGATCAATGCCAAGACTTTCCAGATCGATGTCCAATGCTTTCAGGCTGGCCCGCAGCATCTTGCGGCGTTGACCGAAGGCGGCTGCGGTCACTTTTTCCAGCTTTTCCCAATCGGCGGTGGCTGCAGGTTGCGAGCGGGGCGTTAAGGTGACGACCGTGCTTTCGACCTTGGGCGGCGGTGTGAAAGCCGTTCTTGCGATGTTGAAGTCGTGATGGGTATGGCACAGCCACTGGGTCAGAACTGACAAGCGGCCATAAGTCCTGTTGCCGGGAACGGCTGTCAGCCGATCGGCCACTTCTTTTTGAAACATCAGAGTCAGGCCATCAAACTGGTTTATCTTTCTCAGCCAACCAATGAGCAATGGCGTCGCCACATTATAAGGCAGGTTGGCGACAATCTTTTTCGGGCCTTCGGCAAGCTTAACGATATCCAGCTCCAGGGCATCTGCATCAATTACTTTCAGTCTGCCCTTATAATGCGTCGCCAGATCTTCGATAGCTTCGACACAGCGGGGGTCACGTTCAATAGCGATTAGCTGTTTGGCCCCGGCGTCAAGAAGCGCCCGTGTCAGGCCGCCGGGCCCGGGGCCGATTTCAATCACCGTACAATTGCTTAAATCACCTGCGGCACGGGCAATCCTTGCCGTCAGGTTCAGATCAAGAAGGAAATGCTGGCCAAACTTCTTGCGGGCGTCAAGGCCGAAGCGAGCAATGGTCTCTCGAAGCGGGGGTAAATTATCTGATGACATGGCTAGCCTTGTGAATTTCGCCGCGCTGCCATGTCAGCGGCCATGTTAAGGGCGGCGAGCAGGCTCTTTTCGCTGGCCCTTCCGGTTCCCGCGATATCAAAGGCGGTGCCATGATCGGGCGATGTGCGCACAAAGGGAAGGCCAAGGGTAACGTTGACGGCGCCGTCAAAATCAATGGTCTTGATCGGGATCAGGGCCTGGTCGTGGTACATGCAAATAACCGCGTCATAGGTTTTGCGCGCCGCTTCGTGAAACAGGGTGTCTGGCGGCCAGGGGCCGGTCGCATCAATGCCCAATTGGCGAAGCCGGGCGATAGCGGGTTCAATAATGGCGCTTTCTTCATTGCCCATGCCCCCACCTTCACCGGCATGGGGGTTCAGCCCGGCGACGGCAAGTCGTGGCGCGGATATGGCGAAATCGTCTTCCAGGGACTGTGCCGTAATTTTGGCCGTGGTGACAATGTCATCTTCTTTCAGACTGGCTAGGGCATCTGCGATGCTGACATGAATGGTGACGGGCACAACCTTGAGTTCCGGTGACGCCAGCATCATTACCGGTGGTGTATCGACCTCTGCCAGATTCGCAAGGAATTCCGTATGGCCCGGAAATTTGAAACCGGCATCATAAAGGGACTTCTTGTGGATAGGGTTGGTGACGACGCTGGAAGCCTGACCGCTCTGGACGAATTCCACGGCTGTCCGGATGGCATTGATAACGCTCGCAGCATTGTCAGGATGAGGGATTCCAGCAATAACTTCGGCGTTCAAAGGGCGATGCAAGACGGGCAGGGATTTGGTGAATATTCCCGGTGTTTCGTCGGCGGCCTGAATTTCCTTGATGGACATTCCCCAGCACAGATCATCGATGATCTTTCGCAGACGATTAGCGTCGTCAATAAGGAAAAATGGCGGTGCGGATTTTGACGCCCAGGCTTTCAGGGCGATCTCAGCGCCTACTCCGGCGGGCTCTCCCATGGTCATTGCCAGTGGCAGTGCCTTGCCGCTCCCGCTAGCCTGCGGGGCGGCGGAACTCATACTCGCACGTCCAGGAAAGCGGCATGGCGCAAATCTCGAAGATATCCCCTGGCTGAAACATCAAGCCGCTCATTCAATAGCCGCTGTTTGATATTGGGGCGCAGAATGTCCAACGCGGATGTTCCTGTACGCTTGCATACCATCAGAAAAATAATACCACCCTGGGAGGGGATCGGATTGCTGGCGGTGCCAACGGGCAGGTTTCTAACGGCGCCCTGGACGAGTGGTGGTAAAGCCGATGTATCGACAACACCCAGGCTACCTGAAAGCGGTGATCCGCTCTCGGCCTCAAGCTTTTCCATGTCAGAACAGTTGGAGGCGCTTGCCGCCATACTTTTGGCTTTTTCCGTCAGGCCTGAGATGTCGCTGCTATTGGCATTGGCAGCAAGGGGAAGGAAGACCTGACGAAGATCGAGTTTCTCTTCTGATGGGGGCAATCCCTCTCCAGCGCGCTCGTCGCGTTTATGGATGATATGATAACCCGCGACTGTGCGAACCGGCGGGGCCACACTTCCTTTCATAAGGGGGATTAAAACCTTGTTGATTTCTTTCGCCAACTGTCCCTGACGCACCCATCCCAGATCACCGCCTACGGCGGCTGATGCACTTTGTGAATAGTTTCTTGCCAGGGCAGAAAAACTGGCGCCCTTCCCAAGTTGCTCAATTAGTGCATTGGCGTTGTTGAGGACTTGTCCAGCCATATTGGGGTTATTGACGGGCAGGAAAATTTCCCCGGTAAGGTATTCCGGTTTTCCTTTGCTGGCCTTTATTTCCTCAATGACCTCATCAATTTCTTCCTCGCTGACGGTCACTTGCGCGCGGAATGTCCTGTTGACAGCCCCACCCCATGCCTGAGCGGCTTCAATCTGGTCCATCAATACCAGTCTGTCGATGTTATTTGCCTTCAGAAAATCGGTTAATCCCCCCTTTGGAAGATTGTTTCGTGCTTCCATATTGGCATAGGCCTCTTCCAACTCTCCCTTGGAAATTCGAATACCAAGGCGTTTCGCTTCCTGCATTTTTAATTTTTCATTTATCAGGCTGTTGAGCACCTGTCCGCTCAGGCGGCGACGCAATTCAGGGGAGTCTTTAAGATTTGATGTAACGATCAGCAGTTTTACACGGGCTTCAAGATCATAAAGAGAGATCACGTCGTCATTCACGACGGCGGCTATCCCAAGGGTTTGGGCACAAGCCGGAGAGTTGTTCATGGATAAACCCAGAACCAACAAGGTTACCGAAAGAGCGTGTTGCCATGAAAATCTTGTTTTTGCGACTGTCATTGGTCGTTTTCGCCTCTTGATACGCACCGTAAAACCGTTCTCAAGAATACGACTAACAAGGGCAAGTAAGCAATTCTTCCATGTCGGCATGAACGCTATCAGCCTAATTTGTCTGATTGGGGTTGAGAACCTGCACGCCTGGAGAGACTTCCCCCAATGTTTTAAACAGGATGCGGAAAACGATGGAATTTTCCGGATGCAGTTCCTGGTTTTGGAAGAAGGTGCGGTTTATGTTTGTCGATAAAAGAAAGCACTCATCTTCGTAAGTCAAATTCAAGTTCATCGCGCGTAAATCATTTTCGTTCAGATCCCTGGTGGCGCTGAGGCTTGATCTCCAGCTTTTGTTCAACTGTGATGACAGGCTACCGCTGATTTCTTCTCGCCCGGAAAACTCACTTCCTTCCTGGCGGTCGAAATAGGAATAACGGGTGCTCAGGCGCAAGGCGGGGGCACCCGCGCTCAGGTCGACCTCGTTGCGCCGGGCTTCAAGGTTTGATTTATTCAGGCGGGTTCTATAGAAAATGTCCAGCATGGACCCTGGTGACGCATGAACCCTGCCAACGATGTCGGAAAAATTATCTTCCAGTCCGGACCCGGTGGCAAAGGTATCGTCCGTCTTGTAGCGATAGCTTTGCCCGACCAACAGGCTGGTTGAGCCGCCGCCCTCACCAAATACGCCCCACTTAAAACCGTAATTTACCCTGGGGCCGCCTTCGACGCGGTCGAGTCCGGAAAAGCGGTTGTCGCTGAACAGATTGGTGTCATCGAATTCAAGATTCTGGCTGTCTTCATTGGGAATATCCGAAGAATTTCCACCGTAGGGGCTGACGACAGCCGAGGCTATTGGTTCGAACATCTGATAAACCTTGCCTTCGCCACGAACAAAAGGATAGCGCCAGTCAAGGGCGACCTGCGGCATCAGTCGGTAGGCAAAGTCTGATGTCTTATCTTGACCGGAAACCACATGATTATTGGTATGGTAGAAGTCTCCCATCATTTTTGCCGACAGGGTATAAACATCTCCCTTCGGTGCGACATGGGGCAGATTCCAACCACCCCGGAAGGAAAGTCTGCGCGTATCCGTTCCTTCCGACCTGCTCAGGGCCAGCATATTGACATCCAGCGTCGAATGACCACCGTAGCGATCCGGGTCGCCAACGTGATTGAAGTCAACCAGGGGCAGGATGAGAGGGGTCTGGGTGTCATCAGGATTGGTCAGGGTGTTTTGAAAAGTGGTCCCCCCCGCATAGAAATAATTTCGACCACGGAATCCTTCGACAAACCCCTGGGAAGCCAGGGCGTTGGATATTTCGGGACGAGTGTTGTCGGCAGTGAAACCATATCGGGACATATAGGCAGCATCGGTCTGCCGGTTGGCATCGAAGCCCCAGCGCCATGTTTCATCGTAATCGAAACGGCCTTTTGCAGAAATATGTCCCCTGATGTTGGCGATCCCTTCCTCAGTTGAATAGGTTTGCTGGGAATCCGGTGTGTTTTCCTTGATGCTGGCGTGGGCTTCGAAATTGCCTTCCTGGAACTTGTGGCGATATTCGCCGGCCAGGATCACACCGTCATCGGCGGTGAATGACGGTGTCAGGGTTGCATCTGCATTGGGGGCGATATTAAAAAAATAGGGTGTGGTGAGAAATGATCCTGTTGTGGTTGAAGAGCCAAATGACGGCGTCAAAAAGCCACTCTTTCTCTTTACCGTTGGATCGGGATGGGAAAGATAGGGTGTGTACAAGACCGGCATACCGGCGACTTCAAGCCAGGCATCGGAATATTCAATGGTCTGGCGTTTTTTATCGTGGATGACCTTGACCGCTTTGACCTGCCATAAAGGGGGTCGGGAAGGATCATCTTCGCACAGACGGCAGGGCGAATAGACGGCGTTGCGCATGTTGAGGATATTGGCGCCAGTGCGTTTCGCGCCACTTGCCGCTATGAGGGAGCCATCTTTCAAGATGGCCCGTAGATCTGCGATTACACCTTCCCTTAAATCACCGGAAAGCTCCATGAATTCAGCAAACAGGACATCACCGGAGGGCTCCAGCAAGGTAACGTTTCCTGAAGCCGTAACGAAATCCTGTTTTCGATTGTAGACGATGACGTCGGCTCTAAGGATGCGTTGAAGTTGTTGAACCTGAACATTTCCGCGGGCTGTGACAATGTCCAACTCCCGGTCATGCTGCATTTCATCTGCGCTGAAGCGGACCTCTTGTGAAGGGTCATTAACTTCCATCTCGCTTATCGGCGGGGTGTTCCCCCCTGATGCGGCGGCCAGGGCAAGGCACGGCGCAAAGGCCAGTATGCCAAGCAGCAAAAGAAGGGGTTTATTGGTTTTTCGCATAACGCTGAAAGTACTCATGTCGACCTAACCATCCTCAAGATGCAGTAACATCGCCAGTCCCAGCAACGTTGTCACCCCGGATGGTGTCCAGGCGGCCAGTGTTACAGGGATCGAGTCGGAAAGGCCAAGGGCAAAAACGACATCAGAAAAGAAATAGAGGATAAATCCGGTCAAAACGCCACCTGATACAACGAAAATGGTGCCGCCACGCCTGGATTGGGGAAGCGTAAAGGTCGCGGCTATCAGAACCATGGCGCACATCAGCAGGGGAGCCGCGAGAAGGGAATGCCAGTGCAGACGATGGCGGATGGCGGAAAAACCGGCGCCTTCCAGGGCGTCAATAAAATCGGGCAGGTCCCAAAACGACATGGTTTCCGGTGGCGCAAAATTATCCTGAATGGAGCCCAGGGTAAGGTCGGTTTCCAACCAGAATTCTTCTTCGTGCCGGGAAGAAACATCCGGTTCATGCACCCAGACATTGTGCATATGCCAAAAACCGTCTTCAAGAACGGCTTTTTCGGCATCTACTCGCTTGGTGAATGTCGTGGTCCCTTTGAACATGAAAACATTTACGTCGCCAAGTTCCACTTCCTGGTCTTGTTGAAAGACATTTCTGGAGTGAACGACGGACTGGTCTGTTCCATCAGATTGGCGCAGCCACAAACCGGAATTGGAAATTGCCAGAAAACTTACCTGACCCTTGAACGCCGCAGCCTCAATGCGCTCAAAACGCGACAACATTGCCGAGGAAAGTGGATTGAACACCATTATTTTCAGCGTCCCCAACATGAAAGCCAGTAGTAGAACAGGGAGAAGAAATTGCCAGGCCGAAACCCCGGCGGCACGAGAAACAACAAGCTCATGGTTCCGTGTCAGGCGCCAAAATGCAGCCATGCCGCCAAACAGGACGGCGAAGGGGAAGATTTGTTGCCCCATATGGGGAAGTTTCAGGATCGCCATTTCAAGAACCATCGAGAAATCGACTTCTGGTTTAGATGCGGCCCTTCTAAGCAATTCGATCATATCGACCAACAAAATCAGGGTCAGCAAGATCGTGAAAATGGCAAAAAAGCTGACAATGAATTGCCTGCCGATATAAATGGACATGGTGGTTGAAAGGCGCACTTCTATTCAGTCCTGTTCATTCAGCCGATTGCTTCAATATGTTTTCTGCCCCTGGTCTTTGGGGTGTGCAGCATGAAGATGTAACCTCCGACCACCGGGAGCAGTCCGAGAACATAAAGGGCCGGCACCAGGGAGAGGTTTTTGGCCGTCGCATTTTCCAGCGCCAGCATGGCCGCCTGCAGGGCGATGACGATAATTGCGGCGACGATTATACGCCTGGATTGCGTTCGCCTTGAAAAAGTGCCGGATATCAGGATTGCCAGGCCGACAAGGGCGTATCCCAGCGCGGAAACGGGGGAAATCAGCCTTTTGTGCCCCTCGACCGTAAATTTGCCTATATTTTGTGGCTCCAGGTCCGGATCTTCTTCCAGATGGAATAATTCGTAAACCGTTCTCTCCCGTGACTCGCGGAAGCGATAGCCTGTTGATTCCGAAGCGGATTCCATTTCAAAAATATACCGGTCGAAATATAAAATCGAGAACTGGTGGGTTACAGGATCAACTTCCTGACGGTTACCATTGTACATAACGACCCGCGAACCTTCTTCCCCTTCCAGCATGGCTCCTCGCTCGGCGAGCAGAGTGTAGGGTTTCTTCTCGTCTCTTGAGTCATGGACAAGAATGCCCAGCAATTGCCCGTCGGAAGACCTTTCGCGAACATAAACGGTAATGTCCTTGGACGCCTCGTTAAAGGCGCCTTCCTGTAACAGGATATGGGTATAGCTGTTTCGGATGTCCCACTGCAGATCCCGGAACATTCGGTAGGATTGGGGCAGCAAGTAAATGTTAATCAGATAACCGAAGGCGACAACGAGAAGTGTCAAGATCAATCCCGGGCGGGCCAGGGCATGCTGGCTTAATCCAGCGGCTCGCATGACAACCATTTCACGATCTGTGATCAATTTTGAATAAGTGAAGACGATCACCGTGAAAAGGGCGATTGGCAGGACAATCGACAGGAAATTGGGCAGCAGTAACATGGTCAGGTATATGAAAACGCCCGTAGTCAAGCCGCGGTTAACGATCATTTCGACGAATTTCAGGGACTGTGTCAGCCAGATGACACAGGTCAACCCCGCCGTCACGAGTATCATGCCCACAAACAGTTGTTTGAGGACGTATCGACTAAATCCACTCATTGCTGAAATATCACCCTAAATTTCGTGCTCAAAATGTCCGAAAAACACAAAAAAATCAAGGTATAACCTGAATTTGGTGTGCCTGGTTTCAATCAGCGACAGGTCTTGATCAGCGGTGGGAAATGTTAAAGGCGGTAATGGACGGAGCCCCTGTAGTGACTTTTTCCGACAACATTGGCGCTTCGATGAGAACCTGATCGGCAAAGAAGCGCGCTGAAATAATTTTAGCCTTGTAGAATTCAGGGTCACCTTCGCCGGTTTCCAGCTTGTTCAGGGAAATCTCGGCGGCGCGGCCCATCATCCATCCACCGACTGTTGCGCCAAGCAGGGAAAGGTAGGAAACCGCGCCGGCCAGGGCGGCGTTGGTGTCTTTCTGATAGGTGTCGACGATCCATGCCGTCGCCTGTTCCAGTGCAACAAGGGCGGTTTCAAGGCGAGTAGCGATGACCCCAAGGTCTTCGTTGGACGTGTCAGGTTGAAAGCGCCGGATTTCCTCAATCAATACACCGACTGTCTGTCCATTTTCACGGACAATCTTGCGTCCGATCAAGTCGATCGCCTGGATGCCGTTTGTGCCTTCGTAGATTGAGGCAATGCGGGCGTCTCTAAGGTGTTGGGCGGCGCCGGTCTCTTCGATATATCCCATGCCTCCATGAACCTGCACACCCATGTTGGCGGCGTCGATGCCGATATCCGTGCTCCAGGCTTTGACAACCGGGATCAGCAGGTCGACCATGGCCTGCGCACGATTTTTTTTCTCGGCGTCTGCATGTTGATTAGCGGTATCAAGATAGGCGGCGGCGGTATAGGCGAGCGCCCGCGCGGCTTCAAGCCGGGATTTCATGGAAAGAAGCATGCGTTTGACATCGGGGTGATGGGCAATGGTTACTGATGCCGAACTATCGCTTGAGGCATCTCGGCTTTGCACGCGCTCAAGGGCATAGTCGCGTGCCTGCTGATAGGCCCTTTCAGCAATGGCCACGCCTTGAAGACCAACACCCAGGCGGGCATTGTTCATCATCGTGAACATACATTTGATGCCTTCATTTTCTTCACCGATCAGATAGCCGATGGCTCCGTCGTTATCTCCATAGGACATCACGGCAGTCGGGCTGGCGTTGATGCCAAGTTTATGTTCGATGGAAACACAGCGCAGATCGTTACGCTCACCAAGGGATCCGTCATCCTTAACCAGGAACTTCGGCACAAGAAACAGCGAGATGCCTTTAACTCCGGCGGGAGCATCAGGCAGGCGGGCCAGAACCAGATGGATGATATTCTCTGTCCAGTCGTGTTCGCCGTAGGTGATAAAGATTTTTTGGCCGTTGATGCGGTAGTGATCGCCATCCTTAACGGCTTTGGTTCGAAGAAGCGCCAAATCTGTTCCCGCCTGGGGTTCGGTCAGGTTCATGGTGCCGGTCCAGACGCCTTCGATCATTTTTTCAAGAAAGATTGATTTCAGTTCATCAGAGCCGTGAGCGTTTATCGATTCAGCCGCCCCCTGGTTTAGCAAGGGGCATAGGGCAAAAGCCATGTTAGCCGAATTCCAGATTTCCGACACGGCGGTCGATACCAGCCAGGGCAGGCCCTGCCCCCCGTGTTCGGGATCAAAGGGAATGCCGTTCCAGCCCCCCTCGAGAAACTGCTGGTAAGCTTCCTTGAAGCCCTTTGGCGTGCGAACGACACCATTATCGATCTTGCAGCCTTCCTGATCCCCCGATTGGTTCAACGGCGCCAACACGTCTGATGCCAGTTTCCCGGCCTCTTCAACAATCGCATTTACAAGATCTGGGGTGGCGTCCTTAAATCCCGGCAAATTTGCGACATCGCCCAAACCGGCAATTTCGTTAAGAACAAAGCGAATATCTTCAACAGGGGCGGTGTATGCACTCATCAGATGACCTTTCCGGGGTTCATAATGTTTTTTGGGTCGAGCGTCATTTTCATGGCCTTCATCAGGCTCAACTCGACATCGGATTTATAGCGGACCAAGTCGCCGCGTTTCAATTGCCCAATGCCATGTTCGGCACTGAAGCTTCCACCCATGCCCATGACCATATCATGGATGAGCCGATTTATGCGGCCCCAGTTTTCCAGATAGGCGCCTTTATCTGCTCCTGGCGGCTGGCTCAGGTTGAAATGAATATTGCCGTCCCCGGCATGGCCAAAGGCGCAGACGCGCACACCCGGCAATTCTGCTTCGACCAGACTTGTCGCTTCTTCAAGAAAATCGCCAACGCTGGAGACGGGAACGGATACATCGTGTTTGATTGAACCGCCTTCGTGTTTTTGCGCTTCGGGTATCGCCTCGCGAATGGCCCACAATTCGTCGGATTGTGCCGTGCTTGCAGCAAGCACGGCGTCGTCGATCAGGCCGTCTTCAAGGGCTTCTTCTAAAACCGTTTCCAGGGTCTCGCGGATGCCGTTGCCGCCACTCAACTCGATCAGGGCGTATTCACGGTGGGGTTCATCGAACGGATCATTTGCGCTGGGGACGTGTTTCTCGGCGATCTCGATTCCAAAACGGTTCATGATTTCAAAGGCGCTCAAGGCTTCTCCTGCGCTGTTGCGCATACGTTTAAGAACTTGCAGTAATGATCCGGCATCGCCAGCGGCGCAAAGTGCCGTTTCGCGTGCCGGAGGGCGGGGGAACAGTTTCAGCACTGCGGCCGTAATGATCCCCAGCGTGCCTTCCGCACCCATAAAAAGGTGCTTTAAATCATATCCTGTGTTGTCCTTTCGAAGGGCGCGAAGGCCATTCCAGATGCGTCCATCAGCCAGAACCACTTCAAGGCCAAGCACCAGATCACGGGCATTGCCATAGCGCAAAACCTGGACGCCGCCTGCATTGGTCGAAAGGTTGCCGCCAATCTGGCAGGATCCTTCCGCTCCCAGGCTCAAGGGAAACAGGGTGCCTGCTTCTTCGGCGATACGCTGGATTTCGGCCAGAATTACTCCGGCCTCGACGGTGATGGTCTGATTCAGGGCATCGACATCACGCACGGCGTTCAGTCGCTGCGTTGATAGGACAATTCCCTGACCGTCGGGAAAATCAGGAACACCGCCGCCGACCAAACCGGTATTTCCCCCAAGCGGGACGACACCAAGCCCGGCCTCGTTGCACAGCTTCAAAACTGCGGCGACCTCGGCAGTGGAAGCCGGTTTTACGACGGCCGCCGCCGTGCCTTCATACAAGCCGCGTTCTTCGTGAAGATAGGGCTGCATTTCATCGGCTGCGTCGATCCAGCCTATCGGACCAACGAGTTCGCATATACCCTGTAATGCCTGAGAATGTGTCATCATGATAGGGCGCATAATGACGTCAGGGAGAAGCACAAACAAGAGAACTTTATGGCCTGCAGAACCCTTCATGACCGCAGTGACACGTGTCCAGCTTTTTGACGTGTGTTCTGGATTTTCGCTTTTACGGGAATGATGATTTTGGAAGGAAGCCCGGTTTTGCGTTAATTAAAATAAATCCGGATAGACATCCCGAACGCCGGTATTCGCCAGCCGGTCGAAGTAGCGGGCGCGGTAGATCAGGCGTTTGTGGGTGTCGTCGTCGCTGAAACCGGAACGATCATGCAGGACGTTATTGCTGACAAGGCCCATGCCGGACTCAAGGCGGCCCTTGAAAATCGCCGGATGGTCGCCTTCAAGCAGACCTTCAAGACAACTTAAAGCCTGAGTGGTTATTGGATCGTCCATCCAGATGACGTTTCGTTCACGAATGGTGTAGCGCATGTGAAGGTTGCCGCTTTCGCGGCAAACTGAAAATACCGGTCCCCGTTCCTCGCGGCGGCACGTGGTTCCGCCTTCGTCGATACGTGGCGGAATGGTCATGGCGTCGGGGGCCATCAGCGCCTGGATAAATTCAGGATTTTCGTCGCGCAAGTGGATATACGCCATTTCGTGATCCATCAGGCGGTTTTCCCCACCTTCGGCTGCGGGGCTGACGCAGTGCAAATTGAGCGTCTGGATTTGCTCGGCGGCTGTGTTGTAATAGCCATCCGTATGCCATTTGATCAGACGGTTAGAATAGGGAATGTAGTGCTGACGGGTGCCGTCGCTTACAACGGTGAGCGAAGTCAACCCATCCGCATCTGCAAGCCAGTTGTGATTCAGGCCAGAAACGCCAAGTTGGGCGGCCAGCATCAACGGGATATTTCGGTCAGGATCGTCGCCTGTCGCACTGACATAGACCACCATATTGGCCTTTCGAACGCGCTGCAGCAGGGCTTCTTTTTCCACTGACGTCAAGTTTGTGGGGTCTTTAAGTTCGACAACCAGATCACCCAGTGATTGGGGGTAACCGGTCAGCTTCTGCCTCCGCCATTCCTCATACAGAGATTGATTTTGAAGATCGAAAGGGCTTGGCGTTAATACTGGCTGGGTTTTGGCAGTGTTCATCTGGCGCTTCCTGTCTGGTTGTCTTTTTTCAGTAGAAGCGCGATATTCTATATATATTAGGAAAAACTAAATTGACCTGGGTCAGGTGTAGCATCAACGAGGGGAGATAACACGTTCGGGTGGGAAGTTGACAAATACAGTTGTTCCGTGGCCAGGTTCGCTTTCAATCAATAATTCACCGCCATGCAGTTCAACCAGCATTCGGGTTAGTGGAAGGCCCAGTCCGGTTCCTTCAAATTTTCTGTCAAGCGAACTGTCGACCTGTCCAAACTGGGTCATGGCCTTTTTAATGCCCGCCGCATCCATGCCGATGCCCGTGTCTGTTACCGTTAAGGTCATCGACTGGTCATCATTTTGAACAGCGTTCAGCGTCACTTCGCCGCCTTCCGGAGTGAACTTGATGGCATTTGTCAGCAGGTTGATAACAATTTGTTTGGTTCTGCGTTCATCGGCAAAAAGTCGGGGAAAGCCATTCTTTTGATCGCAATTTATTTTGATGCCACCTTGCATGGCCCTTGAACTGACAAGTTTAAGGCAGTCGTCAAAGGTCGACATCAGTTCCAGTTCGCTCTCATTCAATTCCGTTTTACCGGCTTCGATTGCAGATACATCAAGAACGTCGTTGATCAGATCCAGTAAATGCTCGCCGGAAAAATGAATGTCTTGCAAATATTCTCTCTGTTTGTCGTTGGCCATGGGGCCAAAGGTTTCTGCTATCAAGGTGTCTGAGAAACCGATAATGGCGTTCAGTGGGGTGCGTAATTCATGTGACATATTGGCAAGCAGTTCGGATTTGGCCCTGTCGGCGTGCTCGGCCTTTTTCATGGCATCGCGAACGTTCTGTTCGACTCTTCTACGCTCTGTAATGTCTTCATGCATGGCGACATAATCGGTTACTTTGCCATCCTCATCTTTAACGGGGGCAACCAGCATTGACGCCCAATAGGTCGATCCGTCCTTGCGTTTGTCCTTGATGTCGCCGCGCCATTCATTGCCCGCTGAAATCGTCTGCCACAAATCTTTATAGACTGCGTCGGCAGTATCGCCCGATTTCAGCATTCTGGGATTGGATCCCACGGCCTCGTCTCTGGAAAAACCGGTCATTTCCGAAAATTTCGGGTTCACGTACTGGATTGTTCCCTGGATATCCGTGATGAAAACCATGTCCGGGCTTTGTTCCACGGCGAGGGAGAGCTTGCGCAACTCCTTGGTTCTCTCGATGACCCGGGCCTCCAGTTCATCACGGGCCTTATGAAGGGCCTGCTCCGCTTGTTTCCGGGCTGTTGTGTCGGTAATAGTACCAATCCACTCACTGACAGTGTTCCGGTCAATGAAGACAGGGGCAGCACGGGTAATAAAGTCCCGGTAAGAATTGGCCTCAGCACTCCAGATCCGTCCTTCGTCCGTATAGGTCGACCGACTTCCAATGGCGTTATTCCAGTTCCGTCTGATTTTCTCAACATCATCAGGGTGGATCATATCTGTCCAACCTGATCCTTGATGTTCAGGCCATGTCTGGCCGGTGTAATTCTCCCAGGATTGTTGACGGGTGGAAAACTCTCCCTTTGGGTCAGTCGTCCAGACCACGGCTGATGTTGCCTCTATCAGGGTTCGGTACTTTTGTTCTGCGGTGAAGAATTCTCTTTCATGCTGGCGGCCACGTATGGATACAAAGCCGATGACGAATATTCCCGCGAGCCAAACACCCCCATGGGACGCCAGCATTGTGTTTTCAGTTGCTTTTGCAGCCTCGAAATACGGTGTAAGGGGAATGGAAACGCTAATTCCACCGCGAATGTCACCAACCTTGAAGCCCAGATGTCCGTGGCATTTTTCGCAGCCTTCCTCCATGACCATTGGCCGCATCAGACGCAGATAAGGGGCGCCGTCGATCACAGACTGTTCAATGATTTCCGTTGTTCCAAGATCGAAAAGTTTCAGCGCCCGCAGTTCCCAGTGGTCGGGCTCATTGATGGGGTTTAGCAGGATCTGGCCCGTGATACTTCCCTTGATGCCGTAGAATTCTTCGAATTCCTCGGTCATTTGTCGCATCATGTATGCGGGGTTCATCAGGGTCAGTCTGGTGCCGTCTGTGGTGACGACGTCACGATCTTTTAAATGCTCAAGGTAGGGATTGGGCGGCGTGCGATCATTGGGTTTAACGTAAAGTCCGCCGTGACGGGTCGCCCATTTGCGGAACGACAAGTCTTTATTCCAATTTGAAGCTGCCTCGGCCGTGGCCAGATTGACAGCCTGATCCTTCAGGTTGTTGAGATTCCACAGTGCAGAAATAATAATCAGAACGCTCAAGGCAAAAACACTAAGCGCTGCGTATCGCCTTATCAAGGATGGTTCAAAGAGAGCGTATCTTAATGCTGGTGACATACATTTTTTCCGGCTGCCCTCCCAAAGCTCCCAACTCGCATAATAGATGATTTCTATATTATGCGACAAGAGATAAGAGTGTTTAAGGCGTTGCGGCGCGCTTTAGCCTGTCGTTGATCGCCAGACCAAGACCCTTGTCAGGGACCGTCATTACCGCGATGCCTGTGAAGGTTGGCCTGTCGAGCATGCGCAACATGGCGAAAAGGTTGGCAGCGGCCTCTTTCAGGTCGCCGCTTGGACTAAGGTTGGCATGATGTGGCGTGGCCTCAGGTCCGAAGGCAAGCAGCGCCTCACCGTTTTCTTCTCTTTGGGCGTTCAGGCGGATGGGGATCGACGGTGCATAATGACGGCTTAGCATGCCCGGCGAGCGTGGCGTATCATCGCTTCCATCGGCAACATCTACAGGGCCGATCACGGCCTCAATATCTTCGCGGGCAATGCCGCCGGGGCGCAGCAGGGTTGGGATTTTGCCACTAAGATCGACCACGGTTGACTCGATGCCAACAGCGCAGGGTCCCCCATCCAGAATGGCGTCAACCCTGTCGCCAAGGCTGTCGCGCACATGTTCAGCGGCGGTTGGGCTGATTTCGCCGGACCGATTGGCGCTGGGGGCGGCGATGGGAGTGTCTGCCTGTTCAATAAACTGGTGGGCGAGGTGGTGATCGGGAACGCGAACGGCCAGGGTTTCCAGGCCGGCGCTGGCGAGCAAGGAAATTGGGCAATTGTTTTTTCGATTTAGCACCATGGTCAAAGCCCCGGGCCAGAATGCATCGGCCAGTGCGACAGCCTGGTCGTTGAAATCAACAACATCAGCCACTTTGGCGGTGTTGGCGAAATGGATGATTAACGGGTTGAAACGAGGGCGACCCTTGGCTTCATAAATTCCGGCGATTGCTTCATCGTTGGTGGCGTCCGCGCCAAGTCCATAAACAGTTTCAGTGGAAAAGGCGACCAGCCCGCCAGCCTTGATTATAGCGGCGGCTTTAGCGATGTTTTCGGAACTGGCGTTCAGAATATTGTTGTCGCTATAGGCCATTTTTTTCAATTTTATGCTGGTTGGTACTGGATCAAAGAAAGAGCCGCCGGTCCAGCCAACGGCTCTTTACACTCTTTCTGCTTTTGGCAAGGCCACCCTAGGTAATGACCCGGCACAGCAGTCACCGTAAAGGGTTACGGCGGCTTTTACAGGCTCAGTTTCCTGATAACCTGGGGAATATTGTGCGCCTATAGAAATCTATCGTCAAGACTTGAAAACAGATGATTTCTGCCTAAGCGTCTGCGACTGGGGCTTCCAGACCCCGGGCGATGAAGTGAGGGTTTTCAAAGCCCGGCTTGCCGTAAGTCATGGCGGTGTCGTCGATTTTGCGAACGCTGCCACCGGCGGCGGCAAGAACGGCATGCCCGGCGGCAATGTCCCATTCCATGGTCCGGCCAAGGCGTGGGTAGATGTCGGCGGCGCCTGTGGCGACAAGGCAGAATTTCAATGAACTGCCCGCACTGGCGGAACTTTTGACATGCAGGCCGGCAATGTATTCTTCAAGCTCAGGCGAGCGATGATTGCGGCTGGCGACAACCACCTGTCCATCTTCAGCGGGCAGGCGGCACTTGATGGTTCGGGTTCCTTCGCCCGCATGTTCTGCGAACGCACCGCTGCGGCTGCCCCAGTAGGAGTCACCAAGGGCAGGGGCGTGAACGACGCCCAATACCGGTTTACCCGTTTCAATAAGGGCGATGTTGACCGTGAATTCATGATTTTTTTGAATGAAGCTCTTGGTTCCGTCAAGGGCATCGACCAGCCAGAAAGGGCCTGAGCCGATTTCAGGCGCCTTGCCAGCAGCAAAGGCTTCCTCGCCGATGATGGGGTAGGCCGACGTCAGCCTTTCGCGAATACCACGAATGATCAGCTCCTCTGCGATCTGATCCGCCAGGGTAACGGGCGACTCATCGGCCTTCGCCTCGACGGCGAAATCGGTTTCGTAGATTTTCATGATTTCCTTGCCAGCTCGTTTGGCAAGGTCGCCGATCTGTTCCATCAGGCTGATGGTAATATTAAGTGTCACTGTTGCGCTCCCTGAGACTTAAGCTTGATTCGTTTAACGCAATCATTTCACAAGTGTCTTGAGAAAGTCGATAACCGTTTCGCGGGCCTGGGGTAGGCTTGATGTGTCATGCTGGAAGCCGTCAAATAAGATGGTTTGCAATGGATATCCGTCGGTTTTGTTGGCACAGGTATCGGCAGCCTGTCCCTGAAACAACCTGTCTTCGCGGGAAGCCAGAGAAAGGGTGGGTTTGTCCTTGGAGCCGCCGACGCCCCATTTGCACAAGGCGCCGCTAATAATTCTGGCCTTGTATCCGCTATCAGTGTAGGCGGCCAGCGCATCGCCGCCTTCGCCGTGACCCATCGCGAACAGATTGGAGGTATCGACCCATTTGAGTTTTTTCGCATTCATCAGGGCGTGAGAAATTTCGGCTTTTCGCAAAGCATGAACTTTTCCCAGCGGCGCATCGTCAAGGGGCTTGAATTGCCAGTATTCACAGGTTTCCGGACGGTCCGGCCGGGCAAAACTGTCGGGAAGGATGACGGCGAAACCGGCGCGAGCCATAAAGCGGGCATAGTGCCATCCGGCCTGCTTGCGGTTTTTGCCGCAGTCGTGAAAAAAGATCACCGTCGGATACTTCTTTCCTGCACCGTTCAGACGTTCCAGCAAGATGGCGTCATCCATATGGCTGGAGAAAAAACCTTCAGCCGTCCGCACCCAGATTTCGGCTTTTTCCCATGTTCTGGCGAGTCCGGTATCTGCTCCCGCCAGCGTAGGTGCGAGGAAGATGAGGAAAGTGGCGATAAATGACTGTCGTTTTATATTCAGACCCATGACTAAGTTCCTTAAATCTAATCTCCCAGGTCTTCAGCGGTTTTGGCAATGATGGCGAAGCGGTCGGCCAGGGCCGCCAGTTCGGCGCGCTGCAACTCAT